>JBBRRV010000239.1:0-3670 GCA_038246075.1 Bacteroidales bacterium
AACGGGCAAGGCTGTTTGTGAAATATCAGCACGTAAACAGTGGGTGGATGGATTACAGTTACTTCATGACGCCACATTATCCGCAGCCGGACAGGGCGTTTAAATTCGGGGTGTCGTGGTTGTTCTACGATTAATCGTCAGGTAATTTCGAAGAAGAAATTGCACGCAGATTTGCGCAGATTTTGGTCAGATCACCAACTTTGTGACTGAAATCGCTTCACGCAATTCAAGCAAAATTTCAGAATGAGTTTCTTTTGATTATCGCAGATCTGTTAACCATTTCATATTTCGCTTTAATTCGTCACTCGCTCCGCTCGTGACATTATTCAGTAAGTCAGAAATTTTTAATTTTTAATAACAAAACCACAGTAGACACACTAACGCACATAGAAAAACACATAGATTATTTATTTATCTTATCTGGGAATGCCGGAACAGTTTTAGAAAGCCTATTGTGCCCTATGTGCCTCCTATTATGGTGAAAAAATATACTCCACTCCGACCCTGTTTTCTACTTTAGCCTTTCTCCTTTAACCTTTCTCCGGATGTAACCTTTCGGAAATCCAGACTTTAATGACCGACTGTCGCGGAACACCCAACCGTTGCGCTTCACGGTCGAGTTCCTGTACCATCCAGGAAGGAAAGTCAATGCTTACCCGGCGGTGCTTTAATCCGGGGCGTTCTGCCTTCGAAAGATCAAGATATTCAACGATATCTTCTCCTGCATCAAATTTTTCATCCAGCTTTTCAGCGCTCATAGATTTCTTTCTCATTTTCCCTTGATCTTCTTACAGCTATTATTCGAATCACATCAGCTCTGATCGTAAAAATTGCCGACCATATCTCGTTTTCCAACCTGCCGATGATCACAAACCTCGGTTCATCAATGCTCCTGGCCGGGGCTGTGCTTGCATAAAATCAATTTCTTGCTTATTGCTATTGGACCTGCTTTTTTCATTATCAAACTCAAACTCCATAGCCCGTTTTAATAAAAATACGATAATCGCACCATATTAAACCTTTTTTTGTACCTTTTTTACACCTTTTAAGCTTTATCTTGTGATAAAAATTTCATTTTATGCAAACCGCTGTATTTCTCTGTGTTCTCCATATCCATGGTTAAAACTTTGGAATTCGAATTGCGATTTAAAAAGTATAAATTTGCTTCACTAAACAAAAAGCATGTTCGAAAAAATCACATCCCACCAGAATCCCAGGGTAAAAACCCTTGTTGCCCTGAAGCGATCGCGCGAACGGCGCCTGCTGAACAGGATCATCATTGAAGGCTACCGCGAAATAAGCCTGGCTATTGGTGCCGGATTCCCCGTAAAGGAACTTTATTCCTGCCGCCAGATGGATGGCGGGAACCATCTGGATGAATTGCAAAAACATATTGATCACCGGAATATTTTCGAGATCAGCCCCGAAGTATTTGAAAAACTGGCCTACCGCGAAGCCTCTGACGGACTCATTGCAGTGGCAGAGCCACAGTTTCTTAAACTCCAGGATCTTAAATTAAGTGATTGTCCGCTGGTCATCGTTCTGGAAGCCGTCGAGAAGCCCGGTAACCTTGGCGCTGTGCTGCGCACTGCCGATGCCGCAAGGGTGGATGCAGTGATCGTTTGCGATCCATTGTCGGACCTGTACAATCCGAATACCATCCGCTCCAGTATCGGATGTATATTTACCAACCAGGTGGTGGCCTGCAGCAATATGGAAGCGATGGTATGGTTGCGCGAACAACATATTGTGACTTATGCTGCCGCACTCACCGCAACGGAATTTTACCACGAGACCAACCTGTCGGGACCGGCAGCGCTCATCATGGGCACCGAAGCCACCGGCCTCAGCGACATATGGCTCGATGGCGCGGATCATCACATCAAGATCCCCATGCTCGGGCGTATCGATTCTCTCAATGTTTCTATTTCGGCGGCGGTGCTGGTGTTTGAAGCCATGCGGCAGCGGGGATTTAGGCAATAAGACACCAAGATGCACAAAGACACCTGCCCGTAGGCAAACCTTTATGTCTTCGTGTCTTCCTGGCAATTCCTTTTTTCGGAGCAATGTCCCTCATTTTATGCTACACCAAAATGATAATTAAATTTTGATACCAATTTCAAACCCGTTCATTGTTCCAGGCACAAGTCATAGAATGCGCCAGCGTAGATTAGATTGGAATTTTGAAATAAAATAACCACAGCAGCCTGTTTAACGCACATTGAAAAGCATATAGAAAAGAATATAAAATTGATGCCAATATTTCGTCCCTACGGGACTTTTATCACCTTTTCCAATTATTCTACTACCAATATTCAGTCCCTACGGGACTATCTAAAATTCCATTTACGATTTCCTATCTTTAATTAAAAACGGAATTAATTACGCCAACTCAAGCGCACTCCATGCACTCTAGGCACTCTAGGCACTTTTTTCCCACCTTCTTTCAGTCCCGTTAGGGACGATACCTTGGTTGAAATTGTTAACCAGTTGCTTTTGAAGTGTCGTGTTTTCGCGAGCTCACCTCGCCCAATTCAAATTCTTTTGTTGGTATAATGGCAAATTGGCAAATTGACAAATTATCAAATTATCAAATTGGCAAATTGGCAAATTGACAAATCGTCAAATCATCAAATCGTCAAATCATCAAATCGTCAAATCGTCAAATCGTCAAATCGTCAAATTGGCAAATCGTCAAATCGTCAAATTGTAAAATGCTCCTCAATGCCCTGATTGCCTTAGTGGTTTCATTATTAGAGCATCTTCAAACTTGACTTAGGAATATCAATGATCAGGCTCTGCCCGAGGCAGTCAATCTCCACTTTCACGCGGTGTTTGCCTTTGATGTTTAGCAGTATCCCCGAAAGCCCTGTCATGGCCCCTCTGATCACTTCCACATTGGCGCCGGCTTCCATGGGGATCTCTTCGCCTATATAATCCGGTGACTCCTGCTCGATATAGATTTTAATGGCCTCGATCTGAGGCAAGGGAATAGCAACAGCCTTTCCTTCGAAAGTGATGAAGCGCACCACGCCCATGACCTGGAGCACAGCATTGTATTCCTTTTCGGTGATATTTACAAACAGGTATGAGTTAAAGAGCGGAACCTCGACCCATTTTTTCCGGTCGCTCCATTGCCGCAAAACTTTATGCAGCGGAAGGAAGCAGGAAATCTCCATTCTTTCCAGCTCGGTGGCGGCTTTTTTCTCCTGACGGGATTTTGTGTATACTGCGAACCATTTGGGCGCGGGGGGGATTTTGTTGCTAATGGGAGACATAAGTGTAAAGTTGGGGGGAGGAAACTAAAAGTTAATAACTAAAAACTAATAGTTTGGTTTCCTGGTTCGATATTAGATTTTGGATTAAATAATTGACCTTCTTTAATTATCAAGCAGCGTGTTTCTGTATTCTATTCAAGTTTGAAAGTCTTTTAACTTTTATCTTTTAGTTTTTAGTTCTTAGTTTTTAGTTGCCTTAAGCGTTTTGATGGAAGCAACGAGCATACGTATAAGTTCTTGGTTATTGGCTTCAATAGATAAAGCTGTTTCTTTGCTAATATAAGCTGAATCTTTGAGCAGCATGATCCAATATACACTTTCATTAGCTTCCTTCAGTGCTATGCTAAATTTCGAAATATAATCCGCTTTTGATTGTGCAAATTCTGCTTCTC
>JBBRRV010000240.1:0-3669 GCA_038246075.1 Bacteroidales bacterium
AAAATTTCCGTGAAAGGTGATGATGCAGATCCTATCTACAAATGGCTTACCTCGAAAGCTGAAAATGGTGTAATGGATGCCGAAGTCACCTGGAATTTTCAGAAATTCATGATTGATGAAAACGGTAAACTCGTCGGGATGGTAGCTCCCAAAGAAAGCCCGATGAGTGACAGAATTGTCAATTGGATAAAGGGTAATTGAAAGTAGATCTGAAAAAGGAGTGACGGACGAGAGCGTGGAAAAGTGAAAAATTGATCATCGGAAAAAGTGCGGCTTAGCTAAATGGTAATCCACTACTTTCTAATATTTTGCTTTAAAAACTTTCTTAAGGCTGCCTGCAAAGGTGGCCTTTAATCTATATGGGAATTGGATTTGTATCCGAAATGTGGCAAACAGAATTTGAAGGGTTCAGACAAAAATGAGTTATCTTAGCACTTGCCTGAATTAACATGGCAGCAGATGAGCATCCTTTTATGGCTGGTCAACTGTAAGGTCTTCAGGTGTAAATCAGATTTTAACTTTCTTCAAAAACAGGAGTTATGGATTTAAAAGAATCACGAACAGCAGGGAATCTCATTCAGGCCCTGGCAATTGAAACTCTGGCCATTCAAAAATATTCCTGGTTTTCCAAGCAGGCAAAAAAAGATGGTTTTGAGCAAATGGCCGCCATTTTTCTTGAAGTAGCCGAGCAGAAGAAATCTCATACAAAGACGATGTTCCGCTTTCTGGAAGGGATTTCAGTCGAAGCGCGTTCAACGCTTTCCATTCCGCCAATAGGTAGAACACTTGAAAATCTTAGGGAAGCAACTTCCTCAGAACATAATGGAGCTGATGAACTGTTTACGCAGTTCGAAAAGACCGCCTGGGATGAAGGTTTTAAGCAGATTGCTACCCGGTTTAAACTTTTCCGACAGATCAAGACCTTCTATTCCAATAGATTTGATATCCTGGCGGAAAATATTGTGAACGACCGTGTTTTTCGTCGCGAGAAAAAAGTCAAATGGATATGCCGGAAATGCGGGTTGATATATGAAAGTGAACGTGCGCTGAAAAATTGCCCGGGCTGTGAACATCCACAGGCGTATTTCGAAATACTGGCTGAAAATTATTAATGGTCAATAATCAACTAAAAAATGACTGAACCGGTTTTTATGTCCAGTAAGCGTATAACAAGGTTTAACAACCCGACCTTGAACCATACCGGTTTGATTTTGTTAAAGCATAAACAATAGTGCTGATGTCTGAAATTAGAAATGCTGATCAATTGAAAACGAAAACAGCTCTCAGCACTGTTGAAAATAATATGAGCCGTAAGCAGATTCTTGATGACTACAGAATCGCCAACGAAAGCAGGCAGGCCAGCCTGTTCGGACGACGTGAGGTGCTCAGCGGTAAAGGCAAATTTGGTATTTTTGGTGATGGCAAGGAATTAGCCCAGCTTGCTATGGCCAGGGTATTCCGGCCAGGCGACTGGCGTTCGGGTTATTACCGCGATCAGACCTTTATGCTGGCAACGGGCATGTTCTCACTTGAAGAATTCTTTGCACAAATTTATGGTGACACAGATCATGAATTCAATCCGGGCAATGCCGGACGGTTAATGAACAACCATTTTTCTACCCGCAGCCTTCAGGAGAACGGGGAATGGAAAGATCTGTTGCATCAACGAAACTCATCAGCTGATATATCACCTACAGCAGGTCAAATGCCCAGGCTCCTGGGACTCGCACTGGCATCAAAGCTGTTCCGCAGGAACAAAGATTTGCATGATATGAACACTTTTTCCGACAACGGAAATGAAGTAGCTTTTGGTACCATCGGCGATGCCAGCACTTCCGAAGGTCATTTCTTCGAAACCATCAATGCTGCCGGTGTACTGCAGGTGCCTATGGCTATATCCGTCTGGGATGACGGATGGGGTATTTCTGTTCCCAATAAGTTGCAAACGACCAAACAGAATATTTCGGCTGCGCTCTCAGGATTCGCAAAAGATGAAAACGGAGAAGGACTTGAAATCATGCATGCCAAAGGATGGGATTATGAAAGCTTATGCCGGATGTATGAAAAAGGAATTGATATTTGCCGGAGGGATCATGTGCCGGTGCTTTTTCACATATCGGAGATGACACAGCCCCAGGGTCATTCCACTTCGGGTTCGCACGAGCGCTACAAATCGAAGGAACAGCTCGGATGGGAGAAGGAATACGACTGTATTGTAAAGATGCGCGAATGGATTCTCACCGCCGGAATTGCTGATGCCGCGGAATTAGATGAAATTGAGCGTATGGCTATAGAAAAGGTTAAGCTGGCCCGACGCAAAGCATGGAACAATTACATCAGGCCCCTGATAAAGATGCGTGACGAGTTTCTGCAACTCGCCGATGTCACAACATGCAATTGCGCCAAAACAGCCAAAATTGATCATATTAAACACGATCTGCGCATTATCGCAGAACCTTGTCGTAAAGATATCATGTCGGCGGCCAAGAAGATACTGAGGCTTATCTGCAACTCCTGCTCCAATCCTTCCAATTCCTTAAAAATCAATGTAACTAATTGGCTTGGACTCGAAATGGCTGACAGCCGCATCCGCTATAGTTCACATCTTTACAGTGAATCCTCCCAGGCAGCTGCATTGATTCAAGGTATTGCCCCGTTGTATTCCAATGATTCACCTCTTGTTCCCGGGAGGGAAATACTGCGTGAAAACTGGGATTACATCCTGGAGCGAAATAAGAAGGTCATGATTTTCGGCGAAGATGTCGGAAAGATCGGCGGAGTAAACCAGACCTACGAAGGCTTGCAATTGAAATATGGCGAGGACAGGATATTTGATACCGGCATTCGCGAGAGCACCATCATCGGACAGGGAATTGGCATGGCCATGCGTGGTCTGCGTCCGGTGGCTGAGATTCAATATTTCGATTACCTGTTGTATGGCTTGCAGGTTCTAAGCGATGACCTGGCAACATTGCTTTACCGGACCCGCGGCGGGCAAAAGGCACCGCTGATCATCACCACACGGGGCCACAGGCTCGAAGGTATATGGCATTCGGGCTCTCCCTTGAGTATGGTGATCAATTCCATCAGGGGGATTCATGTGCTGGTACCACGCGACATGACCCGCGCTGCCGGATTTTACAACACGATGTTGCGCTCCGACGAACCTGCGCTGATCATCGAACCACTAAACGCTTACCGCCTGAAGGAAAAAATGCCTGAGAATATCGGAGAATTTCTTATCCCGGTGGGTATTCCTGAAGTGATGGAACAGGGTAGCGATATCACTATCGTTACCTATGGCTCCTGCGTGCGTATTGCACAGGATGCTGTAGCCCAGCTGCACGACTTCGGCATTTCTGCCGAGCTTATCGATGTGCAGTCGCTAGAGCCCTTCGATATAAACCATTCAATCCTGGAATCGCTGAAGAAGACGAACAGGATTGTCTTTTTTGATGAGGATGTTCCCGGTGGTGCAACTGCTTATATGATGCAGAAAGTGCTGGAAGAACAGAAAGGTTATTATCACCTCGATTGCGAGCCACGAACCGTGACAGCACAGGCACATCGTGCGGCCTATGGTACCGATGGAGATTACTTCTCAAATCCTAATGCGGAAGATGTATTTGATGCCGTCTATAACCTGATGCACGACGCTAATCCGTCAAA
>JBBRRV010000241.1:0-3638 GCA_038246075.1 Bacteroidales bacterium
AATTTGGAATTTGGATCTTGGATCTTGGGATTTAACTTTTCTCCTTAACTGAACTCTTAATAATACATCAGATCCGCAACAGTATTTTTGGAGAGATAGTCGGTGAAAAGCTGCGTCATCTGGCCAACAACATTGCCCATGATGCATTTTCCAAAAGGGCATACCGGATGTTCGCTCGGACATTTCGGGATGATGATCTTCCCTTCGATGGCTTCGTAAATACGCAGCAGGGATAATTGTGCCGGATCAACATTGAGTGAAAAACCACCGGATGGACCCCGTGAGGACAGGAGGAAACCTTCCTTCACAAGACGCTGAAGGATTTTGGCCACATGATGTCTTGAAGATCCGGTGGCTTCGGCAATCTTCATCACGTTCATCATCTCTCCGGAACGGGAAATCAGCACCATACTGTGAATGCCGATGGAGGCAGCTTCGGAATAGGCAACAATTTTCGACATAGGACTTAATAAAGTATTTGAGTGCATAAATGTCGTGAAAAATAGATATACCCCGACAGGCGCTCCGATTTTAATGTGCACAACAGCACATTTGATAATTTTCTAAAACCCACAGTATGAGCCATTTTGCAAAGCTATTTTACACAAATTTGCGTTATATTATATGCGAAAATGCGATTGTTTTACAGATTGCACCTTATAAATGCCTAATTTTGCACTCCATTTCAAATAATTAGACCAAATTTTATACATGCACGATATTCGTAATATTGCCATTATTGCCCATGTGGATCATGGAAAAACAACACTTGTTGACCGTATTTTATACCAGGTTAACCTCTTCCGCGACAATCAGAAAATGGGGGACCTGATCCTCGATAGCAACGACCTGGAGCGGGAAAGAGGAATTACCATTTTGTCGAAGAACGTTTCCGTTCGTTATAACGGCGTAAAAATTAATATTATTGACACCCCTGGTCACAGCGATTTTGGTGGTGAAGTCGAACGTGTTTTAAATATGGCCGATGGCGTGATCCTGCTGGTAGATGCTTTTGAAGGCCCCATGCCACAGACGCGTTTCGTATTGCAGAAAGCACTTGCGCTCAATCTGAAACCAATTGTTGTAATTAATAAAGTTGATAAACCAAACTGCCGTCCCGACGAGGTCCACGAAGCCGTATTTGATCTGATGTTCAGCCTTGATGCTACTGAAGATCAGCTTGATTTTCCAACCGTTTATGGTTCTTCTAAAGAGGGCTGGATGTCGGAAGACTGGAACAAACCAACAACAGATGTCAGTTACCTGCTGGATATGATCGTCAAACATATTCCAAAAGCTAAATATGTCGAAGGTACCGTTCAGATGCAGATCACTTCACTGGATTATTCCTCATTTACCGGGCGTATCGCTGTCGGTAGGCTGGAACGTGGAGTCATTCGTGGTGGTATGAATGTCGCACTGGTTAAACGGGATGGAAAAGTATTCAAGTCAAAGATAAAAGAGTTGTTCACCTTTGAAGGACTTGCCAAAGAGAAAGCAAAAGGAGATATCTATGCAGGTGAAATAGTCGCACTTTTAGGTATTGAAGATTTTGAGATTGGCGATACCATTGCTGATGTTGAAAATCCTGAAGCACTGAAGCCGATCAGTATCGACGAACCTACGATGAGCATGGTTTTTACCATCAATAATTCTCCTTTTTATGGACGTGAAGGTAAATTTGTAACATCACGCCAATTGCGCGAACGCCTGTTTCATGAAACAGAAAAAAATCTCGCTATGCGCGTCGAGGAAAGCGAAACTACGGAATCCTATATTGTCTTCGGTCGTGGAATTCTTCACATTTCCATCCTCATCGAGACCATGCGTCGGGAAGGTTATGAAATGCAGGTAGGTCAGCCTAAGGTCATTATCAAAAAAATTGATGGCAAGGACCACGAACCTGTCGAATTCCTTACCGTACACGTACCCGAAGCTTTTTCGGGTAAGGTGATCGAACTTGTTACCCAACGCAGGGGTGAAATTCTGAATATTGAAACACATGGCGAACGCATTCACCTGGAATTCAGCATTCCTTCGCGTGGCATCATCGGTTTGCGCAATAATATTCTGAACGTTTCGGAAGGGGAAGCCATCATGGCACACCGTTTCAAAGCATATGAGCCTTATAAGGGTGATATTCCCGGACGCTGGAGAGGTTCACTCATTTCACTGGAAACAGGTGTAGCCATCCCGTTTGCCATTGATAAGCTGCAGGACAGAGGCGCATTCTTCATCTTCCCGAGCGAAGAGATTTATTCCGGTCAGATCATTGGCGAACATATCCGCCCCGACGATTTGATTATCAATGTCTGTAAGACCAAAAAACTGACGAATATGCGTGCTTCCGGAAGTGACGTAAAAACCATGATCATTCCTCCGATTAAGTTTTCATTGGAAGAAGCCATGGAATTTATTGCCGGAGACGAATATCTCGAAATTACACCGCGTTCATTGCGTATCCGCAAGATTATACTTGATGAGACCGAACGCAAGCGTGTTTCACGCAGCGGCGTTCAATAGGTTACCTGTAATTTTTGCGGGCACAGAAGATCGTGATGCTAACATCCCAAAATCTTCCGTCCATTTAGTTTTGTTTTTAACCTTAAATCTGCTACTGTGAAAAAGATATTAGTCCTGTTAATGATGAGTCTTGTTTTTTCGTCCTGTGATGTCATGCAGCAGGTGCAGCAGATGGGAATGATGACAAAATGTGATTTTCGCCTCAAAACAGTTGAAGGTACAAGCCTGGCAGGGGTGAATATTCAGCAGATTCAAAAACTCAGCGACCTGAACTTTATCGATGCAGCCAGGATTAGCGCTGCCATGACCGGGCAGCAACTGCCGCTCAGCTTTACACTGAATGTGGAGGCACGCAATCCCAATACTTCTCAGGCTTCCATGCAGCGCATCGACTGGATCTTACTCATTGATAACATCGAAATGGCTAACGGGACCAATACCCAGCAGATCGTGATTCCTGCCAACCAGGGTACGGTGCTTATCCCGCTGCAAATAAGCACTGATCTTAAAAAATCATTGACCGGGAAGAGCGGCAATGCCATACTCAATTTTGCATTTAACCTGGCCGGACAAGGCAACTCACCTTCGCGCATTACGCTCAAAGCAAAACCGACTATTCTGATAGCAGGTTTTCAGATTCCTTACCCTGGTTATATCACCGTTAACCAGGATTTTACATCCAAATAATCTGGCGTTTTGTATTTCCCCCTTTATTCGTACAGCAAATAAAACGCACTCAACAAGATGCTGTCGCGAAATGCGAATCTTTTGGCGCGAATGTTCATTTAACCGCTAATCGATGTAAATTTGAAATTTCCTGACAATCAATAAATGGAATTATCTGAAACTAAACGCCTGGCTCGCATTACCCTTATGGAAACGATGCGTTGGACAGCCAGAGGGCTGGGCTTTATACCTTCATTCTTCTTTGTTTTATTTCTGACTGGCGAAGGTGTACCTGATCTCCTGGCGGGCAAGACTGATGTCATTCCCATCATGGTCATGATACTGTTTTCGGTAGCAGGTTATATTGTCTCCTGGTGGAAACTGAGGATAGGCGCCGTAATCATGATTTTGGGTGGTTTCGTTATGGGCATCTATCTGCTCATTGTCGG
>JBBRRV010000242.1:0-3563 GCA_038246075.1 Bacteroidales bacterium
GCCTGAAAACGCTTATCGCGAACTGAAAGCAGGAGAAGAGTATAAACCAGTAATGGCAGCCCACCTGCACCTGCCTGAGGTTACTTTCTGGTCGGTCGGAATGGGTTTGCTGATGGCATTGATCTTTTCTGCTGCCGCAGCTTATTCCGGACTTAAGATAGGGCAGGTTTTCGAAGCTGCCATACCTATCTCTATAATAGCCGTCGGCGCATCTGCCGCAGTGCGCAAGAAGAATGCCCTTGGCCAGAATGTCATCATCCAGTCGATAGGTGCCAGTTCAGGTGTTATTGTGGCCGGTGCCGTTTTCACCATACCTGGTTTATATATTCTGCAGGCAAAATACCCGGAAATCCAGGTCGATTTCTGGCAGATATTCTTCTCTTCACTGCTGGGAGGCTTTTTAGGAATCTTATTCCTGATCCCTTTCCGTAAATATTTCGTTAAAGACATGCACGGAGTGCTTCCCTTCCCTGAAGCAACTGCCATTACAGAGATTCTGATGACAGGCGAAAAAGGCGGAACACAGGCAAAACTGCTTATCGTGAGCGGCCTGATAGGTGGTCTTTTCGACTTTTGTTTTTCGGCCTTCAGGCTATGGGCAGAGGTGATCACATCCCGCATCGTTCCCATGGGGGAAGTTCTGGCTACCAAAGTGAAAATGGTTTTCAAATTCAACGTAAGCGCCCTGATCTTCAGCTTTGGATACCTTGTAGGTCTTAAATATTCACTCATCATTACCGTTGGCTCCCTGTTGAGCTGGTTTGTGCTGGTTCCGCTGGTCAATGAAGCAGGTAATATTATGGCAACACTCGGTGGAGGTGCAAATCCCTTCGATGCCATGACCGCCGAAATGATCTTTAAAGCCTATGTGCGCCCGATTGGCGTTGGCGCTATCGCCATGGCAGGTATCATCGGCATCATCAAATCCTCAGGGGTGATTGCCGGGGCCTTTAAACTTGCATTTGGCATGGGCTCCAAAACCCATATGGAAGAAAAAGCTGAAAGAACGCAGACAGATATCAAGATGTCATTTGTAATGTTGTTCTTATTCCTCACACTGGCTGCTATTTTCGTATTCCTGATTTTTGGTGTCAAAATAACCATGTTACAGGCTGTTGTTGCACTGGTCACGGTAATCATCGTTTCCTTTCTCTTTACTACGGTTGCAGCTAATGCCATTGCCATCGTAGGTTCAAATCCAGTGTCGGGCATGACCCTCATGACACTTATCCTTTCATCGGTAATCCTGGTATCGGTTGGCCTGAAAGGCTGGCAGGGCATGGTCAGTTCGCTGATCATCGGGGGCATCGTTTGCACGGCACTTTCAATGGCCGGTGGTTTCATCACCGACTTAAAGGTTGGTTACTGGCTGGGCACCACCCCTAAAAAACAGGAATCGTTTAAATTCCTGGGAACGCTGGTTTCAGCTGCCACGGTAGGCATCGTCATCTATATCCTGAACCAGGCTTATGGTTTTGTTCAGACACCAGCTCATCCTTCGCCAATGACCGCGCCACAGGCAAATGCCATGGCTTCCATCATAGAACCACTCATGTCGGGACATGGTGTAAGTTGGGTATTGCTGGGAACCGGCGCCATCATTTCTATCCTGGTGAACTGGCTCAAGATCTCCCCGCTTGCGTTCGCATTGGGAATGTTTATTCCACTTGATCTGAATACGCCGCTTGTCGTAGGTGGATTGCTCAACAATTGGTTCAGCAAGAGTACCAAAAACGAAAAACTCAATAACAGCCGCGTTCAGAGAGGAATTCTGATTGCCAGCGGATTTATTGCCGGAGCGGCCTTGTTTGGTGTGCTTGGCGCTTTCATCATCTTCTTTACCGGCGACGGGGAAGCAATGAATCTGAAAGTCTGGGGTGATTCAAGTTCAGTAGGAGCTCAGATTACCGCACTCGTCGCTTTCATCGGACTGATCGCTTATTTTATCTGGGAATCATTCCGCGCGAAGGAAAACGATTAATAATAGAAATTTCTCGTTTTTGCAATTTCGTAATTTCGTAATTTCGAAAGGGGGAATCAAAAATGAAACAGCCTTTGAACAGGCATTCACAAACATTCTTTAAAATTGATACGCTCATGAAAGAAGAAATTTTAAAACGCTTTTTGAAATATATCAGCATTGATACACAAAGCAACGAGGATTCGGAAACAACACCCAGCACGGCAAAGCAATTTGACCTGGCTAAAGTTCTGCAGGGCGAATTACTTGCGCTGAAACTGGAAAATGTTTCGCTCGACGAAAACGGATACATCATGGCCACATTGCCTTCCAATGTGGATAAGAAAGTACCGGTCATCGGCTTTGTCGCCCATATGGACACCAGCCCCGATATGCCCGGGAATGCTTCCACGGCCCGTTTGGTGAAGAATTATGATGGCAAGGATATCCTATTGAATGCTGAAAACAATGTCGTGCTTTCTCCTGTCGATTTTTCCGAAATGTCCGAATATATTGGTCAGACGCTGATCGTTACTGACGGCACAACCCTGCTTGGCGCAGATGACAAGGCAGGTATTACCGAAATAATGACTGCAATTGAATACCTGGTTAAACATCCGGAGATCAAACACGGAACCATCCGCATTGGCTTCACTCCCGATGAAGAAGTGGGTCGTGGTGTGGATAAATTTGATGTTAAAAAATTCAATGCCGAGTTTGCTTATACGATGGATGGCGGCGGTATCGGTGAACTGGAGTACGAAAATTTTAATGCCTGCAGTGCCAAGGTTTATATCCAGGGCAAAAATATTCACCCCGGCTATGCCAAGAACAAGATGATGAACGCCATGATCATGGCCATGGAGTTCAATGCACTGCTGCCGGTAAACGAACGTCCTGAGTTCACCCAGGATTATGAAGGTTTTTATCATATTGTAAAGATGGAAGGCGCCGTTGAAAAGGCTTACCTGCAATACATCATACGTGATCACGATAGGGCTAAATTCGAAAAGAAGAAGGTTTTTATCACCGAACTGGCGGCCTATATGAACCAGCGTTATGGCGAAAAGACCTTTAAGCTCGAGTTCAAGGACCAGTACTTTAACATGCGTGAGATGGTTGAACCGGTTTACCACGTTGTGGCCACCGCACAGGAAGCCATGGAACAGCTGGGCATTCTGCCTAAGGTTGTTCCCATCCGCGGCGGCACCGACGGTGCCCGTTTATCCTACATGGGACTTCCCTGCCCTAATATTTTCGCCGGCGGGCATAATTTCCACGGCAAATATGAATATGTGCCGCTGGAGTCGATGGTGAAAGCTTCGGAAGTCATCCTTAAAATTATTGAATTGTATACGGCTAAATAAACAGGAGCCTTTGTAGTACATTTCTGTTTTAAGCCATATTGATGATCATTTCTATTCCGGCCCCGCAAGGTGCCGGAATTTTTTTTGATTACAATCTTCGCCATATCAATAGATTATAAATTATTTATGCGCTTTCCCTAGAATAAATAGTACTATGTATTGCATAGTACTATTTAATAAACTATCTTTGCTGACTGATTATTAACAGAACAGATCATGGAGAAAGCAGATTCAAC
>JBBRRV010000243.1:0-3549 GCA_038246075.1 Bacteroidales bacterium
GGCAACCCGGTAGTTTTCAGTCACGGATGGCCACTTGATGCCGATGCATGGGAATCGCAGATGGTTTTCCTGGCCTCGCACGGCTATCGCTGTATTGCGCACGACCGTCGGGGTCATGGCCGTTCGGGTCAGCCATGGAATGGCAATGATATGGATACCTATGCCGATGATTTATCCGAACTGTTCGAATTGCTCGACCTTAAAGAGGCTACTCTCATAGGTCATTCTACAGGTGGCGGAGAAGTTGCCCGTTACATTGGCCGCCACGGCACATCGCGCGTCGCAAGGGTAGTATTGATGGGTTCGGTGACACCGCTTATGCTCAAAACGGCAGCAAATCCGGGAGGAACGCCAATAAGCGCGTTTAACGATATCCGTACTGGCGTTGCAGCCGACCGTTCCCAGTTTTTCAAAAACCTGTCTGAAGCCTTTTTCGGTGCAAACCGCAAAGGCAGCAAGGCAACCCAGGGCATGCGCGATGCATTCTGGTTCCAGGGAATGATGGGTAGTTTGCAGAGCGAGTTGGAATGCATCAAAGCTTTTTCGGAAACAGATTTTACTGCTGATCTGAAAAAAATCGATGTCCCTACACTTCTTATCCATGGCGACGACGACCAGATTGTACCTATCGGTGCTTCGGCCAAACTTGCAGTTAAGCTTATTAAAGATGCGAAACTTACTATCTATGCCGGTGGCCCTCATGGGTTGGCTGATACGCACAAGGATCAACTCAATGCAGATTTGCTGACTTTTATCATGGGGTAAATACAGTATGACAAATACAAAAACCAAAAAAACGCTGTCCGCCAGGATAAAAGCTTTATTTAAGGTTTTAGGGCCCGGCGTCATTACCGGCGCAGCCGATGATGATCCGTCGGGCATTGCCACTTATACGCAAACCGGCGCACAATTCGGTTATGGCCAACTATGGACGGTTTTACTCATGTTGCCCTTAATGACAGCCGTTCAAGAGGCTTGCGCCCGCATCGGCGCGGTAACCGGCAAAGGTATTGCCGCAGTAATTAAGCAAAATTATAGCCGCAAAATCCTGTTCGGTTTAGTTGGTTTGGTGGTTGTTGCTAATACAATTAATATCGGTGCCGATATTGGCGCGGTGGCGGCCGCCATTCAGCTTTTGATACCGGTTAATTTCTCTCTGATAGTTTTGTTGTTCACTGCTTTGATTTTATTTTTGGAAATATTCTTATCGTATCGCGTATATTCGCGTATTTTAAAATGGCTGTGTTTGTCTTTGTTGGCTTATCCTATAACAGTGTTTATGGTTCATCAGCCATGGGGGACTTTGTTGCGGGCGACATTAATACCAAATCTGGAAATGAATTTTGGTTTTTTGTTTATTATCACCGGGATTCTTGGCACAACCATTTCGCCGTATATGTTTTTTTGGCAGGCTTCGGAAGAAGTTGAAGAGGAGCGGGAAAAACACATGATTAAGTATGGCCATGTAAAATTGACAACAAATTTTATTCGCGATTTGCGCATTGATAATTTTGCCGGCATGCTTTTTTCGGAAATTGCAACCTGGTCCATTATCGTTGTCGCCGCTACTGTGCTTCATGGCAATGGCATCACCGATGTTAAGACCACAGCTGATGCCGCCAAGGCTTTGGAGCCTCTGGTGCAGACTTTTCCCAATGCCGGTTATTTGGCTAAATTAATTTTTGCTGTTGGCGTTATCGGCTTAGGTTTACTTGGCATTCCGGTTCTTTCTGCTTCCGCTTCTTATGCATTGTCCGAGGCGCTTAACTTGAAAGAAGGTTTAAATTTAAAATTCGAGAAAGCTCATGGTTTTTACGGAATTATTACCGTCGCTACTTTGGTTGGTTTATGTATAAATTTTATCGGCATTGATCCATTCAAAGCCTTGGTGTTTACGGCTGTATTTAACGGCGTAGCGGCAGTACCACTCTTGTTTTTTATTGCCAAAATTGCAGGCAATAAAAAAATCATGGGAATACATAAAAGTGGTTTGCTGTCGAAATCGCTTGTTTGGCTGACCTTCGCTGTAATGGGTGTGGCGGCAGTGGCCATGTTTATTACTTTGGGTAGAGGCTAAAATCAGGTATAAGAAGGTTGAGAAACAGATAAACGAAGATAAGTGGCAACCATACTCGATACTTGATGCAATGCTCACAATTTCAGTTCTTGCTGTCGGCATTTTCCTTGTTGTTTACTAGATTTAGAGTATTTGAACTATTTCGAGAATGTGTGAATCATGTAATTTCTAACGGAAATTGTGTAACGCTAATAATATTTAAAGTCTTCATTTTTGTATTGTGGAAATTTCTTACAAATTAATATTTAAAATCATGAAAAAATTTAACAAAACTGAAGCAAAGGAAATTGGCAATGGTCTCAAAATCAATTGGGACAAGATAAGTCTCGACGAATTTATAACAGGCTTAAATGTTGAACTTGAACATGGGGCAATACACTCCGTGACCAATGTTACAAACAATGATGGGAAATTGACTGGTGAAATAGCTTTGGCTCATTTAAATGAGTTCCCTGATTATTATACGAGGCTGAAAAAAATGGAAAAGGAAGCTACTGATCATTTAAAAAACAAAGGATGAGAAGATCATTAAAATAAAAGCCAATTCTTACAGAATTACTTAAAAGGAATTTAAAATATACTTCATTTCAAGGGAGGCATAACAATATGCCAGGTACAATTAAAGATAAGAAAGCTAAAAAGGATTCTTAATCGCCGTGTTCACATTGCAAATGAAAGTACATTTCTTGCATGGATAAGAACGAGCATCGGAATAATGGCATTTGGTTTTGTTGTTGAAAAGTTCGCATTATTCATGAAACAAATGTTGTATGTTCTGGGAAAATCAACTATTGGAGAAGTTTTGCCGCCTTCTCACGGATATTCAGCAATCCTCGGAATATTCCTTGTTGGACTGGGCGCTTTGATGGGATTGCTTGCATATATAAGGTATAAGAAGGTTGAGAAACAAATAGACGAAGATACCTGGCAACCATCGTCGATACTTGATGTATTGCTCACCCTGTCAGTCCTTGCAATCGGAATTTTCCTCGTTGTTTATCTGATTTACAGTATTTAAACCGGATGAAATAGAAGGTGTAAAACGCAAAAATCCTTAGACCTTTTGAATTAATATAAAGGATTGAAAATGAGTAAAACTAAGAAACTAACCATCGTTCAGATGAACGATAGCCATGCGTATTTTGACATACACCAGGAAATGTTGTGGGGAGGCGACCACGAGGTATATCGTAAAGCAGGAGGTTATGCGCGGATTTCTACACTTGTAAAACAGATTCGGGCCGATAGTCCTGATTGTCTTTTTGTCGATCGCTGCGATACTTTTCAGGACACTTTCCCGGCACAGAAAACTCAGGGAAAGGTATTGATCTCGATACTGAACTTAATGGGAATTGATGCCATGACCGCACATTGGGAGTTTGCCTATGGCCCGGAGGTTTTTCAGCAAAGGGTTGTTGAACTCAATTACCTGTTGCTGGCAATTAATATTTTCGATAAAGTGACAAATAAAC
>JBBRRV010000244.1:0-3539 GCA_038246075.1 Bacteroidales bacterium
AGGATATTGCCGAAGTGCAAAAATATTGTTTAATACAGCGCGGATGATCGTAACTTTGCTGCATAAAAACACCGTGAAAATGCTTTTGTTTTTGATGTGTTTTTGCCTGCTATTCACCATCATCCATTCAATATTAAAGCATCAAACATAAAATTTAACACCTTCGTTTTTATGAAAAAATTATTAAAAGATAAAAAAGCAGCCATTTTGGTCACAAATGGTTTCGAACAATCCGAATTCGAGAAACCTGTTATAGCTTTCAAAAAAGCAGGAATGTTGGTCGATGTGATTTCCTTAAAAAAAGGAACAGTTAAGGGATGGAAAAATAAAAACTGGGGCAATGTATTCAATGTGGATAAGGCGCTTGAAACTGCAGTGTCAGCAGATTATGATATACTCATGTTGCCTGGTGGTGTGATGAATTCCGATATATTGCGGGTGGATGAGCAGGCCATAAAATTTGTATCTGAATTTTTCGACCAGGGGAAACCTATAGCCGCAATTTGCCATGCACCCTGGATACTCATTGAAACCGGCAAATTGAAAGGGAAGCAATTAACTTCTTATCATACACTCAAAACTGACATTGTAAACGCCGGAGCAACCTGGGAAGATGCCGAAGTGGTTGTTGACGGGAAACTTATTACGAGCCGTAACCCAAGAGATCTGCATGCCTTTTGCAAAAGGATGATCGAAGAACTCTTAGCCGGACTTCCTCCCGTGGTTTAGTGCCGACAGGACTATAAATTTTGAACACACACCCCCTGCTTTGCATTAAGGCTTGCTTGTGAAATGCGCTGATCAATTTTCTGGCCGGATATTTGTTATGTATTGATGAAGCATATTTGTGAATAATATAAGTTGGAAATATTTAAAATAATATTCACTGCCTGGCATCGCATCAAAGCATGACTAAATTAACAGGGAAGATACGGATCAACGTAATCTTCATTATTTTATTTCTGGTTGTAATTTCTGCTCCAAAAGTAATTGGACAACAAATCAGCAATTATAAAACCTTTACAGGATGGGGAATTAGCAAACATAGTGGAAGTGAACTCATTCTTTTAAGAAAATTTTCGAAAGATAACCACACCTGTTATCTTGCCGTTTCCGCTCAATCCTTCAATACAGAACTTGTATCCGAAGATAGCCTTACTATATTCCCGGCAATATGGGAAACAGTTAGGACGCGCTATTCTGCAACCCCCTACATGAGGGCTTTGCAACAGGCTGAAATATACAGCAACGCCATACAGGATGCAGGCTTCCGGCGCTATAAATCTTCACAAAAGGGCATCGATCTAACCATAGATTTATGTCCTTCGCATCGGCCCCTCGACCGAATTGTTTTCACTGACCTGATCAAAGAATTTGGCCGCTTTGAGAAGCCTGTTCCACTTGGGATATCGATAACCGGTAAATGGATCAATGCACATCCCGCCGATTTAAAATGGCTCAATAGCCTGGTAATGAGCGGTGATCTTTCAATTGTCTGGATCAATCACACGTACAATCATTACTCCAGAAAAAACGTTCCGATCAAAAAGAATTTTATATTGACACCCGGTGTTGATATAAATGCCGAAGTATTAAATACGGAGATTGCACTGCTGAAGCGAAATATTCTTCCGTCCGTCTTTTTTCGTTTTCCGGGTCTTGTTTCTGACCGAAACATTTATTACAGGATTTTGGATTTCGGGCTTATCCCAATAGGCAGTGATGCCTGGCTGGCCAAAGGGCAATGGCCCAAAAACGGAAGCATTGTCCTGATTCATGCAAATGGTAATGAACCTGTTGGCATTAAAGATTTCATTAAATTACTCAAAAACAAACGCGCCGATGTGCTTTCAAAACGTTGGGAGTTGTTCGATTTACGTGAAAGTTTAGTCGCTGATGAAACCAAATAAAATAAGCATATTAGCAGGAATCATCTTATTCCTGGCAACAGGGCAGTCAGCATTCACCCAGCAAACAATTCAGTTTAATGCTGTCGACCTGTCAGCATCACTCCAATTATCGAAGATTCAGCATAAACCTGTCTTTTTAATGTGCTTTGCATCCTGGTGCCCGCATTGCAAGCATATGCGTGAAAATATCTTTACAATTCCTGCAGTAGCCGAATACTACAACCAAAACTTCATCTGCACACAACAGGACATGGAGAAAGGCGAAGGGGTGATGCTTTACAAACAATTTAATATTACATCATACCCGACCTTTATTTTTCTGGATGGCAACGGAACAGTCCTTTATCGTGTTGCCGGCGAACTCAAAGCCCCTGCATTTTTAGAGGAAGCACATAA
The DNA here is from genome assembly GCA_038246075.1 of Bacteroidales bacterium. Lineage (GTDB taxonomy): Bacteria > Bacteroidota > Bacteroidia > Bacteroidales > DASVHX01 > DASVHX01. The sequence continues at coordinate 2,307 of JBBRRV010000244.1, forward strand.
CGCACTTTCCCCGGAAAAGCAATTACCTCATCTCAAGCAGGAATTTGAAAATGATGTGAGCAATGCCGCTAAATGTTTTGAATACCTGAGAGCCCTTAAAAAGGGAGGAATGGATTATACGGGGATGGTAAAACAATATTTTGCGACTCAAAATGAGCAACAGCTTTTATCCGAGATAAACTGGACCATTATCGCCAATGGTATAACGGATATCAATTCCCGTGAGTTTCAATTCGTACTAAATCACCGAAAAGCATTTGCCTCACTGGCCTCGGAGGAGAGAGTGGAGCGCAAGATATTTTACCTGGTGAAGGAATTGGTCGAGCCCCTTGTGGCCATGAATGATACCCTAAACTATTTTGCGAAGCGGGCCCCTGCCACTGCCATTCATCTCTTTAAAGTTGACTCCCTGATTTTCATCTGCGACGTTGAACTTTACAAACGGAATGAAAAATGGTCTGCCTATCAAAAAACAACCTTATCATCCGTAGAAACCTACGCATGGAATAATTTTTTTCTGCTCACTGAAATAGCCGGTGATTACCTGAAACACATTGAGGATACAGCAGCACTTGTGCAAGCCATCAGGTGGGTGCAACACGCCGTTACACTCCGGGAAGATTACGACACCTATTTATTAGGTGCGAAACTCAGCCGAAAAATAAACCATAAACAGGACGCTGCGCTCATGGCCCAGAAGGCTAAAACACTGGCAATAAAAGACGGGTGGAATTATACCGAAGCTGATGATTTACTGAAGGAACTTCAAAAAAAGTAAATTACACGGATTGCACGATTTGCATTTACCGTCATACCGGGGATTGATCTCAAGTTTTACTGCCATTAGTTGATGATCAGTTTCTGAACAGTGCGCCGATTCTGATTATTAATATGCACCATATATATTCCTTTACCAAGCCGGATGTCCATTGAAACCTTTGATTGATCCGTGAATGTTTGCCCTTTCACCATTTTACCTTCTACATCAGAAATCTTTATGACTGTGGTGCCCTTTAATGTTGTTAAATCGAAATTTAACAAACCATTCGCATTCGGATTGGGATAGATTAGAAATCCAGGTTCACTTTGTATGCTGCTTAACCCGGTTGGTATTTCATATAGAAATGCATCCAGAGCTGCAGTGGGTTTTCCGTCGGAACCCCAACAACTTAAATCATAACCGCTCCATGATTTTTCCCCTTCCGGCTCCCAGTATATCACGCCAAGACCCAT
>JBBRRV010000245.1:0-3518 GCA_038246075.1 Bacteroidales bacterium
GCGTGATGTCTTTCAGGGTAAGTTCTGAATTGAGAAATTGATTCGTCTCGATCTGTTTGTTAATAATTGATTCAACCAGGTTATGAATACTTGCTTCATCATATTGCTTCAGACTGCGGGATGCAGCTTCTACCGAATCGGCCATCATCAGGATTGATGTTTCTTTAGAGAATGGAATAGGCCCATTATAGCGGAATGAAGCCTCATTAAAATCTTCTCCGGGATAATTCAGGATCTGCATCTGATAAAAATACCCTGTATAACGCGTTCCATGATGGGTGCGGATAAAATCAATGATGAGTTCGGGTAATTTAAACATCCTGGCCTTTTCGATGCCTGATTGAACATGTCCAATGATCACTTTCGCGCTCTCTTCGTAAGTTAGTTCGTCGTGCGGGTTGATGCCCGTAACCTGGTTCTCAATAAAATACCGGGCCATTTCCATCTTACCTATATCATGATAAAGGGCACCGGTGCGTGTAAGCAAAGTATTGGCCCCGATGGCATGCGCGGCTTCTTCAGCCAGGTTGGCCACCTGCAGTGAATGCTGGAATGTTCCGGGCGCATTCATAGCCATTTCGCGCAGCAACTTGCTGTTGGTGTCCGAAAGCTCCATGAGTGAGACATCTGTTACCAGGCCGAAGATCTTTTCAAAGATAAAGATCAGCGGATAGGAAAACAACGTCAGCAAGGCGCTGCCGCCAAAAAGAATGAAAGCGTTCTCATCAATACTGCTGAAATTTCCTTCCTGGATAAGCGTCATTCCGATGTAAATGACTGAATAGGTAATAAAAATCATCAGGGAAGTAAAAAAGAACTGTGCACGCCGTTGCAGATTTACCACTGTGATGATGGTGATGATCCCGGTGATCAGCTGTAGAAACAGGAATTGAAAACTGTTGGGCACCAGGAAACCGATGATAATGATGGTAATGATATGCACAAAGAGTGCCATGCGGGTATCATAGAAAGTCCGGATAATGATTGGCACCAGGCAAAGCGGAACAATATACAGGTATAAAACATTCATATTGATGATCATTCTCGTTATGAAGACCATAATGGTGATAAGCAAAAGTATGAGAACGATGTTCTTGTTTTCTGCATAGATATCATGCCTGAATGCCAGCATAAACAGAATGAAGACCAACAGTGAAATGGCAATCAGAATGACCTGTCCCAGCAGGACAAGGTAATATTGTGAAGATATACCCAGCTGCTGTTCATAATCGTTTTTCAGCGATTCGATCTTCAGGAATTTCTCGCTGCTCACCAGTTCTCCCCGGGATATGATGCACTCACCTTTCTGAACCATTCCTTTTGTCGCCGAAATATTGGCCAATGCTTCATCGCGTTCGCTTTGTGAGGTGGAAGCATCAAAAAAGACATTCTGCGCAATAGAATTCTCAAGCAATGGAATGATAAAGCCAGGATTGATCCCCGGGATGGTTTTTAAATATTTACGGATGTATAGATCGGCACTGCTGATGGTGAAAAACGACTGCTTTTCCACAGCTTCAGCTTCATTACCGCGCACCGCGATAATCTTGAATTCCGCAGGTTTATCCTCGATTTCCGGCGTCAGTTCAATGATGCCCCTGTTGAATATACTATCAAACAGGGCAAAGGCGATTCCACGGTATTTTAACCTGGATTTTTCACCGGCATTATGGTATTCCGGTGATTGCATCCAGGCTGAATCAAACTTTTCACTGAGCGTTTTAAATTTGGCTGACGGGATTACCTCGTCGATGCGGAAATAAGGTTGTAGATCGTTGAGTATTTCGTTTCGTTCATTTTTTAGCTCTGCGGCAGGTTTTAAAATCGCGAAATCGAAAGGTGCAATGAGGTCCTCGTGATGCCAGGGGCTGCCCTTCTGGTATTCATATTTAAATTTTCCTTCACGCGGAAATAATGAAACCAGCACAACCAGTGCTGCTGCAAATAGGAATATCTTGTTCACTACATAATAATGATTGCTCATCCCCGACCAATTTACCCTCATAACAGCGCGTATTGAGCAACGAATATAAAAATAATTTGATAAACTTACTCCGTTTGGATATATTTGCATCATATGTTTGGCATCTGTCATTTAAGCACCATACCTGTTAGGTCCGACCCGGCTGATACATCTGAAATGGTAACCCAGTTGATTCTGGGCGACTTATTCCAGGTCCTTCAGACCAGCGGATCGTGGTCGCTCATCCGTATTTCCGATGATGACTATGAAGGCTGGATAGACACTAAACAATACAAGCCGCTGCTGCCGGAGGAATTTGAATTCATGCTGCAAAATTCAAAGACTGTTTCGGTAGAACTCATTCACGCCGCAACCGGAAACAACGGGGATAGCCTGTTGGTCCCCTTTGGCAGTAACCTCCCTTTATACCGCGAACAATCTTTTCGCATCGGCGGTAATGCTTATTCATTTACAGGAAAGACCAGGCAGTCAAAAGAAAAAATCCCCCTTTCAAAAGTTCCCGAAACTGCCTGCAAGCTGCTCAATGTGCCCTATCTGTGGGGTGGACGAAGCCCACTGGGAATGGACTGCTCCGGGTTTACGCAACTCATTTTCAAGGTACATGGCCTCAGCCTGCCACGCGACGCCCGGCAACAGTCGGTTCTTGGCGAAACAATCGACTTTCTGAATGAAGCATTGCCCGGCGACCTGGCTTTTTTCGACAATGAAGAAGGTATAATCATCCACGTTGGGATATTGCTCGCCCCCGACCTGGTCATTCACGCATCAGGAAAGGTGCGCACCGATTTTATCGACCACCAGGGCATTTACAATTCCGAACTGGGCCGCTATTCGCATAAACTACGTCTTATCAAGCGTTTACTTCCCGGAACCTGAACACTCTTCCCCCCAATGTTACCTGCAACCTACAGACACATTCTTCCGGAGTCTGAATTCCAAAAAGTGATGCGGATGAATGAACAGGTGATCATCCAGTGCGACAGCTATCAGATCATGTGTTCAGGCTCAACGATTAATTAACCCAAAATTAATATGGGGATAAGAAAGGAAATATCGGTAAACCCTAATTTAGCCGGGGCCAGGGACAATTTATTCCAGTCAAAATGTCAAATATGATTAATAAGAACTCTTCACACATTTTATGCTCATTTTTAAGCGATATTGTGTTAATAAAATGTGTATAACCTTGTCTTTTTATGATAACAATCTTTACACTGTTTCCTTATATTTACCTTCCTTTTTGGCATCAAACTGATGCAGCTATCTTTGATCATAGCATCATCAAACAAACAAATTTGAACTTTCAGGAACAATGTATATAGCGCGCTGCCGGATTAAATCAAAAACTTCTTCACCACCTGTTATAATTAACCATACAACAATTAACCAAACCCAAAACCAAATCAACTAACCACATGAGAAAAACAATCAATTTCACCCGAAGGTTCGGTAAGCAATTTCTGCTGCTGGCTGCCTTCTTGCTGACTGTAGCTACAACCTTCGGGCAGGTCACTACATCCGGCATAAACGGAAC
>JBBRRV010000246.1:0-3509 GCA_038246075.1 Bacteroidales bacterium
CTAAAACACTATGCTAACGCCCGGCCCTTCTAGGATTTTTACGCATCAACTTCAATATCCGCTTCACCATAAAAAAATAATGGTAGTTCACAAAATTACGCATAATTTCCATATAAATATACTGGCAAGTAAATGAGCGGGGTTCGTCATCAGAAAGCCATTAACTTATTTCCAAAGGCCTTGCAACCAATTAAATACGTTTAAATACAATCATCGGCTAATATAACTTTATGATTTTCAGCCTGGGCGCATCCTGCATAGCCTGTTACAAAGCCCATCAGGAATACCTGATCTCAGGCCTGCTGCAGTCATAATACCAAGATTTATAAGTTGAGCAGTGCTATTAGGATTGAATTTGAACATTCAAGTCATTTAAACAAATAGTAGCATGCTTCGTAACCAGGTATACTGTCCTCAAACTTTAAAAAATGCTCAAACCTGGCTAACAGCTGAATTTTCCTTGTTCATCCTTTTTTTAAATTTCATATTTGATTGCATTCCAGGACTATAACTCATATTTATTCAATTCGTTTTGAAGACACTTGTGATGCAAATCCATTGGCGAGATATTTTTTACGGAAAAATTTGAAAATATTTATACTTTTGCAATCGAGTTTACAAAAGTTTCCACCTTATTACTTTACAAACTGGAGAGATGGCCGAGTGGTCGAAGGCGCACGCCTGGAAAGTGTGTATACGCCAAAAGTGTATCATGGGTTCGAATCCCATTCTCTCCGCATCTTAAAGGGCATTGAACCGCTCTGCTAACAGATTCTCCAGGGAATCTCAAATATTAACCCAGTTGTCATGTTACAAAACAAGTCTAAGTTTACCAAATTCATGACTTTTTTTGGTTTTGCAATGGCAGTGATATATGTAGGTTTAGGAATTGCACTTTTATTGTCAAGTTTTTTCTCTTATATTCCTAAAAACATTAAATTCGTACTTGCATTCTTTTTCATAGCCTATGGCTTGTTCAGGTTTGTCAGAATATGGACGAATGCAAAAGAACCTAACGAATAAAGGAGGATATATAATGAAACGTCTTTTCGTATTCCCAATTTCCCTGGCCGTATTTGCATCTGTACTGGTTTTTGCAGGCTGCAACCTGATGGGCCCTCAGCCGATTAAGGAAACCCCAACACGCGGAACGATCACCATCAGCGTAGATGAATCCTTTAAGTTGCTGTATGACACTGAATTGTACACTTTTCACTCCCAATACCCTGATGCCAATATTACGATAAACTACAAACCGGAAGTTGAAGTGCTTGCTGATTTAATGAATGATTCGGTGCGGACTGTTGTGCTGACCCGCGATCTGACCAAGGAAGAAAAAGCACTGTTGTTCAAACAAAAATTTATAGCCCGGACCACCAAAGTGGCCCACGATGGCCTGGCTTTGATCGTCAACCGCAACAATCCCGATACACTGTTGCTGGTCGAAGAACTTGAAGCTGTATTCCGCGGTAAAATCTCCAACTGGAATCAAATATCCCCAAAATCTCCCTCAATCCCTATTAATGTTGTTTTTGACAATAATAAATCGGGAAATGTCCGTTATATACGTGAAAAATTTTCGCTTACAGGCAACTTTCCCGCCAATTGCTTTGCGGTTAAATCTAACGAAGAGGTCATTAAATACGTGGAAAATAACAAGAGCGCCCTGGGAATAATCAGCGTGAACTGGGTGAGTGACAGGAGCGACAGCGTTTCAAACCGCTTTCTCAAAAACCTAAAAGTTGTTGAAGTCGGCACAGCCCGCGAGACTAAGAACAGTTACTGCAAACCGTATCAGGGATATATAGCAGAGAATTCATACCCGCTCTGCCGTGATGTTTATATGATTAGCCGGGAACCCTATGCAGGTCTTGGCACGGGCTTTGTATCATTTGTAGCAGGCGATCAGGGACAGCGGATTATTCTTAAATCCGGGTTGGTTCCGGCAACAATGCCAGTGCGCCTGATACATGTAAAAAAGAAATAACATTTAATATTCACTATAAGGAGGACACACCATGTTACGAATCACCAAAGTAATTAAGTTAACCTTAGCAGGAACAGCAATGCTGATGCTATCCGGAGGTCTTTTCGCGCAGGATTTAAACTCTGCCCTCATGTTGACGTATAAAGAGCAGTTTGACGCTGCCGATAATGCATTCAACGCGCTCATCAAGCAAGAGCCTGCCAATGGTAAGTATTATTACTATGCCGGAGAAAATCAGATAGCTTCCTATTTTGTTGACACGGCAAATGTTGCATTTAAAGAAGTTGCTGTCAAGGCAAAAGCCAGGTTTGACCAGGGTGTGTCAGCTGATCCAGGTAACGCATTGAATTATGTCGGCCTAGGCAAAATAGCCCTCATCGAAAAAAACAAAACTCTTGCCAAGGATAATTTTACAAAAGCCGAATCTTTCCTTCCCTTAAAAAGGAACAGAAAAACGCCCATGACACCACAGGAAGAGGCTAACATCCTCATTCGCCTTGCAGAAGCATATGTACAAGTAGGAAGTAAAGATTCCGCACTTGTATTAAGCTATCTGCGCAGAGCAGAGTTCCTGGACAAGAAAAACCCAGAACTCTATCTCGTCCGTGGTGACTTTTGGTTTAACACACTGAATGACGGCAGTCATGCGGCATCAGATTATAAGACTTCACAGTCTCTTGCACCTAAATCAGCCAGGGCTAAAGTAAGGCTTGGCCAATTATACACCCGTGTAAGAAGCTGGCAGGATGCCCTTTCCTATTACCAGGAAGCGCTGGCCATAGATTCAACATTTGCTCCTGCATACCTTGAGATGGGATTTCTTTATGCAAAAACCAACCAGCCGAACGATTCGAAGAAGAATTTCAAAAAATACCTGGACCTTTCAAAGAGCAACATGGCCGCCAAACGCCGGTATGCCAATACACTCATTCAATCTGAAGACTATGAAGGAGCTATTGGCCAGATAAACCAGATCATGAAACTTGATTCGGTCACTTATAATGATTTGAACCGTGCCTTAGCATACTCCTACTTTGAACTAAAGGATTATGCCAAAGCAGAATACTATATCACAAAATTCTTTAAGAAATCACCCCCGGAAAAATTATACTCAAAAGATTATGTCTATTTTGGCCGCATACTCCAGAAACGCGATCAGGATTCACTTGCCCTCATTAAATTTGAACAGGGTTATAAGATTGACACTGCTAATTATGATCTGCTTGCAGATATAGCTGCAGCTTATTCCAAAACTAAAAAATATGAGGACGCAGCTAAAACCTACCAATTAAGAATTGATCATGCTAATGGAGGCATCAACGATTATTATAAAATGGGCCTGGCCTATTACAATGCAAAAAAATGGATAGAAGCCGATTCAGCACTCACAAAAGTTACGCGTCTGAATCCTGACTTTACACCTGCCTATGTATGGAAAGCGCGCGTATATTCATCCCTTGATCCGGAAACCGATAAAGGCCTTGCAAAACCTTACTATGAGAAAGTGATTGAAAAAGCCAGC
>JBBRRV010000247.1:0-3505 GCA_038246075.1 Bacteroidales bacterium
CACACCCTGGATTTTGCTGTAGGCCATGGCCGTATCAATGAAGTGCTGGCTGGAAACGCAAACCGGGCAACCCGGACCTGAAACCAGGCGTATATTTGTCGGGAGCAGCGAAACAAGGCCAAAACGGTGAATGGCCATGGTGTGCCCCCCACAGACCTCCATCAGGACAATCTCTTTAGTTGAGATTGTTTTCAGCTTTTCGGAAACTGAAAAGATCAGATCCTTTTTCCGGTATTCGTCGATATACTTCATCCTTCGATCAGGTCAGGCCTGCCTTTTTCCTCTTCGTTTAACAACCGCATGGTTTCTAAAGCTTCTTCCGCATCCACTTTCTCAATGGCAAAGCCGGCGTGGAGCATAATATAATCACCAGGCTTAACATTGTCGAGCAGCAAAAGGCTTGCTGTATATTCGACATCTTCAATGGCAACCAGGGCGCTATCGCCGTCGACACTGATTACTTTTGCGGGGATGGCCAGACACATAATAATTCCCTTCTTTTTGCTGCAACCGCCAATTGCCCGAGCGCAATTCCCCCGTCATTGGTGGGCACTGTTGCATGTGAATAAACTACAAAATGATGCTGCTGCAGGATTCTTGTGGTTCCTTCCAACAGGTATTTGTTCTGAAAGACGCCCCCTGACAGGACAACCTTATTGACGCCTTCCTTTATCCGGATGGCATTGGTAGCATTAAAGATAGCTGAAATAATGGTATTGTGGAATTTTGCTGCAATTGTCGCCTTATCCAGCCCTTTTCCGATATCTTCGACGATGCCCCGGATGGTTTCACCGAACATGATGGTTTGGCCAAGGGTATATGGATAACTGTCGGTACAATCGTGGCGTGCAATCGGTTCCAGTCGCATGGGGCCTTCGGCCTGGAAAGATGCCACCTGCACCAGGTCAAGCAGCGAGGCAACCGTGTCAAATAACCGGCCCGCGCCGGAGGTCAGCGGACAATTAATATTTTTATCGATCATCCGGGTAATCAATCCGATTTTGTACGGATCTATGTGCTTCAAAAAAGGCATCTCCATCGCAGTGAAGCTGCTCCCGAAAACTTTGTAAAGCCACGATACGGCCATCCTCCAGGGTTCTTCCGTTGCAAGATCTCCGCCCGGCAAAGGCGTGTATTCAAAATGGGTTATCCGTGTAAAATCATTGAGATCGCATACCAGGAATTCAGCGCCCCAGATATTTCCATCCGTACCGTAACCGCTTCCGTCGAGTGCAATGCCAATTACTTTTTCGTCGAGCTTGTGTTCAGCCATGCAGGCGGCAATATGGGCATGATGGTGTTGCACGCTCACCACGGGAAGATCGCCCCACTGCAGACCTGTTTTGGTGGAAATATAGTCAGGATGCATGTCCACGGCAATCAATGCCGGAGTTACCCGGAAGAGCCCGAGGAATTGTGCAATCGTCTTTTCATAAAACGTGGAGGTTTCTATGCCCTGCAGATCACCAATATGCTGGCTGAGAAAAGCCTTCTGCCCTTTCCCCACGCAAAAGCAATTGGTAAGCTCGGCCCCGAAAGCTATGATACCTTCAGTATTCAATGCAGTCCGCACCGGCGTGGGGACATAACCACGCGAACGGCGGAATATCCGTTCCTTTCCATCTATAATCCTGACGACTGAATCATCTGTACGATTGTAAATATCGCGGTTGTGTAAAATTATGGTATCAACAAGAGGGGAGAACTGTTTCATTGCCTCTTGGTTGTCAATAAGGATAGGCTCACTGCTGAAATTTCCGCTGGTCAGTACGATCGCATCCGTTGTCAGACTGCGAAACAGCATGTGGTGAAGCGGCAGATAGGGAAGCATCACGCCAAGGAGATTTAACCCTGCGTTTAAGCTGCGGGCCAGACCAGGCCGGCCGGGACTGTCTTTCTTTTTGAGCAGCACAATGGGTCTGCGCCAGGAAATAAGCGATTGCGCTTCAACCGGGTCCACTTCCGCATACAGTTTCAGGCATTCCAGGTTACGAAACATGACGGCAAAAGGTTTTCCTTCGCGGTTTTTGAGCTCCCGCAGCCTTGCTATGGCTGCTCCGTTGAATGCATCACAGGCCAGGTGCATGCCGCCGAGACCTTTAACAAGCATGATCCCGCCACTTCCGATACTGCTGGATGCGTGGTCAATGATAGCCTCTATGCTTTCGCCCGTGAGGATGCCATCAGCAAACAATTCATAACGGGGTCCGCATTTACTGCAGGCTGTTGGCTGCGCATGAAACCTGCGGTCAGTGACAGTTTCATATTCTTTGTGGCACTCCGGGCACATCACAAACGGTTTCATTGTTGTTTTGGCGCGGTCATAGGGAAGATCACGGATAATGGTAAACCGTGGCCCGCAGTTGGTGCAGTTCACAAAAGCATAATCCAGCCGGGTACCGGGTTTTTCGATGTCCCCGAGACAGTCGTCACAAACTGCAATATCAGGGCTGATTTCGGTAATCTCGTCTGATACATCGTAGCTGCCGAGAATACTGAAAGAAGGGAAAATTTCCGTTTCTGTTTCCGCTGTAAGAATTTCGTCAATTGTCGCCGCCGGAGGAGCTTCTGCCTGAAGGGAATCAAGAAAATGGCTGATATTTAATGGCGCCCCGGTGACCCGGATCCGCACATTTTTGTTGGTATTCTGAACCCAGCCGGTCAGTTCAAACCTGGTCGCCATCCTGTAGACGAAGGGCCTGAAACCTACTCCCTGCACCAATCCATTGACCGTTATCTGCAATGATTTCTCGCTCAAGGTGTCCAACATATTAATTGATATATAAATGTAAACATATTTCTATTTCTATTTATATTTACATATCAACTAAATAACCGCAATGCTCATTTTCCTTACAGGATTCATCGCCAGCATAGCTCATGTTGTAACCGGTCCTGATCATCTTGCAGCTGTCACGCCTTTGGCCATCGACAGCCGGAAAAAATCGTGGTTAATAGGTTTTTCCTGGGGCCTGGGGCATACGCTGGGAATGCTGCTTATCGGGCTTCTGTTTATTCTTTTTAAGGAATATCTGCCGATCGCTGCCATTTCAAAACACAGCGATACGGTGATCGGATTCCTGCTCATCGGGATAGGAAGCTGGGCTATACTGAGAATTTATCTGCGTCATTCGCACGGAAATAAGGCACATGGTCATTTTCACACCCAGCCGTTTTTATTTGTCCATATGCATGCACATTCCCATGGTCTCCGGCCAACTTTTAATCATGTTTCTCCTCATTTTACAGGTCACAATCATCCTCACCTGCCCGACGCTAATCACTGGCATGACCATGAACACCGGCATACGGGCAAAGTAAAGCAAAATGCCTTGATGGCTTTAGGGATAGGGATAATCCATGGTTTTGCCGGTTTCAGCCACCTGTTCGCACTTTTGCCTTCTCTTGCGCTTCCGACAATGATGGCATCTGTCATCTACATTCTTGCTTTCGCTTCCGGAACGATCCTGACCATGATTATTTTTGCCTTCATCCTGGGACTCGC
>JBBRRV010000248.1:0-3463 GCA_038246075.1 Bacteroidales bacterium
CCAGCTCTCCAACCAGCTTGGCTGGTTCTCGGCCGAAGTTGGCCGCCAGCCCTGGGTCGTGTATGGCCTGCTGCGCACCTCCGATGCATTCTCAAAATCTGTGCGGGCTGAGCAGATCCTTTTCTCGCTCATCATGTTCACGCTGATCTATGCGTTGCTTTTTGTGCTCTTCTTGTATCTTCTCGACAGGAAGATTAAACACGGGTTTGAGGAACCTAAAACGGATAATCCTTTAGTTGATTAGGGAAGGAAGTACCTGGAGTGCCTGGAGTGCCTGGAGTTGGGAGTGCCTAGAGTTGGCGTATTTATGGTGTTTGTTGTAAAGACAGGTGTCACGTAAGTTATAATTTGTTGAATAGGCAAGGGGTAAACAGACGGAGTCTGGAGTGTTCGGATAGAGAAATAGCACCAGATAAAACTTTCCAAATAAACAGGTTTAAGAATTACAAAAATTGCTGTATGGATAATAAAGAATTCAGTAAACAGCTGGAAATAAGAACAAAAGCGTTTGCCATTATGATTATCCGGTTATCGGCTTCTCTGCCGAATACACCTGAAGGTAAAGTGATTAAATATCAACTAACAAAATCTGGAACAAGTATGGGCGCAAATTACAGAGAAGCTAACCGTGCAAGAAGTAAAGCAGATTTTATAAGCAAAATAAGGATATGTGAAAGCGAGGCCAGCGAAACCTTTTATTGGCTTGAAATCATCGAAGATTTAATCTGGATTGAACCCCCGAAACTTCAACCTATTAATATCGAAGCCAACGAATTACCCGCCATCTTCACTTCCATCGGAAAATCACTAAAACTATAAACATTTTAAACGTTCAATTGCATTCTTCTACCACAGGCACTATAAAAAACGCAACTCCAGGCACTCTAGCGCACTCTAGTGCACTCTAGGCACTTTAAAAGCACTCTAGGCACTCTAAACTCTTTAATGGAATTTAGATTACAAAGCATTATTTTTAATACAGTATTATAATAATTAAACTAAACCCCAACTCTAGGCACTCTAGCGCACTCTAGTGCACTCTAGGCACTCTAAAAGCACTCTAGGCACTTATAAAAGAGCATCGTTAATTTTTACTTATAAAATTTATTACAAATGACAACATTCTTAGGCATAGACTTCCCCACCTGGTGGTTTTTAGTCATCGGCGCAGTTTTTTCCGGCTACGCCATTCTCGACGGGTTCGACCTGGGCGCAGGCGCGCTACACCTGTTCCTGGGTGATGAACAACACCGCCGGATTGCGCTTAATGCTATCGGTCCGGTATGGGACGGGAACGAAGTATGGCTGGTGATCGGCGGTGGCGCCCTGTTCGCAGGATTCCCCGAAGTGTATGCCACAGTGTTTTCGGCATTCTATATCCCTTTCATGCTGTTCCTGGTGATGCTCATCCTGCGCGCGGTAGCCATCGAATTCCGCAGCAAGGAGGTCATGGCCTGGTGGCGTAAAACCTGGGACACCATCTATTCCATTTCCAGCATCATCATTTCCGTGCTGCTGGGTGTTGTTTTGGGAAATCTTATCCAGGGAATCCCCATCGACAAACATTTTGAATATACAGGCACCTTTATGGGTCTGCTGAATCCTTTCGCACTGTTAACAGGCGTTACAACGCTTTCGTTATTCATGATGCACGGCAGCATTTACCTGGTGATGAAGACCGAAAAACAACTCTATACCCGCCTCACATTATTGGTAAAATCCACAAACCTGTTCTTCATCGCCTGTTATGTAGCGCTCACCTTGGTTACGCTGGTATATATCCCACATATGGCCGAGCATTTCAGGCAGCATCCCGTTCTTTTTGTCGTACCGCTGCTGACCATGCTGGCCGTGGTAAACACAAGCTGGCAGATCAGCAAGGGAAAATATATGCGGGCATTCATTTCGTCGGCACTCACACCGGCGCTGCTGCTGATCACCGTGGCGCTTAACCTGTTCCCCGACATGGTGATTTCCACCACCGATGCAGCAAATACCATCAACATTTACAACGGATCGTCCTCCACCCTTTCGCTGAAAATCATGCTCATCATCGCCGCCATCGGCGTGCCGATTGTAGTGACGTATACCGCGTTTGTTTTCTGGACGTTCAGGGGAAAAGTTAAGCTTGATGAAACGAGTTACTGATCGCTTTGCGCATACCTCAGTAAAGCTAAGCGTAGTCTCCGACTACGCTTTATTCATTTGTTGAATCTGCATTTTGTTTGAAAGCGTAGTCCAAGACTACGCATAGCCATGCATTAGCATGATGAAATGATCATATTTTTTTTCATGTTTTTTTTGCTTGATCAAAAAGAACCAAAAAATCTAGACTTCATGTAATTTTTATTTGTCTGTTCTTTTTGCTTGATCAAAAAGAACCAAAAAATCAAGACTTCATGTTATTTTCTTGTTTTTTTACGGTTCGTCTTTGCCGCGCGACACAAGCCACGCCAACGCACATGCCAACCTTAGCTTCTGTATCGCTTACCAGGCCCAGCCCTAAGATCCTCCCTTAAAAACTACGAAAATTCCATGAGGTCGGTCCCCCTTGGAAAGCATGATTATTTCAGTGTATTCTAATTACAAGTGCAGGCTAAAAAGAGTTCTAGAATCATTCTATCAAGACCTCATCTGATTCATCTGCATTAACAAATCTCCGCGAACCTCCGTACGCTCCATGTCTCCGTGGTTCTCTATATTCTCCGTGGTTGCCTATTTGACCGGCTCGATGAATGCCAGTTGCTCCGCCAGCAAGAATTCCTTCAGCGCATCCATTTCCATGCTGTCGCTGAGCAGGTAAGGTCCCACGCGGGTGCGGCAGAGAGCCGAAAGATACGCCCCGCCTCCGGTAGCCAGCCCGAAATCACGCGCCATCGACCTGATATAGGTGCCTTTGCTGCAGACGATCCTGAAATCAACTTCGGGAAGCGCAATGCGCGTCAGCTCAAATTCAGAAACGGTAACTTCCTTGGGAGGCAGGATCAGCACCTGATCTTTCCGCGCATATTCATACGCATGCTTTCCATCAACCTTAGTGGCGGAAAATACAGGCGGCACCTGCTGCAGCGTACCTGTGAGCTGACGGGCAGCCTCCTGCAATAATGCTGTGGTGATATGATCTGTGGGAAAGGTCTGGTCAACGGGTTTCTCCATGTCGAAGGAAGCCGTGGTTGCACCCAAAACAAAGGTTCCGGTGTATTCCTTGTCGTATCCCGTAAATTCTTCAATTTTTTTGGTGAATGCCCCGGTGCAGATGATGAGCAGCCCGGTTGCCAAAGGGTCAAGTGTGCCTGCATGCCCGACTTTCAGCTTGCCATAGCCCAGTTTCGACTTGATGAAATACCGGAAGTTATTCACCACATCGAAGGAGGTCCAGGTGAGCGGCTTATTGATCAGGACTACTTCTCCCAGTTTAAAATCGTGCATCAGCCGGCAAATTTCAGATCATAACCAAAAGCAA
>JBBRRV010000249.1:0-3454 GCA_038246075.1 Bacteroidales bacterium
CCCAGTTTCGACTTGATGAAATACCGGAAGTTATTCACCACATCGAAGGAGGTCCAGGTGAGCGGCTTATTGATCAGGACTACTTCTCCCAGTTTAAAATCGTGCATCAGCCGGCAAATTTCAGATCATAACCAAAAGCAAAAAGGATCAGGATGATGGCCCCAACGATAATACGGTACCATCCGAATAAACGGAAGCCATGTTTTTGCAGAAATGTTATGAATGTCTTTATGGCAATCATGGCCACAATAAATGCCACCACATTGCCTATGGCAAGCAGTCCAATATTATCCATGTTGATAGCCTTGTAATCCTTCAGAAGTTTGTATGCCGAAGCTGCTGCCATTGTAGGCACTGCAAGGAAGAATGAGAATTCCGCAGCATTGGTACGGGTTAATTTTTGCTGCATACCGCCAACAATTGTGGCGGCCGACCGCGATACGCCAGGGATCATCGCGATACACTGCCAGAATCCAATCTTAAAAGCCGTAGGATAAGATATATCCTGATCCTCATTGGTTTTGTCAAACCATTTATCGACAAACAGCAAAAATATTCCACCCACCAGCATGGTGATGGCCACTACCAGTACGTTGCCAAGCAGCCCGTCGATGAAATCACCGGCAAGAAAACCGATAACCGCTGCCGGCAGAAAAGCAACGAACAGTTTCTGGTAAAAAGTCCAGCTTTGCAAAAACCGTTTCCAGTAAAGTACGATCACCGAAAGGATGGCCCCGAACTGGATATTAACGGTGAATGCTTTAGTGAAATCGTCAATATTCATCCCGAGAATCGACTCGGTGATGATCATGTGACCTGTGGAAGAAATGGGCAGGAATTCAGTGATCCCTTCAACAATGGCTATAATGACCGCCTGTGCAGTTGTCATGCTATTCTTTAGGTTTCTTCATGATGGCAAATATCTCAATCACGTATCCTGTCAGGATCAGGATCGGGGAAAGGGTTATGCGCTGGAAATTAAACATAGCTTCGTTGAAGACTTTGGGATCGTCGGAACCTCCGCCGATCATCAGCACAAAACCTGCGACAATAAATGCCAGGCCTATGAGTAACAACTTGTAGTTTTCCTTTCCAAATGCCAGGTCAGCTTTGACTTCTTCGCCCTTTTTGGAGGCCTGGGATTCCTGAATTTTGGTTGCTTTTACCATGAATGAAAGTATTATGAGGTGTGCAAAATGATGATCAATAATAAAGATGGTCTGTTTTCATGAGCAGGAACTTCCGCACTGCCATCCAGGTTGAAATGCAGGAAAGTGTCATCCCGGCGATGATCATAAGCCCGAACAAGGCTAAAAACATATGCTGATCCTCCAGCCCGATGAGTTCCGGCATCTGCCGCCCTGCCAGGTATAGCACACCTGTAAGCATCACAATGGCAATGGATGCAGCGGAGAGACCATGCAACAGCCCTGTCACCAGGAATGGTTTTTGAATGAAACCCTGCGTGGCGCCAACCAGTAACATGCTCTTGATGATAAAACGCTTTGAATATACGGAGAGCCTGATGGTATTGTTGATCAGCGCTACCGATATCAGCATGAGCAACATGCTGAAACCAAATAAAACCATGCTGATCTTCTTTACATTCTGGTTCACCATGTCCACCAATGATTTCTGATAATAAACTTCCTTCACCTGGCTGTTTCCCATGACGTTGCGCTCTATCCGCTTAAGGCTGTCGTTGTTGGCATATTCGGCCCTCAGCTTCACTTCTATAGAAGGCAGTAGCGGATTATAACCCAGGAAGTCGACAAAATCCTCGCCGAGATCCCGCTGCAGTTCAGCAGCAGCACGCTGGCGGGTAATATATTCCGTCGATTTTACGAAGGAGGTGGCATTCAGTGATTTCTGGTAGATAAGGATATTGGATTCCGGTACATTATCTTTCATGATGACCGAGAAACCGATGTTTTCCTTCACATAATCGCTCAGCCGCTGGGCATGCAGCATGATGAGGCCAAGCAAACCAAGCATGAATAATACCAGTGCTATACTCACCACCGAAGTGACGTAGGATGCGCGTAAACGGCGTTTGTTGAATCGTTCCTCTGATCTGGCCATGTTGTTTTTCGAGGGTACGAAATTACAAAAATATATGAAGCAATGGGCTGCCCCTCGCTGCAATGGTAAATTTTAGCTACAGAATTGCTAACTTCGCAGTCTCAAATTCTTACGCATATGGATGCCTGAATTGAGGATGCATAAAGATATCTAAACTTTACCTGAGATGGATTACAATTTTAATGAGATTGAAAAAAAATGGCAACGCTACTGGGTTGATCACAAAACCTTTAAGGCGGAAATCGACACCCGGAAACCAAAATTTTATGTCCTGGATATGTTCCCTTACCCGTCGGGAGCGGGCCTGCATGTAGGTCATCCGCTGGGCTATATCGCCTCCGATATCTATGCCCGCTTCAAACGCCTCAAAGGTTTCAACGTGCTCCACCCCATGGGTTACGACGCCTATGGCCTGCCTGCCGAACAATATGCCATCCAGACCGGCACCCATCCTTCCATTACCACTGCCATCAATATCGCCCGTTACCGTGAGCAGATGGATAAAATAGGCTTTTCCTTCGACTGGGACCGCGAAGTGCGCACCAGCGATCCGGCCTATTATAAATGGACACAATGGACGTTTATCAAGCTTTTCCAGTCGTGGTACAACAATACTAGCCAAAAAGCTGAGGCCATCGCCGAGCTCATCAAAACCTTCGAAAGCGAAGGCAATCAAAATGTACATGCTGCCAGCAACGCTGATACGCCTGCCTTTGGTTCCGGGGAATGGAAATCCTGGCCGGAAAAACAGCAGCAGGAGATGCTCATGCATTATCGCCTGGCCTATCTGGCCGATACCATGGTCAACTGGTGCCCGGCACTGGGCACGGTGCTGGCGAATGATGAAGTGAGCGAAGGTTTCTCGGTAAGAGGCGCCCATCCTGTGGAACGCAAGAAGATGAAGCAATGGCTCCTGCGCATCACCGCTTATGCCGACAGGCTGCTCCAGGGCCTCGACCAGCTGGACTGGCCCGAATCGGTGAAAGAGATCCAGCGCAACTGGATCGGGAAAAGCATTGGCTGCGAAGCCATGTTTCCCATAAAAGGATTTGATCAGCAACTCGAGATATTTACGACCAGGGCAGATACGCTCTTTGGCGTCACCTTTATGGTGCTTGCTCCCGAACATCCTTTTGTAAGCCAGATCACCACGCCTGCCCAAAAGGAAAAAATGGAGAAATACCTGAGCTGGGCAAAAAACCGCTCCGAGCGCGAACGGATGACCGAAGTGAAGAAAGTGAGCGGGGAATTTACCGGCGCTTTCGCCATCAATCCCCTGAATGGCATTGAAATCCCCATCTATGTAGCCGACTATGTGCTGATGGGTTATGGCACAGGTGCCATCATGGCTGTTCCGGGTCACGACAGCCGC
>JBBRRV010000250.1:0-3429 GCA_038246075.1 Bacteroidales bacterium
AGGGATTAGCTGTAGCTGGCGAAGCAGCCAATCCGGCAGGGTTCCCATATCCGGGAGCGACGAGGTGATAGGATTTAGCGCCCGGAACACCAAAATTATTCACAGCATAACCCACAGGGGCAAGGGCTGCAGGGATTCCGGAGGGAGTGCCGGCAGCCGACACAGGCCCAAGCGAACTGACACCAAGGCAATTGATGCTGATGCCCAGTTTTAATTTACCAGCCAGCAATCCGTCCTCATTTCCAACGACTGGCTGAACAAAAGTGCTGCCACCGGCAAGCATTAATTGCTGACCGATGATATTTGCGTATGAATAACTTTGTCCTGAGGCATATAACGCACCATCAGCATATCCGGCTGTAAGCGAATTTCCGAGTGCAACATACTTGCTGAAATCAGCAGAGCCGGCCGATGATTTGAATTCATCCATTTTGGGCTCACAAGCTGACAATAGCGCCACTCCCGCAATAAAAAATATTGTTTTATATATGTAGTTCATATGATCTGTATAAAATGCTTAAATGAATGTTAGAAATTATAGGTTAATCCAAATCCGGGAATGTAGGTCCGCCCTTTGTATTTACCACTAAAATTATCAGGAGCGTAAGTAACCGCCTTTTCTTTTCCCATGAGATAAAGGAATGACATATCGATACTCAGGTGCTTGACGGGTATAATTGAAAAACCTGCAGTCAGACCAATATTATCAAGGCTGGGGGTTTCGGGTGAGAAATAGAGGTTATTTACCGGCGATGGATCCCAATACCCTCCTACCCGTAAAGTAAAGGCTGAACATGTTTTATATTCAGCACCAATACGGTAAATAATGGTGTTCTTATATGAGCGTGGGCCTTTTGAATCCTGTAAAGCGGGTGTATTGGTCTCAAAATCAAAGGACAGGGTGTCATAAACCTGCCACATAACATTATTGATGCTGAATGCAAGTGTCAGTTTATCAGAAACCTCATAGGATAAGCCGAAATCAAGATTTTCGGGTAATGGAAGGCTGGTATTTACCTTGTTATTTTCCGGGAAATTTCCGCTCAGTGAAGCAGGTACGATAAAATGGGCATCAGCCCCTTTGACATCCATCATTATTTTTGAGCGGTAATCAATACCTACACTCAGTTTTTCGGTCGGTTTAATGTAAATGCCGGCATTATAACCCCAATTATGCGTCTTTCCTGAAATGGAGACACTTCCGTCTCCGTTTACACCACTTACAGGTAAATTCTTGTTGAGTTCCACATCACCGGTTGCATATACGACACCCAGCCCGATTCCAACAAACTCATTCAGTTTAATAGACAATGTAGGCTGAAAAAATATGGCCTTTAATTTCAGATCCGTGATCAGGTATCGGCCGGCCCATTCGGTTCCCCAATTGAGACTATTGCCGTATGGCGTATTTATGGCGAGTCCGAAATTCATGAACTTGTTGATACGCGCCGCTCCATAAAAATAAAAGGGGGTCCCTATTTTGTTTTCTGTAGTTGCTTCATATGTTGAAGGCCAGGTCTTCTGAAATTTTGTGATTGATTTGATGGGGCTGACGCCGGCCGCAAAACTGAATTTTTGTGTCGTAAACGACAATGCCCCCGGGTTGTAAAACATACAACTTGCATCCCAGGAAAGTGAGGTTCCTACCAATCCCATTCCCGTCTGTTTTTGCCCGTGCAATCCCACCTGGTATCCACCAGCACTGACTACTCCGGATATCATTATGAATACCATAAACATGTAAAAAATTCTTCGCATAGAGTCTGATTTTAAGTTAAAAAGTGGCGCAAGGTATTAAATAGAATCTACATGACAATTAATTGGATGAATATATTCAGCTATATACATATGCGTTGTTTGTGAATTTCCTGATCTTTATACTCAGGATATTTCTGTGTCAGAACACATAAAATATGAATAATCATTACCCTGCGCACCAGCGATTTATCGCTCACAGAACTGGGTTCCACAGGATTTACATTTGCCGGTATGGCTCAGCCCAGGGCATGAAATGGTATAAACCTGCCGGGTTACCAGCAGTGTTTTACAAACAGGGCAATGGGTATCACTGTATTCAGAAAGGACATTTCCCACATACACAAACTTTAATTTCGCCCGGGCAATTTCAGCAAGCTTATCAAGCGTATAGAGTGGTGTGGGATCAGTGCCCAATTTATAACGCGGGAAATAGCGGGAAAGATGAAGGACCGTCCTGGGGCCCAACTCGTTTTCAATCCATTGAATCATTTCCTCAAATTCGGTTTCGTCATCATTTAACTGAGGTACAACAAGGTTGACAATTTCAAGGTGCTTTCCCGACTGGCTGATCATTTTGAGGGCTTTCAGCACAGGTGCCAGGGCACCTCCGGTAATTTTACGATAAAACGATTCGGTGAAACCCTTGAGGTCAACACTGAATGCATCGATATAGGGTAATAATTCTTTGAGGGGCCCTTCGGTTATAAAACTATTTGTAACCATGACATTCTTCAGCCCCGCCTGATGGGCGGCCATCGCAGTCTCGAGTATATACTCAAACCAAACGACAGGTTCATTATAAGTATATGCTATTCCAATGTTATTCGGATGATGCAGCGCTTCTGCAACCAGCTGTGCCGGTGAATAGGTATGTGCTGTCTGGAAAGTGCCCAGGTCAGCCTGCGAAATATCATAATTCTGGCAATATATGCAGTTGAGGTTACACCCGATGCTGCCTGCCGATAAAATCCTTGTACCGGGGTAAAAATGATAGAGGGGCTTCTTTTCAATAGGATCAAGGTGCACGGCTGAAAGTTTTCCATAGCTGGCCGCTTGCAAGGTCCCGTTATCATTATACCTTACACCACAGATACCGGATTTTCCAGGATTAATCCGGCAAAGATGCGGACACAACAGGCATTTAACAACATTATTACTTTCCTTTTCAAACCAGCGTGCAATAGGGGAAGGATGCGTCTCCATAGTTGTTAAGATTATGACAGTTAACTAATCCATTTTGCTGCTCAATAACATTCCAAGTCCCAAAATCCAAATTCCAAGTCCCAAAATCCAAATTCCAAGATCCAAATTCCAAGATCCAAGATCCAAATTCCAAGATCCAAGATCCAAATTCCAAGATCCAAGATAAAGGAGAAAGGTTAAAGGAGAAATATAAGTTAAAAGATAAAAGTTAAAAGTTAAAAGATAAAAAACAAAAAACAAAAGATTCGCTGTTTCTAAGTATTTCAATGTACTTCAATGTACTTCAATGTACTTCAATGTACTTCAATGTTCTTCAATTTACTTCAATCTCCTCAATCTCCTCAATCTCCTCAATCCCATCAATCCCATCAATCCCATCAATCCCATCAATCCCATCAATCCCATCAATCCCATCAATCCCATCAATCCCATCAATCCCATCAATCCCATCAATCCCATCAATCCCAT
>JBBRRV010000251.1:0-3420 GCA_038246075.1 Bacteroidales bacterium
CAATTATTCCTGGCCTGGTAATATCCGCGAATTCAGGAATGTTATCCGGCGTGCGGTATTGCTTTCCAACGGGGATAAAATTGACCTCGATCAATTACCCGATGAAATCACTGCTCAACCCAGAAAAGAGAAATTCAGTGAAATTGAGACAAGAGAATCATTTGATCTGAAATCGATGGCCGAAAAGAATGAACGCACCATGATCATGAACACGCTGGAAAAGGTACACTACAATAAGTCCAAAGCGGCCCGTCTGCTCAATATTGACCGAAAAACCCTGTATAATAAGATGCGTATCTATAGCATCGAGGGATAAGGGTCCTGCGCTAACTTCCGGTTTCATTTTCCAGTAACGGAATCAAATCATTCAATATCTTCCTGATTTGTTTTACAGCTTCGGCAGATGCCTTCTGATCAATATTGCCTGAACGTTGTTTATCGAGCAAGAGCAGGCTTTCCATTGCGTTATGCACACCAAAGTGTCCGTATGAAGTGAGCATTTTATGTGCCATTTCCGCAGCAGCCTGCCAATCGTGTTTTTGTGCATAGCTCTCGAGTGTAGCCATATCCTCCTGAGATTGCTGAACAAAGGATTTTATAATCATGGCAACTGTTTCGGGATTGTCACCGGCGAATTTACGGATGCCGGAAAGATCAAAGATCGCGGTAGGGTCGCGTTGTTCGGCAGTATCAATTTGAATCCCATCAGATAATGGCGTAACCGTTAAGGAGAGTACCTGGTTTATTTTGTCAAATACCTCATTCTCTTTAAATGGCTTTAATAAAAAGCCATTGATACCTGCAAGCAGATACTTTTCAAGATCTCCCTTTAATGCGTTAGCCGTAAAGGCAATTATGGGTACTGCTGATCTGCGCGTATCAGGCAAAGTGCGAATGCTGCGGGTCAGTTCTATGCCATTCATTTCCGGCATATTTATATCCGTGAACACAAGATCGAAATCGCTTTCGCCGGCTTTTTGAATTCCTTCTCTGCCGTTCATGGCCACTTCTACCGTCATTCCCCAGTTCTCTAGAATAATACGCGTCAGCAGAATATTAAAAGCGTCATCATCAACCAGCAATATGCGCTTTCCCTTCAGGGAAGAATTGTCTGCCAATGTTTGTTGTGGTGGTTCCTGCTGCTTTTCAGCCGAAACAAGCGCGCATGGTATTTTCAGCGTAAATTTAGATCCCTCACCGGGCGTGCTTTCAGCTGATATGGTGCCATTTTGCATTTCGACCAATCGTTTGCAGATCGCCAATCCGAGCCCTGAACCGCCATATTTGCGTGTGGATGAGGTATCGGCCTGCGTGAAATCGTTGAATATGATCGAAAGCTTATCCTGCGCAATACCAATTCCGGTATCCGATACACTGACCTGGAAGATGAGCTTTCCATCTTTTTGTAACTGTCGTTCACTTTCAATCTTAACTAAGCCAGAGGCTGTGAATTTTATCGCATTTCCGACCAGGTTAAGTAATACCTGTTTTAACCGGAAAGGATCACCCAGGATGGGCTCTTCGGCGTTTTCGGCCACCTTTATTTCAAGCGTGAGTCCTTTTTCTTTTGCGCTGCCTGCAAGCGTTTCATACACTTCGAATATGACTGCCTGCTCCAGAAAAGGAATGATTTCAAAACTGAGCTTTCCTGCGCCAAGCCGCGAATAATCAAGAATATCGTTCACAATGAGGAGCAAATGTTCTGATGATTTGCGCACCACATTGAGGTAGTTTCTTTGGGAATGCCCCAGGTCTGTTTTAGCCAGTTGTTCGGAAAAGCCGAGAATCGCGCCGAGTGGAGTCCTTATTTCGTGGCTCATGTTGGAAAGGAAGTCTTCTTTGACCTTGGCAAGTTTCTCTGCATCTATCCTTGCTTCAATAAGCTGATTGCGGTAGGAGTTGGAGCGGGCAATGCTCCTGAAGATGAAAATGGCAATGATAAATACAGCCACAAGCGATAAGCAAACAACAATAAAAATAACCATTATGGATTCACTGGCAATGTTGCGGGCCTGGCGCATATTCTGCTCGCGCAGCGCCATTTGCTGTGTCTCAATCTGTTTCACCACATTCACCATTTGCTCAATGATGAGTGCATTGCTGCGCAGAAGTCCGACTTCATTCCCGTCCATTGCCTGCTGGCGTGTATCCTGTATATTCATCACCGAAAGCAGGCGTGTTATGTCGGCAAAAGCGGCTGTATCAGGCTGGAAAATGATGTTAGAGTCGGATTTGACTACTGTATTAGCTATTGCTTTAGGCGGTGCTACTTGGTTGCGTTTTGGTTTTCGTTTTTCCTTTTTCTTGAATAAATTTGTCAGCCGGTCAAAAAAGGATGCTGTACCCCGGCTTGATTCGGTTGGCCTTAATAATGTGACAGTATCCAATTTCTTTAGCGTAATGCTTTTGGAAAGCACTTTGGCTTTGAGTGAATCCTTGCGGTCAGCCAGCAGTTTTCTGATGACTTTGTTGGTATTCTGATCCCCCTTCACACTGTCAAGGTTATTGATATAGAGCCTGGTAGCTTTATAGCGATCGTTAAGCATTGTGGTAATACTGTCGATCCTTTGCATAGCTCTTTCTGAAGTTGAGAGTGCTGTCTTCAAGCCGGCCAGATTACTTGTAATTTTAGAAATGTTATTGGAATAAGCCTGGAAATAGTAAGCATCCCGGGTAAGGGTGAAGATGCGGATATTACTTTCGGCTTCACCGAGCAAGGCAAGTATATCGCTGCTTTGCCTGAGGGCAGTATCAGGTTTGGACAGCGTGCTTAACGAATTTAAGAGCCTGTTCGAACTGTCATACGTAATGAATCCTGCTGCCATAACGGCAAGCAAGGTCACTGTAAAGCCAAGGACAACTTTGCCCCGTATCCCGCCGTGTGGTTTTGAAATGTTATACATCAGTTCAATTTAGTATTCATCCCAGCTTTTTATGGTAATTTCATCCATTCCGAGTTTGCAGAATGCCATAATAAATGCGCTGGCTAAACGTGCATTGGTCAGCAGGGGAATGTTGAAGTCGATTGCACCCCGCCTGATCTGGTAATCGTTATCCAGTTCATGTTGCGAAAGATCCTTGGGAATGTTAATGACCAGATCGATTTTACGGTTGCGGATATAATCAAGTGTGTTAGGCGTTTTATCCTCCTGTGGCCAGTAAAGTAATGTTGTTTCTACACCATTGGCAAGGAAAAAATCATGTGTGCCTTTTGTGGCAAAAAGGTTATAGCCCTTATTTAAAAGTTGGCGTGCACTTTCCAGTAGCTCAACTTTGTAACGCGCAGGTCCTGATGAGAATAAGATGTTTTTTTCAGGGATACGATAGCCAACTGACAGCATAGCCTTTAAAATGGCATCAGAGAAAGAATCGCCGATACATCCGACTTCACCGGTGCTTGCCATGTCAACCCCGATGACA
>JBBRRV010000252.1:0-3413 GCA_038246075.1 Bacteroidales bacterium
GTCGCCTTTGGATCGGATCAAGCGCACTTTTGAGAACACGACGCAGTACTACCGTGCCTCGACTCGGTTGCCGTTCCGACATCATTTCAAGTCGAGATTCCCTGCTGCCAACGTTCCTCGTCTCAACGAAGTGTATGCTACGGACACGTTCTTTGCGGACGTTGCCGCTGCCGATGATGGGGTGAAAGGCCATGGTGGGGCCATGATGTTACAGCTGTATGCTGGCAAGACAAGTCAGCATCTGGCCGGGTACCCCATGCGGACCGAGCCTGAGATGGTTGGGTTGTTTGAAGACTTCATCCGGGATCACAGTGCTCCGCTTGGTTTGTTCAGCGACAACGCCCGGACCCAATGCGGCAAGCAAGTTGAAAAGATCCTCCGCATGTACTCGATTCGGGACTTTCAGTCGGAACCTCACTATCAGCATCAGAACTACGCCGAGCGTCGTATCCAAGATGTGAAGCGGCTCACCAATGCCATCATGGATCGTACCGGAACGCCGGCTCGGTTCTGGCTACTGTGCACTTTGTTTGTGATCATGCTCATGAACCATCTTGCAAGGGAGACTTTGAACTGGAAGACGCCCTTAGAAGCGGCGTTCAACCAGAAGCCGGATATTTCGCCGTTCCTTGCCCATCATTGGTGGGAGGAAGTGTTGTATGAATCGCACGAGAGTTTCCCAAACTCCAAGGAGAAGACTGGCCGGTGGTGCGGGCCGGCGCCCAAGCAAGGCGACATCCTGACTTACTGGATCCTCGATGATGAAACGGAGCAAATTGTGGCCCGCTCGAATGTGCGATCTGCCAAGACGGCGGACAATCCCAACCTTCGAAAGAACCAAGTGGTCTCCACTCCCGACGGAGGGGAGGAAACCAAAGTCGGCACCGACGTACCTGCTAAGCCGATACTGATGTCGTTGTCCGATGGTGTTGATCCCTCGGCAGTGAAGCTCCCATTGTTTTCGCCGGACGAGCTCATGGGGCTCACATTTCTGCATGAAACCGACGATGGCCAAAAGTTCAGAGCCAAAGTCGTACGAAAGATTGTTGATCGTGACGCTGAGAACCATCAGAATCTCAAGTTCCTGGTTGAGTTTGGTGAAGGCGACAAGCTTGACGAGATCATAGCCTACAATGAGTTGTCGGACCTGATTGAGAAGGAGCACGATGACGAGCTCAACAACCCCGAGCATATGTGGTCTTACAAGCAAATTGACGGTCACCAAGGTCCGCTCAAGAAGGGTGATCCAATGTATATGGGGTCGGCATGGAACGTCCTTGTGACTTGGGAAGATCACTCCCAGACCTATGAGCCTCTTGCAATGATAGCTGCCAGTGATCCGATCACGGTGGCCAAGTACGCCAAGGACAATGACCTGCTCGAAATCGACGGATGGAAACGGTTCAAGCGGTTGACCCGGCGTTTGAAGAAGTACACGCGTATGTTAAAGCAAGCGCGTTTGAATTCGCTGCACAACGGGATCAGATACAAGTTTGGAGTCCGTGTGGCGCGCAATGCTAAGGAAGCTATCCAGCTCGACATAGTTAATGGTAATACCAAGTGGCAAGACGCAATGAAAGCTGAAACCGACCAACTGTTCGACTACCAAACCTTCAACGTGCTGAAGCGAGGAGCCCGAGCTCCGGTTGGATATCAGCGGATCAATGTTCATTTCATCTTTGATGTGAAGCACGACGGTCGTCACAAGGCACGTCTTGTTGCAGGTGGACACATGACGGCGCCTCCCAAAGATGGTGCCTATTCAGGCGTGGCGTCGTTGCGAACGCTTCGTTTGACTGCGTTTGTTTCTGAGCTCAACGGTATGGAACTTTGGGCCGCCGATGTTGGCAATGCGTACCTTGAAGCGTTTACTAAAGAGAAAGTGTGGTGCCTTGCTGGTCCGGAGTTTGGTCCTGAACTGGAAGGATGTGTGATGGTGATTGTGAAGGCCCTGTACGGGTTGCGCACGTCCGGCGCGCGCTGGCATGACCGATTTGCCGACACGCTCCGCAGTATGGGTTTCGAACCTTGCCGTGCTGATCCCGATCTGTGGCTACGCGCATTGCACGATCATTACGAGTATGTCTGTGTCTACGTTGATGACCTGGCTATTGCTTCTTGCACGCCGCAAGCATTCATCAAGGAGCTGACGGAAGCGCATGGGTACAAGCTGAAGGGTGTTGGCCCGATGCACTACCACCTTGGTGCTGATGTTGCACGTGATCCCGATGGTACCTTACATTGGGGAGCAAAGACGTATGTTAAGCGTCTCTTGTCTAACTTCGAGCAGATGTTTGGCTACAAGCCGAAAGAGTTTACAAGTCCTTTGGAGAAGGGCGACCATCCCGAGCTGGACGATTCGCCCGAGCTTGGTGAAGATGACATCAAGCGGTACCAGTCGCTCATTGGAGCATTGCAATGGGCCGTGTCACTGTGTCGTTTTGATATTGCTGTTGCTGTTATGACGATGGGGAGGTACCGCTCCGCCCCACGATTAGGCCATATGGAACGCATCAAGCGTATCTGTGGCTATCTGCGCAAGTATCCCGATGCGGCGATCCGTCTCCGTACCGGTGTGCCAATCAATGACGATATGTATATGAAGCCTCCGACCTATGATTGGGAATACAGTGTCTACGGAACCGTGAACGAAGAAATGCCGCCGGGTATGCCGGAGCCAAAGGGAAACCTGGTCCGCACGACTACGTTTGTGGATGCTAACTTGTACCATGACTTTGTGAACGGTCGTTCGGTTACGGGTGTGTTGCATATGGTGAATCAGACGCCTATTGATTGGTTCTCCAAGCGACAGAACACGGTTGAGACTGCGACCTACGGATCGGAGTTTGTTGCGGCGCGTCAAGCGACCGAGCAAGTGATGGATATGCGTTATACCTTGCGCATGATGGGCATTCCTTTGGATGGCCCTACGTGGATGTTTGGTGACAATCAAAGTGTGATCACCAATGCGACGATTCCGCATTCGACGTTGTCTAAGAGGCACAATGCGCTGGCATACCATCGTGTCCGAGAGGCGGTGGCGGCAAAGGTGTTGTACTTTATCTACTTACCGAGTGCGCAGAATCCAAGTGATGTGATGACTAAGTTTCTACCCCGTGCTGTCTTTGGTCCATTGATTGAGCCATTGTTGTTCTGCAAGGGAGAGACATTGAAAGGACCTGCCCCTGTTAAAGGGGAGTATCACGAAACTATGTCACGCTATGAGTCGACGCGTGGACATGCGACAGTGTCCGAGACATGTCCGGACACCGGTACTAACCCAGTGACGTGGTTTAAGGCGGGTCAGGTTTAGGAGTAGAGTAAGAGCCAGTGGGCTCATAATAGCGAAGATTGTTGCAAGGAACAGTCAAGTGTTGTCATCCAACTTGTGGGCTAGCACGCGGGCTTGTACA
>JBBRRV010000253.1:0-3403 GCA_038246075.1 Bacteroidales bacterium
CGTTCACGATTGAGCAGGACAAAACGCGCCAGGTTGAAATAGTGATGAATATCAACAGTTGGTTTGATACACCACATATTTATGACCTAAATTATTGGGGAGGGTCCATCATGCAAAATCAGGGAGCTATGCAGATGATTAAAGAAAACGGTTTTGATGTATTTACGGTTGGCTTAATTCATTGATTAATCAGGATAATAGTATTTTAATAGTATCAAAACAGAATTTCTTGGCAGTAAAAATACGGCTCAGAATAGTCTCATGGTTTGAATGCACAAAAGAAAAAAGGAGGCTAATATGCCAGAATTTAATCAGAAAGGACCTATGCGCGCAGGGGAATGACCGGCCGCCACATGGGACTTTGTAACAATTTTGGTGCAACACTCATAGGTGTACCAACAAAATCAGCAAAAGAACTTGTGAATGATTTGTTAACCAGCAACACCAGGCAGGTAAATGACATATCTCAAACATCAAAACAGGAAGTTTCAAGGTTCATGCCCGGCTGGGCATTGGCGCAGACGATTCCGGGAAACTGGTGGCAGGCCCTCAACCGGAAACTTATTTTATCAGCAAATCGAACCATAATTTACTTAAAATAAAAAAAATAAAATGAAAAAATTACCCGAAATAGTAAGCAGAGCCTGGGACAATCGCCAGGATCCCGTAGTTTTCAGCACAATAAATGCCGAAGGAATGCCCAATTCGATTTATGCTACCAGTGTTTCCAAACATAATGAAAACTGTATTGTAGTGGCAAATAATTTCTTTAACAAAACGATGGAAAACATCCTGTCAGGAAGTACAGGCAGTATCCTGTTTTTAACAAAGGATGATAAGTCATACCAGCTAAAAGGGAAGGTAGATTATTTTACTGATGGGGAAATATTTGATGAAATGAAGAAATGGAATCCTGCCCGGCTACCCGGACATGGAGTTGCTGTGATTGCTGTTGAAGAAGTATATGCAGGAGCTGAAAGACTCTTATAAGCATTGGGAATCTAAAAAGTAACACTAAAGCTGCCGAAATAATTGCTTCTAAAATGCGGAACCATTAACTTTACTGAAACTGTTTGCCTCAGATTCATAAATTAATAAATCTATGGTTAGCACTTTAATTTAAAAATTATGGAAAACATGACAAATCAGGAAATTATCCCAATGCCACGCATTGGCGATAATGCGCCTTCATTCAAGGCAGTAACTACGCAAGGATCCATCAACTTTCCTGCTGACTACAAAGATGGTTGGGTTATCCTTT
This sequence comes from Bacteroidales bacterium, assembly GCA_038246075.1. GTDB lineage: Bacteria > Bacteroidota > Bacteroidia > Bacteroidales > DASVHX01 > DASVHX01. The sequence continues at coordinate 1,262 of JBBRRV010000253.1, forward strand.
TCAGTCATCCCGCTGATTTTACACCGGTATGTACTTCTGAGTTCATGACTTTTGCGAGCATGGAGGACAAGTTTAACAAAGCAAACTGCAAGTTAGTTGGTTTATCTGTGGACGGTTTATATAGCCATATTGCCTGGCTGCGTACCATCAAGGATAAAATTGAATACAACGGTATGAAAAACGTAGAAGTGACCTTTCCTCTTATTGAGGACATTACCATGGAAGTAGCTAAAAAATACGGAATGATCCAACCTGGCGAAAGCAATACCAAAGCAGTGAGAGCCGTGTTTTTTATTGATCCTAAAGGAATTATACGGGCCATTATTTATTACCCGCTTAGCCTTGGCCGCAATTTTGACGAGTTGTACCGCGCTTTGATCGCCATGCAGGCTGCCGATGCTTTTAGCATTGCCACCCCTGCCGACTGGCGTCCGGGTGATGATGTAATTGTTCCTACAGCAGGCTCATGTGGCGTAGCTAAGGAACGTATGGGAAACAAGGTGGATATGCACTGCTATGATTGGTTTTTCTGTACTAAGAAACTGAGCAAGGAAGAAGTTCTTGCTAAACTGATCAAATAACCACAAAATTAGTTTCAATAACTAAAAACCAATTATTATGGGAAAACAAGGGATTAAGGTTTCATCGGTAGATGTAAACAAGCTTTTGGATATGTTAAATGCGGCTCTTTCGGAAGAATGGCTTGCCTATTACCAATATTGGATTGGCGCCAGGCTTATGGAAGGCCCCATGAGAAGCGAAGTTGAGCCGGAACTCTTAGTGCATGCCGACCAGGAACTCGGCCATGCTGTATTGGTGGTAGCAAGGATCATCCAGCTTGGAGGAACCCCTGTAATAAATCCAGCCAACTGGACTAAACTGGCTCGTTGTGCGTATGACGAACCATCTGATAATTATATTGAAGTCATCCTGGAGCAAAACCTGAAAGGGGAACGGTGCGCCATAGAACGCTATAAGGAGATTGCCGATTTTACAAATGGCAAAGACCATACAACACACCAGATGGTTGTTACTATTTTAAATGAAGAAATAGAACACGAAACGGACATTGAAGACTGGCTGACTGACATCACCAGGATGAAGGAAGAGTTTAAGAAAATACGGCTGTAAAAAGCCGAAATGGGGATTCGCTTCTGCCCGTAAAACTTCAGGCATTGATTTATCTCAAATCAATGCCTGTTTTTTTTGCATCTGTCAATAAGGGAAATTCAGTTGGCATAAATTTAATGTGTTTGATACTTTTAATTGCTGACAGGACCTTTTCAAAATCAGTATTACCCATTTTGGCTGATGAGTAACAGCGATTTCTTGTTTATGATCTCGATCCTCTTCCCTTTAATATTGAGTATCCCGTCTTTATTAAATTCAGTTAATATCCGGCTAATGCTTTCCCTGCTTGTGTCTACAAGATTTGCTAGTTCCTCCTGCGAAATGGGCAAAGTGAATGTATCGGATTCAAAAATATGGTCGGCAAATTCTAAAATGGCATCTGCAATATTCCCGCGGGTTTGTTTTTGGGTTCGGTTAGCACATCTGCGGATAGATTCCAGTTCGTCTGTACACAGACCAAGTATAATCTCAGAAGCAAAATCTACATTTTCTTTCAATAAAAGCTGGAAAGCACTGATGTCGATAAAACAGGATTCCACTTCACTGATGGCAGTTACAGAATACTGGTTAACCTTATCACCGATAGTTGTTGGCAGGCCTAAATAACGTGGAGCTTTCACAATGCGCACAATTTGCTCATGGTATGGACCGGTAATATGAACTTTTGCCAAACCACTCCTTAAATAAATCACATTTGTCGAAAATGCGCCCTGCATAATTATGGTATTCCCTTTGCGGAAATTCAATGCCACATTATTACACGATAGTTGTTCAACTTCAGAATCACCTAAAAATTTTGCAGCCTGCGATTTCAAAATACAAGTCTTACAATTACTATTCATGTGTTATTATTTGTTTTTACAGGTCACATGGAACTCCATGTCAAAATAATATCATCCTCCTCGCAATCAAAATTGGCGGATTATGTCATGTTCGTTTCATTTTGCAAAGATAATAAATGTGAATGATGTCACATTAAGATACGCCATTCTTCACACTTACTTTTCTATA
>JBBRRV010000254.1:0-3388 GCA_038246075.1 Bacteroidales bacterium
ACAGCAATTGCTTCGGGTCTTTCCTATTATTTAAACATGGGGATTCCGGTATACGACACGCCAATTGCAGTAATATTTTCAAACTTAATAGCTTCTATTATAATTATTTTTATTGGTGCTAAATTCTTAAAGTGGTGTATCAGGAAGAAACAACACTTAATAAAAAAGGATTGAAAAAATTAATTTGTAAAATAAAAAAACCAATGGCAACAGAAGGAACAAAAGAAAATCCGTGGAAGTTAAAAACTCCACCATTGACATCTGAATACGAAATGTATAAAGATGTAAAAGACGGCAAAGACGTTATTATGTGCATCGTTGGTACGACGACACTTATCTACGCTGCTAAATGCTTGACCGACTTACATACAATGCTTAAAAAGCACGGAGACTGGATGGAATTGGGAAGTGCGGACGAACAAAAGCCTGCAAAAGAAGGAACTGTTGAAGCTTGGGGACGGTCTGAAAATAATCCAAACGGTGGTTGGTATGGACTTAAAAAAGGACTTCGTGGACGGTTCGGAATGTATATTCCACCACTCATGGAAAAACTAGGGCTGGCAGAAGTGACACACGATGCAAAGGGAAATAAAATGATTGCGAGGTAATGACAAACAGAAAGGAAAACGCATAACATCGGTTATTTTAAAACACTCCAGTGATGAAACAAAAATTAGTTATTGGCATCTTTTTGTTTTTTCCCATATTTGCGCTAGGGCAAAGTGCAAAATCAATGTCTCGAAAATTTAAGCCAGACTTTGATTTCTTTTGGCAATCAATTAATGAAAATTATTGTTATTTTGATAAAAAACAAACTGATTGGAATGGCGTAAAAGAAATTTATGCACCCATATTCGACACAATCAGCACCAGGGATCAATTCGTAATGGAATTAGAATATGTTTTCTATGAGATTTATGATCATCATGCATCCTTAAATACAAATACAAATTATTCTCAAAGGCTTGTCCCTTCAGGGACTGATATATGGGCAGAATTTATAAATGGGAAACCAGTAATTACAGAAGTTAGAAAAAAATTTGGGGCTGAAATGGCTGGGGTTCTTCCGGGAATGGAAGTAATAGCATTTAACGGTATTCCTGTTCTTAAAGCGATAGAACGTTTTATAGGGAAAGCTTTAAAATCAACTGATATAGAATCAAAGAACTACGCATTAAGGATATTATTAGCAGGTAATCACGCTGATAGCAGAAAACTCACCCTTAAGCTAAACCAAGTAACGAAAGATTATTTTCCAGATAGCCCTAATCCACTTCTTGAGAATATTAACTATACTGCGATGATCCAATCAAATATTAAAAATAGCATTGGTTATATTAAAATAAATAACTGCTTATTTGACAATGAACTTATCCCTGTCTTTGACAGTGTAATGCAGTCAATGAAAAATACAAAATCATTAATATTGGACCTACGGGAAACTCCGAGCGGTGGCAATACTTCCGTAGCAAGGGCAATACTCAGTTGGTTTACAAACAGTGAAAAAATCTATCAAAAACATGAATTGAGTTCAGAACAGAAAGAGACAGGAATAAAAAGAAGTTGGTTTGAGATAGTTTCTCCAAGAGAAAATAAATATTATGATAAACCTGTTGTACTTCTGGTAGATCATTGGACCGGCAGTATTGCGGAAGGAATAACTATTGCATTTGATGGAATAAAAAGGGCCAAAATAATCGGAACTAAAATGGCCGGTCTCAATGGCGCAGGTGAAACTTTTGAAATGCCCAATAGTAAAATAAGATTTACTTTCCCTGTCGAAAGGCTATATCATATTAATGGATTACCACGGGAAAACTACATTCCGCCAATCTTCATTGACTTGATTAAAGAAAAAACAGAACATGGTAATGATATATTTATTGATAAAGCCTATCAATATTTAAAAAGCAATCGTAAAAAATTAAATTAGAAGTAAGTTGACCAAAACTATCCTAACAACGGCTATATAATATATTGAAGCCATGCATACCCAAGGAAAAGTAACAATGGCTTGGTAAGGCATTGACGACAAATAATGATATTGATAATGAAGAAAAAAGTTCAAACCGCTAACATCGGTTTTGCAATATGGCGACTGACGTGCTTCGTTTGAACTTAGCGCTAAAAATCTGCCAAATCGCCAAACCGAAACCCTTTAACATTAGTTAATTGCTGAGATGTCAAAAACAATAACAAAATAATACAACATAAGTAACTTTACAAATCGAGGAACTAATGAAATCAGCAATAATCGAAAGAACATTTGATTTACCATTTGAAGAAGTATACAATTCCATCCGAAATAACATTGTTGCCAATGGCTTTTTGCTTCTCCATGAAATAAATACTCAGGAGATTGTTGCCAAACATGGAATGAAAATCAGGCCCTTAGGGCAATTATTATTTTTCCATCCTAAATACATTGAAAAAATTATAAATGAAGATGAGTTAGCTATAAATGAAATTCCTATCAAAGTCGTGGTAATAGAAAAAGATGATGGTATCATCAGTGTCAGTTTTCCAAATCCCGTAGTTAATTTCAGTGACTACAATTTGGACAGCCAAACAGCAAGTGAACTTCTTGAGCGAATAGGTACTATCTTAATTTTTTGAATAAAAACAACAGCCGGCATGCGGTCATAAAACATTATGGTTTAAGTGGTATGCTAAGTTTATCAATCACTGGCAATCTTCTTATCGGTTCATAGGTTCGCAGCTGATAAATCCCCAGCGTTTCATACCGCCAAACTTTACTTGCAAGCATACATAAACACCGAACAAACAGACAGTAAATGAAAACGACGAGACTATTTAACGAATTTTTTAAGAGTGAGAAGGCGGGCGGACTGATTTTAGTTTTCGTTACAATAATTTCTCTTTTACTTGCAAACTCATCTTTACAGACAACTTATATCAACTTTTGGCACTCCGACATTGGCGGACACAGCTTAACACATTGGATAAATGACGGACTAATGACAATTTTCTTTTTGCTCATTGGTTTGGAATTGGAACGTGAAATTTATCAAGGCGAACTTAAAAATATTAAAAATGCTGCTTTACCAATGTTTGGAGCAGTAGGTGGCATGTTAGTTCCGGCAGCACTTTTTTTATTGCTGAATTTTGGGACAGATACACAAGCAGGTGCAGGGATTCCAATGGCAACTGACATTGCATTTGCAATCGGTATTTTATCCTTATTAGGAAACAGCGTGCCAACTTCTTTAAAGGTTTTTCTGACAGTATTAGCCATAATAGATGATTTGGGAGCAATTTTAATTATTGCGATTTTTTATACCAAGACGCTTATTTGGATAAATTTATTTCTGGTTTTAGGAATTTTTGCTTTACTGCTTTTATTTAATCGACTTAAAATCAGAAACCT
>JBBRRV010000255.1:0-3387 GCA_038246075.1 Bacteroidales bacterium
CTTATTATGCTGAATGAATTCCCTGCCACAGTGAAGATGGCAGGAGATTCCCTGAGCCCTGCATTGATTGCCAACTATGTATTTGAATTGTCGAAAGAATTCAACCAGTTTTATCACGATATCACTATTCTCGGCGAAACGAACCCTGAAATTCGTTTGTTCCGGATCTCCCTCGCCATGATGACAGGAACAGTTATCCGCAATGCGATGTTTCTGCTTGGGATTGAAGTACCGGAAAGAATGTAATGGAATAACGAATGGAGGAAGCAAAAGAGGCCGCACATTCGTGCAGCCTCTTTTGCTTTATAGTACCTGTCAGACCTGCTATTTAAAAGAAATCTTCCGGGTGGCTGATCCTTCTTTGGTTTGCACCCGGACAAGATAGAGCCCGGGTTTGTAGGATGATGTTATGATCTCCAGATGATGTCCGCCGGAATCATTTGAATAGACGACCTGGCCTACAGTGTTCAGTATCCGCACCGAAATGAATGGCAGCTCCGAATCGATGCTGATATGCCCCATGCTTGGATTAGGATACACTTTTACCTTTTGGTCTGATTGATCATATTCTTCGATGGCTAAGGCAGCTTTGGTGCAAACCTGCGCCGATACGCCAATGTCATATACTGCAGCGACACAGTAATCGTAATTGCCGGAACCCATTCCGACGGACAAATCCTGATAGAAAAGAACTGCAATAGGATAAGGAGTCAGTAATATGCCATTGCGGAATACATTGTAGCCTGTCACAATGCCTGTGGTGACCGGGACATTCCAGCTTACCATTACATCATTGCCGGTCAGGGAAATCCTTAAATTCTCCGGCACTGGCAAGGGTGCCGTCGCGTTCAGAATGCCTTTGAATTTATAAATCCCTCCATCAGTAGCACTTGTGCTGAAGCCGCCTGCCCAACCGGTGCGGGTGTTCACCCAGTCTGTCGAAATGTATGGCGTGAGTTCGGTGCCCTTAAAGGCTTGCCAGGTATGACCACCATCAAAACTGTAAGAAGCGCCTGTTATGCCGGTACAAACAAAGGTATTATTGGTTCCTTCAACATAAGTGAGATCACTGGTGAGGAAGCCGGTTGTAGTGAAGGATTGCCAGGAAGCTCCTCCGTCGTGTGTTTCTCTCAAGGCTGTTGGTGCATTTGTTGCACCTGTCTGGGCAACCAATCCATTCATTTTGTCCTTAAAGGCAATCTTTTTTACACCGCCATTGGTGCCTGGTATGATCCCTGTATTGGAAATAATCCAGTTATGCCCCCTGTTGCGAGAGATATAGAGGTTAGATTTATTCGAACCAAACATAATGGTGCTGTCACCAACAGCCTGTATCACCGATGTCCATCCTCCTTCACCTGACGTGGCACTGGCACCACCGCCGATGTTGGCCTTTGGAACGCGCGTCCAAATTAATCCTCCATTTGAAGTTGTGTAAATTTCGAAATAATTATCTTTAACATCTCCATGGCACATTCCTTCGTTTTCGTTCCAGAACCAGACGTTATTGGCAAAGGAGGCCGGACCTTGAAGGGCTCCGGTAAGATGTGTCCATGTTGCGCCACCATCGCTGGTTTTATAAACTCCACAATTCTGGTCCTGATTAGCGCCTCCGTTATAAACCGACACAAAAGCGATGTTTTTGTTTAAACCGCAAATATTTCCGAGCCCATACACTGAACCTCCTATTACTTGCCCGGGGGTCCATGTGTTTCCACCGTTTACAGTTCTGGTAAATTCATTGATTGTTGCTCCGCCGCCTGATCCGTCATAGGCAGTGGCCCACACCACAAGAGAATCAACCGCATGGATATACTGAATGCCACGCGATGCTGCAGTAAATCCCGTTGCCTGCTTAATCCATCCGTTGACGCTGATGTTAATCGGGAAGGATACGGTATCTGTTGCATTCATAGCAACTACTTTTAAAATGTGCATACCGGTAGCCGTTCCGGTTGTGCTCCAGTTGTATGTGAATGTGGGTTGCGCAGCTGAATAGATCTCTGTTTTATCCATGAACAACTTAATGGTAGTGGCCACACCTTCGACAACGCTCACGTCAATGGGCACAAGCGCGTCAGCGAAAAGTGTTGTGTTGTTGTTGATGTTGATGATACGGGCAACAAGGTTAGGGTTGCCAGGTTTTATGCCTGTAATAATGCCGTTATTCTGATTTGGCATATAATTATGTGGATTGAGCACGCCCATTTTATAATAGCCATTGTAGGACCCTGACCAGCCCCAGTTCATGTGGAAGAAATCATCGGCGTTGCGATAACCATCGCAAACCCATGCATGGCCCGTGCTGTCATCATTACCTGAATAGTATATTGGGCGGTTGGCATCAAGTTCAGCCTTGAGCATCTGGATCCATTGGCTGCTCGTAAAATTATTCCGCTCTTTAAAGGCTATTGTTGAAGGATCGTAATTGAAATATTTTACCAGTGCCCATGCCACATCCTGGCTAAATGCTCCTGATGCTTTTGGGCCATAATCCATATCAACGGATACACCTGTCTGAAACATGATAGCTGCAACATTTGCATTGGATGAGGTAACGGTGGCGGGCATTGCTGCCCAGTCGTATGTGGTGGATGCAAAATCTGCAGTTTGCTGTCCATAGGTTGGATGTTGATAAGAATGTGACAGATAGCCGTGAGCAGGAAACTTATGGTATTTTACAAGCTGACTCATTGTCGTGGCAACACAGCCGGTCCAGGTATGACCGCATGCACCAAAACCTGCGGTGGCATCTGTAGGACAATTTGCATTATAACTGCAACCCTGATCCCAGCTGGTTTTAAGCAAAGGGCTTACATCACCGGAAGAACGCTTGAGTGTATTCGCCTGGATTTTATGCCATTCCGGCAAGGTTTCAGTATTGGCATAATGAGCCGTAACGATTTCCTCAATCTGCCGGTTATATCCTTCAAACCAGTATTTGACATCGGGATTGCTAATGTTGATATCGAAATAACCGGTGTCTGACTCCGCCAATATCGGGGATGCCGCATCATCAGCTGCAACAACCACAAACCCCCCAGCCTGGTAGTTGAAGACATAGAATGTAGTAATACCCTTGAAGGAATTACTGTATACATCCCTCACATTCAGGTTGCTGGACTTTAAAGTTGAATGGTGACTGTAATAATTATCTGCAACCCGGCGGGCTGATTCAAGCGTTACCGGTTTACTGAAAGCCATGCCAGCCATCATAAAGGCGGTAAAAAAGGTAAATATTTTTTTCATAGCTTAGGTTTGCGAAATTTCAGGATGGGAAGTACAAATTTAGGGATTATCGCGAAGAAAAAGCAATGGTGTATGAAAAATCGGGAAACGGAATTAGAGGAGGTTTTGAAATACTTGGAAATAGATTGATGAGATTGA
>JBBRRV010000256.1:0-3387 GCA_038246075.1 Bacteroidales bacterium
GGGAGCATACCATGCCGGTATGCGCTGACCCCACCAGAGTTGCCTGCTGATGCACCAATCACGCACATTTTCCATCCAGTGACGATAGGTATTCTTGAATTTATCGGGATGAAATTTTACGGTTTCATTCATGACCGCCTCCAGGGCGGGTTTGGCCATGTCGGTCATGCGCATGAACCATTGCAGCGAAAGTTTTGGTTCGATGGCCACGTCGGTGCGTTCCGAAAAGCCTACATTATTGATATATTCATCAATTTTAACAATATAGCCCTGGGCTTCCAGTTCCTTCACAATCTTTTTACGCACCACGAAGCGGTCCTCGCCCACATAAAGCTGTGCCTTGTCGCTTAAGGTACCGTTGTCGTTGAAGATATCAATCACTTCAAGCTTATATTTCAGACCGATGTTATAGTCATTGATGTCGTGTGCAGGGGTGATCTTCAGGCATCCTGTACCAAATTCTCTGTCCACATATTCGTCGGAAATCATGGGAACAGAGCGGTTGATCAGCGGAACCAAAACGCGTTTGCCTTTCAGGTGGGCGAAGCGTTCGTCCAGCGGATGGTAGCATACAGCCGTATCACCTAAAATTGTTTCCGGGCGCGTAGTGGCCACGGTAACCCAGTCATCGGATGAACCTTCAACCTTATACCGGACATAATATAATTTGGAGTGGACTTCCTTGAATATAACTTCCTCATCCGACAAGGCCGTGAGGGCTTTCGGATCCCAGTTCACCATGCGCACGCCGCGATAGATGAGGCCCTTTTTGTGCAGATCGATAAAAACACCGATCACCGAATCATACATGGATTCGTCCATGGTAAAAGCCGTGCGGTCCCAGTCGCATGAAGCGCCAAGTTTTTTAAGCTGTTCCAGGATGATGCCACCATGTTTTTCCTTCCATTCCCAGGCATGCTGCATGAATTCATCGCGCGAAAGCGTCGATTTTTCGATGCCTTCCTCTTTCAGCTTATGCACTACCTTGGCTTCAGTGGCAATGGATGCATGATCGGTCCCGGGCACCCAGCAGGCATTCTTGCCCTGCATGCGGGCACGGCGCACCAGTACATCCTGGATGGTATTGTTGAGCATATGCCCCATATGCAGCACACCGGTAACGTTCGGAGGCGGAATGACGATGGTAAAGGGTTCGCGTTCGTCGGGCAGGGAACGGAAAAATTTCTTTTCGAGCCAAAAGCTATACCATTTATCTTCGAGTTGTGAGGGGTCGTACTTGCTGGGGATATCCATTATCTTAGGGTTTCAGTATTTTAACAAAGGTGCAAAAGTAGTAAATTTTCTGAAGGAGTTCTAGGCGAGTGGCGAGGGGGCGATGGAGAGATGGAGAGATGGAGAGATGGAGAGATGGGGTTGCCTTTGTCTTGTTGTCATGTCCTGAAATAGATTTACACAAAAAGTAAACTAAACTCAGGATGATGACATGCGAAAGTTTAGGCTTTTACAATATTAAGACTGATTTCAGCTAATTTTACCGCGGTAACAAACTATACAATATGCCAAAATCAGCATGGAAGAGCCGGACCACTTTATTGTTAGGCGAATCAGGTATTGAAATGCTGCATCAGGCGAGGGTGCTGGTTGCGGGCCTTGGCGGTGTCGGGGCACAGGCAGCGGAGCAGCTTTGCAGGGCAGGGGTGGGTCATCTGACGATCGTAGATGGTGATTTTATCCAGACCTCCAACCGGAACCGCCAGCTGGCGGCGCTGGTGAGTACCGAAGGTCATGCCAAGACGGATGTCATGTCGCAACGGTTACTTGATATCAATCCCGGGCTGAGCCTTACCATTGTGCAGGAGTATATCAAAGATGATCGCCTGGTTGAGGTACTGAATGGCAACTATGATTATATCGTAGATGCTATTGACACGCTGGCACCGAAGGTGTCGCTGCTCTTTAATGCCTTTCGGCTGGGCATACCTGTGGTAAGTTCGATGGGCTCAGGTGGCAAACTCGACCCGGGTCTCATTGAGATCGCCGACCTGGATGATTCATACAACTGCCGGCTGGCATACTATATCCGGAAGCGCCTGCATACCATGGGAATCCGCAAAGGTATCAAAGTGGTTTTTTCACCCGAAGTAGTCTCCCGCATGGCCGTCATCATTACGGTGGGCGATGCGAATAAGAAATCGACGGCAGGAACAATTTCGTATATGCCTGCCGTGTTTGGATGTTATTGCGCTGCTGTGGTTATCCGGGATTTGCTGAAGAAAGTTTGAACGTTTGAATCGTTTGAATCGTTTGAATCGTTTGATTCAGATTCTCTCATGCGCTCGTCCACTCATTTTCAAATTGTCAAATTATCAAATTGTCAAATTATCTTTTTATGAACGGAGACCCCCGCCTATACAAGCTACTGGATCAACTGGAAATACCTTATGAATACCATGAGCATCCGCCTGCTCCAACCATCGAAGCAGCCATGAAATACTGGAAGGACCTGGATGCCACACATTGCAAGAATATTTTCTTCCGTAACCATAAGGGAAACCGGCATTACCTGGTTGTCCTGGAACATCTTCAGCAACTGAGCATTCACGACCTGGAAAAACGGCTGAAACAAGGCAAACTTACTTTTGCTTCCGACGACCGGCTTAAAAAATATATGGGGCTCACACCGGGTTCTGTAACCCCTTTTGGTCTGATCAACGATCCGGAGCATCATGTGCATCTGTTCCTCGACGAAAACCTTCAGACGGGGGCGCGCATCAGTTTTCATCCCTGCATCAATACGGCTTCTATAATCGTTAGATATGATGATTTTATCCGGTTTCTCGATTGGACTGGAAATAGCTATGAACTGATCTGCCTCTATGATGATCCAAATAAATAAAAGACAACCACTATTCAACAATAGCACGAAAACTTACTAGCATTAATATAGGAAGGGGCGAGGGGCGATGGGGCGAGGGGCGAAGGGCGAGGGGCGAGATTTACTAAATAAATGGCACACCGCACTATTATTTTAAACTGCTATCTTGTTACTAATTAAATATATGCAGTTAGTTAGATGGAGGAGAAAAAGAATCGACACAATAATTACGGAGTCTTTCCGATGTTTAAATGTCAAAAACCATTCCATCGCTGGTAAGGTAAGTTTCAGGAAATACCGTTCTTGCTTCTTCAAGCAAGGGCTGCAGATCGTCATAACGGGCGGAATAATGGCCTATGCGTAATTTCCCGACATGGGCTTTCAGCGCAATGGTTGCGGCCTCCACCGTAGTGGAATGAAATTTTTCGGCGGCAATGGCGGCTTTATCGGCCATAAAAGTGGTTTCATGATAAAGTACATCAGCACCTTCGATCATAGGAAGAATGGCTTCGTGATAGGCCGTATCGGAACAATAAACATAAGTGCGGGGA
>JBBRRV010000257.1:0-3381 GCA_038246075.1 Bacteroidales bacterium
CTGGTTTTCATCGAACAGGAGCTTGTTGTAGCTGGCAAGTTCTGTTTTCAGGCGCTTTTCGCCCTCCTGCAAACTGACGGGGATATTACCTACTTTTCTGGCTTCGATATCACGCATGGTCGAAAGCAGAACAGCTGCCTTACTCTTCTCGGAATATTTAAAGGCATCTTCAAGAAAACGCTTGTCATTGGTGCTTTTGTATAGCTGCACAGAAGTTTTGATGGCATTCAGGAATGTATTTTTCATGGCACCCGAGATCATGAACTTACTTTCCTCATTCTGGTAGGTCGACCGTAGTTTCTCAATCATGTCAATGGCCAGCTCATTTGTCCGGGCAGAAGCTTTCAGATACAGAAGTTGCTTTGGATTGCTTTTATACAGCGCATAAAGTGCATCCGCTTTGCCGGTGATCAACTCCAACAAGGAATAATCCGGCAAAGTTTTTAAGATGTTTGGATTTGAAGTGAACGAAAGATCATTAAAGCCCGGAAATCCTGCAATCAGGGCTTTTTGATAAAAATCAAGACCTTGCTCATACTTCTCGTTGCGTGCATAATATCCGGCAATGAATTTGAATGCATCCGCAACATCACGATTCTTTGAGCCAAAAAAACCTTTATTAATTCCAAGCGCTTTTTGAAACATATTTAGCGCTTCCGCACTATTAGCACTTTTTCGTGAAAGCATATCTCCATAATAAAGGTAACAGGAGGCGGTTTCAGGGTTTTCAGGGCCAAGGAGACTTTTGGATTTTTCCAGGGCTAACCGGTAGTAATTTTCTGCATCCTGGTTTTGATTCATTTTCAGATAAACATTCCCCAGGTTGCGGTAAGTCTTAATGACGGACAGATTATTAGGATCAGGAGGGATACTTTTGAAGTAATATTTTAATGCTTCAGCATAGTTGGATTCCTTCTCGTATACATGGCCAATATTGAGTAAAACAAGCAAAATATTGGGGTGTCCGGGACTGAGGTTTTCCCTGTATATGGCCAAAGCCTTGTTGAAATAATTCAGCGCTTTTCCGTAATCTGCCTGGTATACATATATTATTCCCTGATTATGGTATATTGAAGCCAGGTTCTGATGCTTGTTTCCGAATTTGTTGATGGAGATTTCTTCTGCCCGTTTAAAATAGCCCAGTGCTTCCTCGTTCCGGCCTGTGAGGGAAGAGAGCATGCCAAGGTTCTGGTATATATTGGCAAGTTTTGGATCAAGGGCTGACAGCACTTTTTTATTGATGTCCAGCGATTTCAGGAAAAACTTTACGGCATTTTCAAAGTCTCCTTTGTTAGCATAGGCTATACCCATGTTTTGATAGAACATGGCAAAATCCTCATCTTCTGATATGTGCCCTGCCAGGGCAATGGTAATGGTCTTGCTGTAATATTTAAAGGACTCGTCAAGCTTGCCCAGGTAAAGGTAGTTTGTACCCAGGCCATTATAGGACAAGGCCAACAGCGTGTCATTTGCGCCATTCAACAGGGTCCGCAGCACGATTGATTTGTTTAACAAAATGTTGGATTGCGCAAAGTCTCCTTTATCACTCAGGATAATGCCCTGCTTATGATAGATATTGGCAAATGAAATGCTGTTTGGTTTTAGTTTTTGCCTGCCCAGGGTCTCGGCAGCGGAAACTGTTTTAAGCGCTTCTGCGGTTTGACCCTTTACCCGGTAGTAATCAGCAATGCCAATTTCCGACCTGATGAGTGCTTCCCAATCCTGTTTTTTTGTGAATGCGACAGATGCAAGTTTATAATATTTCAAACAACTGTCGTACTCGGCCTTTTTCTGAAAAGCTTCGGCACGCCTGTAAAGTACTTCAGGAGAATTTAACCGGGGACCGGTCTTGGGTGCATGACGACAGGAAAAGAGCACGGATGCCACGGATAGAAGGCATATCAGCAATAGAGAGGAAGCAAGAAAAGTGTAATGGTTACTTTTCGTTGACCACATTGGCGGTAATATGAGTGCTGTTAAGAAAAGGAGAAAAAATTATATCCCGTGCAAAATTATGCTTTTTACAGACCTGACCAATATATTAAGAATTTCTTATAAACTTTTGAGAACAAAAAAAGGGAGCACACCCCTGCGCTCCCTTAACCACAAAACCTAATTAATCAGGATTACTTGGAAATGATCATTTGTTTCGTTTGTGAGAAGGTTGAAGCTCCGGTTACGGAGAGCTTGTAGAAATACATGCCCGCTTTAAGGTCACTGGCATCAAGGTCAATGGAATGGTTTCCGGCCGACTGGTAACCGGCATTCACCATTTTGATGATTTGTCCGGAAAGTGCAAAGATCTGCACCTCAACATTGCCTTCTGTCGGGATTCCATAGTTGATGGTCGTTTTGCCGACAAAAGGATTCGGGTAATTGAAAAGATGGACGCTGGCTTTTTCACGGTCAATAACAGGCATAGATAGTTTTAGTGAACTTAACTCTTCGTCGTTCTGATTCACAAGGCTTGTAACAGGATCGAGCTGAAATTGAGTGGTCATTCCTTCCCTGAAACTTTCTTTTGCACGGCAGGTGAGGGTGACGATAGGTTCATTGGCTTTAAATTCAACGGCATTACCGTCTGTGGAGATCCAGTTGATTCTGACCTGGTTTTCAGTTATGTTGACATAATACCCGTCGGATTTGCATGTTGCAGCCTCAACTGTAAGCAGTTCACCTGAATAATTCAGTACGATTCCGGCACCGTTTAACTGCAGATCGTTCTTTGATGAAAGGTTGACTTCAAAGGATGCATTGGCGTTGACGGAAAGTGAAGCATTTTCATCTAACATCAGCACACCTTGCGACCTGGTCGTAGGCACCCATACGCCGCCTACATCGCCTGTTGATGATCCAGTCGAAATCGGAGGGGCATCCTTGGTTCCGTTCAGCGTAAAGGGCTGACTTGTAAAAACCCAATTGCCGACGGGAAAAGCTTCACCATCGGTCAGGTAATTTTTGAGGATCAGGAAGTAATCTTTCATGTTAATGGTTCCATTGCCGTCAACATCAGCTGCAAGTTTCTGGAGGGGTGTGAAAGGGAAATGACTGGGTGAAATAATATGCATGAAAACAAGCCTTGCATCATATAAAGTAACGCCGCCGGCCGGCATGGTTGATGATCCGGTAAGTATATATGAACCGTATGGAATATTTTCGAAAGTATAAATGCCATTTGGGCCGGTTGTGGTTGATTTTACGGTATTTCCCTGGTTATCCCTGATGGAAACCAACACATTTCCAATCGGCAGATTAGCATTATCCTGGTAAATTACTGTGCCTGAAAAGGTAGTCTGGGCATTGCCCGTTTGGATCATCAGACTTAGACATGCGAGAATAGCAAAGAACTTTGTAAAGAATGTTTTCATAATGTTTTTTTTA
>JBBRRV010000258.1:0-3250 GCA_038246075.1 Bacteroidales bacterium
ATCACCTTGTTTCCGACTTCTTTCACCGAAATATGGAAATTCCTGATGCGTGGCATCAGGGCCGACATCTCGATAAGTTCGTGATAATGTGTGGCAAATAATACTTTAGCACGGAAAAGCGGATGATTGTGCAGAAATTCGGCAATGGCCCATGCAATTGAAATGCCATCGTAGGTGCTGGTTCCCCGTCCGATTTCGTCGAGCAGGATCAGGCTACGGCTTGATATATTGTTCAGAATGCTCGCCGTTTCGTTCATCTCCACCATAAAGGTTGATTCGCCCGATGAAATATTATCCGATGCCCCCACCCTGGTAAATATCTTATCAATGATGCCCAGCCGGGCTTCGTCGGCAGGCACAAAGCTCCCTATCTGCGCCAGCAATACAATGAGCGCCGTCTGCCTCAGCAAGGCAGATTTACCCGACATGTTGGGGCCTGTTAGTATGATGATTTGCTGAGAATCGTTATCCAGGAACACATCATTGGCAATATATGGATTGCTCGGTGGGAGCTGCCGCTCAATGACAGGATGACGCCCCTGAACTATGTGCAGTGCATTGCCATCATTGAGTTCGGGCATCACATAATGAAACTGCTTTGCCACTTCCGCAAATGAAAGCAGGCAATCAAGACGGGCTATAAGGCTGGCATTAAGCTGCACCGGTTCAATATAATCCGCCAGGCTAAGCACCAGTTCTGTAAAAAGCCTGGTCTCGAGTGCCAGTATCTTCTCTTCGGCACCCAGGATCTTTATTTCGTATTCTTTCAGTTCTTCGGTGATATAGCGTTCACAGTTCACCAGGGTTTGTTTGCGGTTCCATTCAGGCGGCACCTTATCGCGATGGGTGTTGGTGACCTCCAGGTAGTATCCGAATACGGAGTTGTACCCTATCTTTAATGAAGGTATGCCGGTGATGGCACTCTCACGTTGCTGGACCTTCACAAGGTAATCCTTGCCTGAATAAGCCAGCATGCGCAATTCATCAAGTTCAGCCGATACACCTTCTGCTATGACGTTGCCTTTATTCACCATTGCTGGTGGTTCCGGGTGAAGTTCCTTCCCGATCTTTTTGGCAATAAACTCGCAGGGGTTCAGCTGATCAGCCATCCGCAAGAGCGATGGGTTTCCTGATGCAGCACAGGCTGCACGGATAGGCTCGATTGCCTGGAGCGCCCTGTGAACCTGCAGCACCTCACGGGGGCTTATCCTGCCTACGGCCACCTTTGAGATCAACCGTTCAAGATCACCTATTACTTTGATGTTTTTTCGCAGGGTGTCAGCCAGCTCCGGCTGTTCGATCATTTGTTTTACCGCCAGGTGGCGTTCGACAATTGACTTTTTTTCTTTCAGCGGAAGCAGGATCCAGCGTTTCATCATCCTGGCTCCCATGGGTGAAATGGTGCGATCGATCGTGCTCAGCAAGGTCGGATCCTGACCGCTGATAGAGGCTACTAATTCAAGATTACGGATGGTGAATTTATCCAGCCACACGTAATTGTCTTCTTCAATCCTGGTAATCTTGCAGATATGTTGAACCCTGTCATGCTGGGTTTCCGAGAGATAGTGCATGGCGGCGCCGGCAGCGATGATCCCATAGCCATATTCCTCCAGCCCAAAGCCTTTAAGTGAATTGGTGCCAAAATGCCTGAGCAGGATCTCGTTTGCAAAATCAGCACTAAACACCCAATCGTCGAAGTAATTGGTATAAAATCGACCGCCAAAAATTTCGGTGAACTCTTGCCGTTTATCCTTCTGAATAATGACTTCGCTTGGCTTAAAGGACTGCAGCAGTTTATCGATATAATCGTTGCTGCCCTGCGCCAGAAAAAACTCGCCGGTAGAAACATCCAGAAAAGCAACGCCTGAATCCCTGGGATAAACATGAACGCTTGCCAGGAAATTATTCTCGCGATGCTCCAGAACTTTGTCATTATAGGACACACCCGGTGTTACCAATTCCGTAACGCCGCGTTTTACAATGCTTTTGGTAAGTTTAGGATCTTCGAGCTGATCGCAGATCGCCACCCGCAAGCCGGAGCGGACAAGCTTTGGAAGGTAGGTATCCAGCGAATGATGGGGAAAACCTGCCAGTTCAACAAATGTACCCGTACCATTGGCGCGGCGTGTAAGCACGATACCAAGGATGCCAGAGGCTTTTATAGCATCTTCACCGAAAGTTTCATAAAAATCACCTACACGGAATAACAACATGGCATCAGGATACTTTGCCTTGATGGCAAAGTACTGTTTCATGAGCGGTGTTTCAGCAATTTCCGGTTTAGTCATATAAAAAGTTCCCTGATTGTGCAGTGAACAGGACAAAGTTAAAATTATCTGCCGATATAGGACAGATAGGTCCTGCGCTGTTGATAATATTTACCTTTGCGACAAAGCTATACCCGATATGCGTAAACTACTCAACAGCGAACTCAACCGCCTCGACCAGCAAGGATTTAAAGATGCGGACAAGTTACAGGTAGCTGTTGTACTGGATAATATCCGAAGCCAGCATAACATTGGATCCGTTTTCCGCACTGCCGATGCTTTCAGGATTGAACGCATCCTGCTTTGCGGTATCACCGCCACTCCTCCGAACCGCGAAATGCAAAAAACCGCTCTAGGAGCTACAGAAACGGTGTCGTGGGAATACTGCGGGGA
This sequence comes from Bacteroidales bacterium, assembly GCA_038246075.1. Lineage (GTDB taxonomy): Bacteria > Bacteroidota > Bacteroidia > Bacteroidales > DASVHX01 > DASVHX01. The sequence continues at coordinate 2,661 of JBBRRV010000258.1, forward strand.
TACCCTCCAGGCTGTTGAACAACTGCGGAAGGATGGATTTACCATTCTGGCCATCGAACAGGTAGAAGGCAGTGTTCCGCTGGAAAATTTTGAACCTGAAAAATTCAAAAAGATTGCACTTGTATTCGGGAATGAAGTGAATGGTGTGAATGAAGCCATTGTGAATGAAGCTGATGCCTGCATCGAGATTCCGCAATTCGGCACCAAACACTCCCTCAATATTTCCGTCACTGCGGGTATCGTGCTGTGGCACGTTTTTCAGCATCTCAGAACATCCATTAGCTCTTAGTGTCGGCGCAGCAAAATGGTGCAGCCATGCATTCGTGCAATCGTTTAGTCGTGATCATTCCATCGCCCCTTTGCTCCATCGCATCTCCCGCTCACTCCATCGCTCCATCACTCCATCGCTCCATCGCCTCATCGCCTCATCGCCCACTCGCAGCTACCGAAAAGCAATCTTATTGATGTAAAAAACCGTCCGCCGGCTATTTGAAAGATCATTATTCCGAATGGAATGATAACCATATGCCATATAGAAATTATCATACCATGGTGCGACCGTGCTCAGGTAGTCTTTTACCACTTTATCG
>JBBRRV010000259.1:0-3243 GCA_038246075.1 Bacteroidales bacterium
CTGAGCTAAACTCCCAAAGCGGCTGCAAATGTATGACAATTTCGAACATAAACAAGAGGCGCCCAAAATTTTTACAGTTAAGCCGGACATCCGCCAGCCGGGCATCCGCTTCTTTTGGCCGTTATGCTGATTAAACGTACTTTTGTAAATCCAATATACTACCGCTCAGCGCTTGAAAGATTTCGCCCCTTATATCCGCATTTGTCTGTTCGCCATACTGGTGTCTCTTGTTGCCTGCAGCCCGTCCAAACGGATTGCAAAGCGCGGCGGTTACATGCTGAACAAAATCAGCATCAAAAGCGATACCCGTGACCTACCGCCCGAAGAGCTGTCGGCATTTCTGCTGCAAAAGCCTTCTCCTTCTTTTTTAGGCGTATTTCACATCAGCACCGGCATCTACGAAATGGCCAACCGGGGAAAACAAGGCGGCTTTAAGCGCTGGATCAAAAAAAGTTTCGGCGACGCCCCTGTCATCTTCGATTCAGCCCAGATGGTCGCTTCCCGGGCTCCCATGATCCTTTACATGCACAACAAAGGCTATTTTGAGCCTGTCATCACCGATACCATCCAGCGGCACCGTGCCAAAGTTAATGTGATCTACCGCATGAAATCAGGACGCCCCTATACGATCCATGCCATCACCTATGAGATCATGGACACGCTCCTGGGCTCATTCTTTTACAAAAACAAGGACGCTTCTCACATCCATGAAGGCATGCGCTACGACTCCTATCTGCTCGACGAGGAACGCGAACGCATCACCACCGACCTTAAAAATAACGGCTATTATTCCTTTTCCAAGGATTACATCCGCTTCAAGGTCGACAGTGCGCTCAACAATCACGAGATGGACCTGAAAATGGTCATCAACAATGTCAGGATAAATTACCCCGGCACGAAAGATTCGATGACGCAGGCGAACCATCCGCGTTACACCATCAATGATATTTACATTTTCCCCAATATGAGTCCGAGTGGAAAAGTAACGACCAAACAGGATACCCTGGAGGTCAAATATCATTTTGACGCCGGGGATACGACCTTCAACCATTACTACCTCATCTACCGTCACCGGCTGCGGATAAAGCCTTCGGCCATGACCCATGCGCTTTTCCTGCGAAACGGGGAGGTCTATCGTCTCAAGGATCATGACCTCACCTACAAACGGATGACCAACCTGCCCATCAACCGTTTTGTAGGCATCTCCTATGAACTGCCCGGCACCGGACCAATGCTGCCGGGAGGCAAACCTTTGCTCAACAGCACCATCCGTATTACCAGGGCTCCCGTAAATGTCATCAGCATAGATGCCGAAGGCACGATCAGCTCCGGGTACCTGGGCCTTGGCAGCGGCGTGACCTATAACAACCGGAACTTTTTCCGCGGGGGCGAAACTTTCAGCGTCAAAGTCAAGGGCCTGTTGCAGAACCAGCCAGCACTGAACAAGTCGGAAGCCCCGAAACAATTCCTGTTCTTTAACACCTATGAAACAGGTGCCGAGCTTGGACTGGAATTCCCGCGACTGCTGGTTCCCCTGAACATGAAACGTGTCGACTTGTTTACGCGGCCCAAAACGTCCATCAACGTTGGCGGAAATTTTCAGCAGGAGATCAACTATAAGCGTTATATCTTCAATACTTCCTTCGGCTATGAGTGGACCAAAAACGATAAGAACCGGTTTATCTTTATGCCTATTGTGATCAATTCGGTGAGCATCATCAAGGATTCAACTTTTACGGCGCTGCTCGACTCGCTGAACGACTCGCGGCTCACCAGTCAGTATACCGACCACTTTATTGCGGCCATGAGGTTCAGCTATATTTTCAACAACCAGCAACTCGGACAGGGTAAAAACTTTCTGTTTTTCCGCTGGAACGTGGAACCCGCAGGGAATATCATGAACCTGTTCTATAAAAATTCACCGGGGACCATGAACAGTGAAGGGCAACATACCTTTATGGGCATTCCTTATGCCCAGTATATGCGCACGGATGTGGATTTCCGGAAATATTTTGCCCTTTCGAACAAGCATACCCTTGTCTTCCGCACGTTGCTAGGCATCGGGATACCTTACGGCAACTCTTCCGCGCTGCCTTTCGAGAAAGGATTCTTTGCCGGCGGCTCCAACGACATGCGCGGCTGGGCCATCCGCTCACTCGGCCCGGGTATTTACAAGGCCAAGATAATCAATTACAACAATGTCGGCGATCTGCTCATCGAGGGAAACCTGGAGTATCGGTATACTGTTTACGGATCCCTGCTGGGCGCATTATTTATGGATGCAGGGAATGTGTGGCTGCTGCATAAGAATGCGCTTTTCCCGGGAGGTGAATTCATCTCCAACCAGGTCCTCACGCAAATGGCCCTTGATGCAGGTATCGGCTTCCGTTACGACTTCAGTTTTTTCATTTTTCGCGTCGATGCAGCTTTGAAGGTGAAGGACCCGGCAAGAAAGGGCTTTGAGAACTGGACCAATTTCGGGAAGTTGCAAGCGAGAGATGTTATTTGGAATTTTGGAATTGGTTACCCGTTTTAAAAAAAAGAAAACCACGAGACACGGAGAGCCCGGAGGTGCAGGGAGAGTGAAAAAGGTTAAAAAAGCTTAAAGGAGAAAGATTAAAGTGGAATGTGTGCTGGCATATAAAATTGCTATTCAAGCATAAAAAAAAAGACATGCTGGCGCGCGTCTCCTGATGCGTGACTGGATCCAAATCGTTATCTAATAATAATGAAATGATTGAAGCACGGCATATGAAAAAAAAACGATGCTGGCGCGCGTCTCCTGACGCGTGACTAATCCACAATTATAATCCGTAATGTTTAAGATACTGGCACATTCAACTAAAAACGCTTACATGAAGGCAATTCAAAATTGGATTTTCGGCGCACGCGTCGGGAGACGCGTGCGAGCATAGTCGGAATATTGACGCGTGACTGAGTGCCAATCGAAATCAAATAGTAATTAAATTATAGGTCCTCGGCATACGCAATAAAGAGCGCCGCTGGCGCGCGTCTCCTGACGCATGACTGGATCCAAATCGTTATCTATTAATAATGAAATGATTGAAGAACGGCATATGAAAAAAAAACGATGCTGGCGCGCGTCTCCTGACGCGTGACTATTCCACAATTATCATCCGTAATGTTTAAAATACTGGCACATTCAACTAAAAACGCTTACATGAAGGCAATTCAAAATTGGATTTTCGGCGCACGCGTCGGGAGACGCACGCGAGCATAGTC
>JBBRRV010000260.1:0-3237 GCA_038246075.1 Bacteroidales bacterium
CCTCAATGTGATCCGGTATTCCCGTTCCTCTTTGACTACCCTTCCATGCTTCACTTTTCACCTCGCATAACATTTAATTTTAAAAAATAAAGTCATGAAAACTTACGTAAAAAACTTCATTGGAAAAAGTAAATCAGTACAAGGATTGCAAATTGTAAAAGTCACCTGCAAACTGGAAGATTTTCAGAAATTCTCCCGCTTCTTTGATGGCATCCAGTACGTCACATTTGATGTAGCTGCAATGAAACAACCCGATAACTTCGGAAGGGATTACACCGTCTATGTAACCTTGGATGAAGAGCAGATGGCAGCCATTGAAAAAAAGGAAGCCCGAAATGCAGCCTACCAATCACCCTCTGTTCCAAAAGAAGAAAAAGAACCTGTCTCAGGAGATGATCTTCCATTCTGAGAAGAAAAAAGTCTTGCTTTTCAAGGCTTTTTTTATGGTCGCATAGAAAAATGAAAACCACACAAAAAACTAACCTTGTCTATGAAATACGCTGTTACAATCAAATTCCGTGCTAAAGTATTGATCGCCTGCCGGAAAAGTAAAGGGCCGTCAGCTGCTGCGGGTTAAAACTATTTGTGCAGCACCTTCCTGCACTTCATGTTCGGTCATTTTGCCCCCCCCCCATCTTATTAAGTTCATTAAGTGTTCCGGTCCCTGAGCGTAGTCGAAGGGTCGAAGTGGGCAAACTGACATTCTCCCTTGACTGAATCCGCCAGGCTCAATATGATCTGCCCAAAATTTGAGTCCCGACTATCTTTGAAAAGCAAGCGAAAGCAGGTTGAATTTGATCGTAAACAACTGTAAATAGAAAGCCTTAAAAAATTGGAAGATAGCGGATACATAGATCTTTATTTTGGCGATGAAAGTCAATTTGGACTGACTCCCAATGTGCCATATTCAAGGCAAACAAAAGAGAATCCAATTTTATTATCAACTCCTAAAGGAAAGTTCCTGAATGTTGTGGGTTTATTGAACCGAAAAAACGACCTATTCTTTGATGTTGATGATGAATCAACATTCAATTCAGATAAATTCAACAGTTTTATGTGGATAAATTTGCTATCACAGATACTTACCTCAGTTTGCAGAATCTCAAAGAATGATTGTCATATGACTTACAAAATTTCGGCAAAAAATACGACATTATATTTTAACCATTACTTATATGAAAAAAGCCACAAGAAAGCATGCTCCTGCCCCCATTTAAATCAGCCCTAAGCAACTTACACAAGAGTGTTTCAAGACCCACTTTGAGAAAACTAACAGGGCGCCGAAATCTTTTACAGCGAGACGAATAAACCAGCAGGACAATTGTTAACGCCGATTACCTGAATCATTCTTGATATTCAATAAATTGAATAACTATTTCGATGTAAAAACTTTGGCGGATATTTATTATTTTTGAATGATATACGCCAAAGACACAGTTATGAAAGCTGAAAAGATCATCCACGAAGGAGAAAAACGGATTAAAATTGATTTTCCCTATAACCAGGAAATTGCCTCCCGTTTAAAACAAATTGGCGATGCCAAATGGAGCCGTACTCATAATGCCTGGCACATACCCTACTCACAGGAAGCCTTCAATCAGCTAAAAAGCTTATTCCCTGATATTGAGTATCCAAAAAAGAAAAATGAATTGGGAATCATGCAAACTATCGTACCTGACAGAATAGAAACTGCATTAAACAGAGATGTTTCGATCCATATTGCCGAAAAAAGGATCATCGTTAAACTTCCGAAAAACGAGAAGGACATTCAACTAATCAGGACATTGCAATATAGTCGCTGGGATAAGAATCAATATTGCTGGATAATACCCAATTACCGCGAAAATGCGGAGATTCTAAAAGAATATTTTAAAGACCGGATTAAAGAAATCATAACGGAACAATCAGAACATCAGGCGGATAAAATTTATCGGTCGAAATCTGATTTGCTCGTTATTAAGACAAATACAGGAAGTTTGCGGGTTATACATGGATTTAACAGGGAGCTGACCAATGAAATCAGAAAATTCCCCTATTGCAAATGGAATATCGAAAACAAGTGGTGGACAATACCTTACGCTGATAAATTTAAAAATGAACTAAAATTGTTAGCTGAAAAATTACAACTCAATTACATCTTTGAAGAAGAAACAATTGGCTCGAAACAAACCAGGATAAGCCAATACGACATTCCGAATTACCGCACTTGCCCTGTTGAATTTATCGAAAAACTTCAGGAACTTCGTTACAGCGAACAAACGATAAAAACCTACAAGATGTGTTTTGAAGAGTTCATCAATTATTACCATAAATTTGATGTTGGGAAAATCGACGAATTAATGATCAAAGCATTTCTACGATACCTTGTAACCGAACGAAAGGTATCAGTTTCGTATCAAAATCAAGCGATCAATGCAATCAAATTCTACTATGAAAGGATCTTGGGCGGACAAAGAAAAGTATATTATATTGACAGGCCTCGTCGGGAAAAAACCTTACCGACCGTATTAAGTGAAGAAGAAATTATACTGATTATCAATGCGGTTGAAAACATCAAGCACAAAGCAATTTTGATGACCATATACTCGGCAGGTTTGCGTATTAGTGAAGCCATTAATCTGAAGCTAAAGGATATTGATTCGAAACGGATGCAAATACGAATTGAACAGAGCAAGGGGAAAAAGGACAGATATACGCTGCTTTCAACCAAAACACTGGAAATTTTAAGGATTTATTTCCTTGAGTACAAACCCAAAATATGGCTTTTTGAAGGGCAGGGTGGAGAACAGTATTCAGACCGGAGCATTCAGAACATTCTGAAAATGGCGCTCTTAAAAACAAATATTAAAAAGCATATTACAGTTCACACATTGCGACATAGCTTTGCCACGCACTTGTTGGAAAACGGAACCGATTTAAGGTATATCCAAAATTTGTTAGGGCACGAGAGCAGTAAAACAACTGAAATCTATACACATATCACGACTAAGGGATTTGACCAGATAAAAAGTCCGTTGGATAAACTGAATATTAAATAAAAAGCTTAATACTTTGTGAAATAAATTCTTTACTTTTGAAAAATAAGCTTATAAAAACCAAATCAATGAACTATTTTCGCTTTTCTGGAAAATTTCAAAAATTCAGTACCAACTTTTGTTCAAAACAATTAACCCTTTCGACTAAAGCCGAAATACCCGCCATTGAAGTGATACTTTAATGGCGTATGCACAGACGTTA
>JBBRRV010000261.1:0-3207 GCA_038246075.1 Bacteroidales bacterium
CATTTAATGTGAATTTTTCCGAGATGACCGGCGCCAAGTACTCCTATTTTAAGCATGAGCAGATATGTTTTTGTGCAAAAGTAATTTTTTTTACCGAAGCCGAAATGATTAATTTCGCATCAAAATCAGCAATTCCGCCTACCTTAATATTAAAATGGAAGATACATTTCGTCATAAAGGATTACGTCATCAGTTAGTTGAAAGCCTCCGCAGAAAAGGCATACAGGATGAAAATGTCTTGCAGGCCCTGGAGGCTGTGCCAAGGCATTTCTTTTTCGATTCATCCTTTCTAGAATTCGCATACCAGGATAAACCATTCCCTATCGGGGCCGGGCAAACCATTTCACAACCTTACACAGTCGCCTTTCAATCAGAATTGCTTGCCATTAAGAAGGGGGACAAAGTGCTGGAAATCGGCACCGGTTCAGGTTATCAGGCTTGCATTCTGTGTGAGATGGGCGCAAAGGTTTTTTCCATCGAACGGCAGAAAATACTCTTCGACAAGGCTAAAGCTTTCATTCCCACACTTGGATACCGGATGAAGACCTTTTATGGCGATGGCTACCTGGGTCAGCCGGCTTTTGCACCCTTCGACAAAATCATCATTACTGCTGGCGCTCCTTATATACCTGAAGCCCTGGTTCAACAGCTCAAAACAGGTGGAATATTAGTGGCCCCTATTGGCAATACCGATATCCAGGAGATGACAACAGTCGTTAAACTTACGGAGACATCCACGCGCATCAAAAGCCACGGCAGGTTCCGCTTTGTGCCTATGCTGGGTGATAAAGCAAAAGATTGATAAACTAAAATTGTACAATGATGCCAAGCGTTGGCAGAACGGTGCCGCTGGCATCACTCACACGCTTAAGCACATAGTGGTCCGGATTTTTAGGGTCGGTGAGTGGTACACCTGCAGCATCACGGGAGAGAATAAGGTTGTCCGGCTGATCTGCTTTGAAATTATACAGGTTCTGTATGTCGGCATAAAAATTGAGTGACCACTTTTTAAAGAAATATTCCTTGTCAATGCGTATATCGAGTTGGTGGAAATTCTGAAGACGCAGCGAATTGAAATGGGCATAATCCAGGTAGCCTCTTCCGCGAACATCCCAGGCTGCCTTCAATGAAGACCTTCCGATATCAAATGGTGTGTAAGGAGAACCTCCAACAAACCTCCACTTCAGCCCGGCATTCCAGTTCTTTTTAAACGTGCGGGAAGCCATTATATTCAATATATGCTTGTTGTCCCATGCAGACGGAATAAGTCTGCCCGTAAAATCTTCGAATTCACTTCTTACCAGCGTATAAGACACAATGACATTTATACGCTTGGCAATCTGGTCGCGGAAATAGACTTCAATACCATATGCCCGCCCTGTGGAGGTTGATGTTACTGCTTCGTCGCCATAAGTGCCGTAGTCTGCACCTTTACTGGCGAGGGAAACACTGTCGGCGAGTGAAAAAGCATAATTGTTGTACTTTTTATAGAATCCTTCAATGGTGAATTTTGCGTTTTCATTCCGGCGGTATTCCAGACCTGCAACAATATGGTCGGCGCTCATATATTTCAATCCGTTTTCCTTATTCACCAGATTTCCAGACTGCGTGCGGTAACCTAATGTAGTATAGGGTGGCTGCTGGTAGTACCGGCCCGTATTAAAATTGAGGAACCATTTCTGCGTAAGGGCATATGCTGCTGAAAAACGGGGTGATATCTGCCTTGACATATTCGACATGGCTGCATCGTAATTATTGGCATCGCTCCTGATCCCAAACGAGAGAATAAGTCGTTCGGCAAGGAAACCGCGGCTCACCTGCCCGAAGATATTCCATTCAAAAAGATCCAATTGAGAGGTATATTGTATGGAATAAAGTGTATCTGCTGCACGGGGGATAAACACCCGTTGGTAGGTGTTATTCGAATACTTTGCATATTCCAGTCCTGCACCTGCCATTATTTTGAATCCGTCAATGCGGGTTGTATGCTCGATGCGGAATTTGTTTTCTATTTCCTGCGATTTATACCGGAGCAATAGCTTAGAAGGGTCTGATTCAGTGTTATTTTCATATTTGTACTGCTCATTGTTGAGCATATTCCTGCTGAAGACATAGGTGTCATATGAATGTTTCCGGTAATGCTTGTAAACTGCCCCTACCGCATAATTCCACTGCTTGTTTACAGGCAGGTAATCAAGAATGAATTGCTGGCTTTCGCTGGGGTTTTTGATGCCGGTATTCAATTTGAATTGGTCAAGTGCACCCAGTCCGATATATGTAATTTCGTTATGCTGGTCAATCTTCGTTTTGATTTTGAATTGGAAATCGTTGTACGTGGGGAGGAAGGGAAGTCCGATGGCACTGAATAGAAACTGAAGATAAGAACGGCGTACCGAAAATATGGCAGTCGTTTTTGGACTCAGCGGGCCGTTTGCGGTAAGTGCCAGGTCGGTTGCGCCCAATGAGGCCTTGTACCTGAATTTTTCAGGATTTCCATCAACCTGCCGCATTTCCAGTACCGAACTAAGCGCATTGCCCCTGTTGGCAGGGAAAGCTCCGGAATAAAAATCGATTTCACTTATAAAATCTACGTTGATGATGCCAACCGGTCCGCCTGAAGCACCCTGGGTGGCAAAATGATTTAGGTTAGGGATTTCAATACCATCGAGGTAGAAACGGTTTTCACTTGGACCGCCACCACGGATGATAATGTCGTTACGGAAAGCGGGGGTGGAGGCAACACCAGGCAAAGCCTGTATCACTTTTGATATGTCACGGTTGCCACCGGGATTCTTTTCGATCTCGGAAATGCCAAGCGTACGCATTGATACAGGACTTTCAGCAGGCTTACGATAAATAGATGCTTTGATTTCAACATTCTCCAGCATGATGGCCTTTTCTTTCATCGGAATATCCACAAATACAGGTTTCGCATTGGTAACCTGGAATATCTCGGTAATATAATTCTCAAACCCAACTGAACTTGCCGCTAATTTTGTGAATCCCGGACTAACGCCCGTAATGCTGTAATTCCCGTTCAAATCACTCATGGTGCCAATGGTCGTGCCATTTATGACGATATTGGTGAATGGTAATGGTTCGTTGTCTATCGCATTATAAACACGCCCCCGTATGACTCCGGATTGCGCTATAACCTGGAGAAGGCCTGTAAAAACAAAAATGCTTATTAGTATTATTTTTCTCATA
>JBBRRV010000262.1:0-3202 GCA_038246075.1 Bacteroidales bacterium
GACTGGACCGACTGCGGGACCTGGCCGCTCGGCGATGGCAGCGCGAGCCTGTACGCCTTCGTCGCGATCCTCGGCTCGAGCCGGATGCTCGCGGTCCGGTTCGCGACCGACAAGACGCGGGTCACGACGCTCGCGGCGATCGTCCGCTGCGTCGACGACCTGGGCGGGGCGAGCGCCGAGTTCCTGACCGACCGGGACACCGCGCTGATGTCGGGCTCCCGGGCCGACGGATCCCCGATCTTCGCCTCGGCCTGGATCGACGTCGCCGCGCTCCTGGGCACGAGGCCGCGGGCCTGCCGGCCGTACCGGGCCAAGACCAAGGGCAAGGTGGAGCGGGTCATCCGGGAGGTCAAGGAGGACTTCCTGGCGTGGCTGACCGGACAGGTCTTCCCCGAGCGGCCGACCCTCGCCTGGTACGACGCCATGGCCCGCCGCTGGACGACCGAGATCGTCGCGGCCCGCCGGCACCGGACCACCGGGCGGGTGGTCGGCGAGGCGTGGGCCGAGGAGCGCGGGCTCCTGACGCCGGTCAGCCGGCGGCTCCTGGCCCGGATCGAGGGCCACGACACCCTCGTCCCCCTGCCGGATCCCGTCAGCGCCCCGAGGATGCCCGCTCCGCTCGGCGAGGCCGTCGAGGTCCGGCCTCTCGCGGTCTATGCCGAGCTGGTCCGATGAGCCGGGGCAGCGAGTCGCGGACGGCGACCGCCTACGCCCGCCTGCGCGAGCACCTCGCCTATCTCGGCCTGGCCACCGCGTCCGAGCACCTCGCCGCCGAGCTCGAGCGGGCGAGCACCGAGACGGCGGCCCCGGTCGAGGTCCTCGAGCGGCTCCTGGCGGCCGAGGTCGAGGCGACCGCGGCCCGCCGCCTGTCGGGCCGGCTGCGCTTCGCCCACTACCCGCTCGACAAGCGCCTCGGCCAGTTCGAGTTCGACTTCCAGCCGTCGATCGACCGGGCGGTCATCGCCGAGCTCAGCACGCTTCGCTTCGTCGAGGAGCGGCGCAACGCGCTGTTCCTGGGACCACCGGGGGTCGGCAAGTCCCACCTCGCCATCGCTTTGGGGATCGCCGCCACCGAGGCCGGCTTCCGGACCTACTTCACGACCGCGGTCGATCTCGTCGCCCACCTCCAGGCGGCCCATCTCGAGGGCAGCTGGACCAGCAAGATGCGGACCTACACCGGGCCGTCCGTCCTGGTCATCGACGAGCTCGGCTACCTGCCGATGGACGCCACCAGCGCGCACTGGATCTTCCAGGTCGTGTCCCGCCGCTATGAGCGCGGCTCGATCGTCCTGACCAGCAACCGCGGCTTCGGCGACTGGGGTCAGGTCTTCGCCGATCAGGTCGTCGCGGGCGCCATTCTCGATCGGCTCCTGCACCACGCCACCGTCGTCAACATCAAGGGCCAGTCCTATCGGATGCGGGCCCACGTCCCGTCAGCGGGCTCAGCCAGGGAGGGCGCTGCTATGCTCGGCTGACCTCGCTCGCCTCTGCACTTTTCGTGGCGATCTCTCTGCACCTTTGGTGCTCACTCACACCTCGCCCCGTCGCTCGACCAGGCCCACCTCATCGAGGCGATGGACGCCGTCCTGCGCCGGCTGGGCGGGACGGCCCGCGACTGGCGGACCGATCGGCTGGCCACGGTCATCGTGCCAGGCACGGGCGACGTCCAGCCCTCGTTCACCCCGGTCGCCCGCCACTACGGCGTCACCGTCCGGCCCTGTCCGCCCCGGCGGGGCAACCGCAAGGGCGCGGTCGAGTCGTCGGTCCGCTACCTGTGCGGACGCTGGTGGCGGACGCTGACCGCGACCACCATGGTCGAGGCCCAGGCAAGCCTCGACCGCTTCTGCGCCACGACCGCCGACGCCCGCCCGCGCGGCACGACGACCGTCGGCGCGCTCGCCGACGCCGAGCCGCTGCTGCCCCTGCCGCCCGTGCCCTACCCGGCCACGGTCAGCCAGGCCGGACCCGTCGACGCCAACGCGAGCGTCGCCTTCGCTGGCGCCCGCTACAGCGTCCCACCCGGCTTCATCGGCTCGGTCCTCACCGTCCGCCACCGGCTGGGCACCCCGACGGTCGAGATCGTCTCGGGCACGGGTGCCCTGGTCGCGGTCCACCGGCGCGCGGCGGGCGGGCTCGTCCGGCTGCCCGACCACCGGGCGGCCCTCGAGGCGACCGTGCTCGGTGCGTTCAGCACCGCCCGGCCCTGCGTGCCCAAGGGCAACCATCCGCCGGGTCTCGCGGCCCGGGCGGCGGCGGCCGCGCTGCGCGGTCCCGAGGCCCGCGAGGTGGTCGTCGACCTCGCCCGCTATGCCGAGCTCGTCGAGGCCGCCCGATGAACGAGACGTCCCTCTACCAGGCGCTGCGCGGCCACCTGGCGACGCTCCGCCTGGCGGCCGCCGCCGAGGCGCTGCCGGGGGTGCTCGAGGCGGCCCGGGCCGAGAACCTCGGGCACACCGCGATGCTGGAACGGCTGCTCGGGATCGAGGTCACCGCCACCGAGGCACGCCGACGGGCGAGCCTCGAGCGGTTCGCCTCGCTGCCGGCGCCCTGGCGCCTGGCCGACTTCGACTTCGACGCCCAGCCCGCGGTCGACCGCTCGCTCGTGAACGAGCTCGGCACGCTGCGCTTCCTCGAGGACGCCACCAACGTCCTGTTCATCGGGCCGCCCGGAGTGGGCAAGACGATGCTCGCGGTCGCGCTCGCCCGGGCCGCGGTCGAGGCCGGCCACCGTGCCTACTACACGACCGCCGCCGACCTCGCCGCGCGCTGTCACCGGGCCGCGATCGAGGGCCGCTGGGCGACGACGATGCGCTTCTTCGCGGGACCGCGGCTCCTGGTCATTGACGAGGTCGGCTACCTGCCCCTGCCGGCCGAGGCCGCCGCGGCGCTGTTCCAGGTCGTCAGCCAGCGCTATCTCCGCGGCTCGGTGATCCTCACGACGAACCTCGGCATCGCGTCCTGGGGCCGCATCTTCGACGACCCCACGGTCGCCGCGGCGATGCTCGACCGGCTGCTCCACCGCAGCGTCGTGTTCAACATCGATGGCGACAGCTACCGGATGCGGGCCCACCAGGCGCGCGCCACGCAGCTCCGAAAGGGGGTGATGGCGCCCTCGAACAGCTAACCTGACACCTGCCCCACCCGGGTGCTCACCTGGGGAGTTTCGATGATCGAGGGTGGGGAGTTTCCGTGATCGGCGACA
>JBBRRV010000263.1:0-3186 GCA_038246075.1 Bacteroidales bacterium
ATCACGTGGGAAATTCCCGGCGGTGCGATCATATTTCCCATCTGTAAACAGTCCGGCCAGGCCGTGTCCGAATTCATGAAACATGGTGGTTACCTCATCCCATGTCAGCAAAGCAGGAGCATCGGCAGTAGGTCTTGTGAAGTTAGTAACAATGGTAACGATGGGATATATTTTCTTACCATCTTCATAGCCCTGACTTCTGAAACGGCCGCACCAGGCACCAACGCGTTTTCCTGCGCGCGGATGGAAATCCATGTAAAGTACCCCAACATGGGAGCCATTGGCTTCTTTGACTTCATATGCTTCCACTTCTGGATTATATACGGGTACATTCGTTAACCTGGTAAAAGTGATGCCGTATAATTTAGTAGCCACATTAAACATACCATCTCTCACATTGCCAAGGGCGAAATAAGGTTTGATTTCTGATTCATCAAAATTGTATTTTTCTTTTCTGAGTTTCTCAGCATAAAACCACCAGTCCCATGAGGCAAGTTTGAAGTTGCCTCCTTCGCTGTCAATGATTTTTTGCATGTCATCGCGATCTCTCAGGGCTGATTTCTGAGCAGGATCCATGATGTTTTGCAGGAATGTATACACAGCCTCGGGCGTTTTAGCCATATTGTTGCTGATAACGTAATCGGCGTGCGATTTAAATCCCAATAGTTTTGCCTTTTCAGCCCTCAGGTTTGTAATGTTTAGTATGGATTCTTTGTTATCAAAAGTGTTTTCGTTATTGCCCCGCATAAAATAACCGGCATAAAGTTTCTCGCGCAGGCTCCTGTTTTTGGCATATTGTAAAAATGGAAGCATGCTGGGCTTTTGAAGGGTAAATACCCATTTGCCGGCCAGACCTTTCTCTTTTGCTGTGGTAGCAGCCGCTTCAATGATATCTGCAGGAAGACCATCCAGGTCCTTGGCATTATCGACGACAAGACTAAAGTTGGTATTTGTTTCGGCCAGGAGATTCTCCCCGAACTTAATGCCATTAACTGACAGTTTCTGGTTTAATTCGCGCAGCTTCGCTTTGTCTGCATCAGTTAAATCGGCACCGTTTCTGACAAAATCTTTGTAATATTTGTCAACCACCCTTTTTTGGTCGGCATCCAGGTTACTGTTTTCACGATGAAGATAAACCGTCTTAATCCGTTGAAAGAGTTTGTCGTTCAGCGAAATATTATCCCTGTGTGTGGTCGTGAGTGGTGCCATTTGTCGCGCTACAGCCTGCATCTCCGGATTTGTATTTGCCCCGTTAAGGCTGCCAAAAACGCTGCTAACTTTTTCCAAAAGTTTACCTGATTTATCAAAGGCCAGGATTGTATTTTCGAAAGTCGGAGCAGACGTATTGTTTACAATGGCATCAATCTCGGCCTGTTGATCGGCAATACCTTTGACAACAGCAGGTAAATAATGATCAGTCTGAATTAAATTGAAAGGCGGTACACCAAATGGCGTAGTATATTCGCTAAAGAATGGATTTGGTGCAATTTTGTCCTGTGACATACCTGTGTTTATTAAGAGTATCACCATAGAAACCAGCAGTGTAATTTTTTTCATAAGATATGGGTTTTAATGAATAAGTTAATGTATTGTCTGGGAAGCCTCAGCTTGTTGCCGGGGTTCCTGGTATTGCATTTTAAAATGAAATAGTTCACATTCTGATGCTGGCTGTTTTTTGCGATAAAGTGAGATTATAATAAAATAAAAAACATGTATGAAGGACAGGATACAAAGAAGCAAAGAAACCTAAAATATTGATGACTTTGTTGAATTTTAATTTAAATGCACTATAAAAATCTCAACCGCCTTGGCAGGTTCTTAAATCTGCCAGGGAAAATCTTTGCTTTAACCTTATTCACACGGGCGGCCTATCCGGATATTTCAGTTTAAACAAATACATTCTGCAAGATTGGCGAGTAAAAACTATCTTTGGACTTTTTAAACAAAATAGTCAGAAAGTTGTTTAAACACATTGTATCATAAAGTGGAAAATGATGGGAATAGCTATGCATACCGAAATCCAGGCAGGAAAGATTGATGTTATTCTGAAAGCTGCCCAGAAGCGGTTAGGGCTGTACGGATATGAAAAAACGACGATGCAGGAAATTGCAGCCGATATATCAATGTCCAAGTCATCTTTATATTATTATTTCCCGGATAAGGAAAGCATTTTCAAGGCAGTTATAGAGAATGAACAGCAGGAATTCTCGGACCTGATTGAGCGGCGCATTACAGAAGTTACCCAGGCTGATCAGATGATCATGGAACTTGTAGAACTCAGGCATTCCCTTTTCCGCAAATTTTTAAACCTGAGCAAATTCCGGCTGGCCGACAATTATAAAATGAATCCCCTGTTTCAGGATCTTTACAACAGGATGAGGGAAATAGAAACACAAATCCTGACCACTATATTTATTAAGGGTCAGGAATCAGGGATCTTCCGGTTTGAAGATGCAACAGAACTCGCCCGGTTGTTCAGTGATCTTTTACAGGGTATCAGGATCATGGAAATGCGGCGCATGAGCAGGCTGGAGATGTCAGCTGAAGAAAATGACCGCCTGATAAAAATGCTGCGCGCAGCAACAACCTTGTTTATCAATGGACTGAAATACAATAAAATAGTATTGCCAATTAATTAAGTCAGAAACACCTTTCAAATTTATTATGGAAACAACAGGAGAAAATACAGAACCTAAAAACAATAAATGGAGGCGTTTCAGGGCCTATATTGCATTGGCTGTGGTTGTAACAGCTTTGGTTATATTTGGCTGGCAGTGGTACAGGCATTACACTACCTTCGTTACCACCGACGACGCATATGTAGATGCAGATAAAGTAGCTGTAAGTTCAAAAATACTGGGCAGGATTGCCAGGCTCTATGCCGGCGAAGGAGACACTGTAGAGAAGGGTATGCTATTGGTTGAACTTGACAGCAGCGACCTGGTTGCTCAAAAACAACAGGCCCAGGCAGTGAAAAACCAGGCATCCGCCGCCGCAAGCCAGTCAGAAGCCAAATATAATCTCGACCAGTTCAGTATAAAGGTTCAGGAAGTTGCTTTGGAAAAAGCAAAAGAAGATCTTAACAGGGCCACACTTCAGTTTGAAGGCCAGATACTTACCAAAGAACAGTTTGACCACACACGGAAAGCATATGAAACAGCCCAGGCACAGCTAATGGCTGCAAAG
>JBBRRV010000264.1:0-3184 GCA_038246075.1 Bacteroidales bacterium
GCATTACTATTTACACTTGCCCTGCTGCTGGCCCCGGTATTCACCTTTGCGGCAGGCGTCGGGCATCCGCCGGAAGTATTTGGCATCAGGGCTGAATTCATCATTTTTACACTTACATTACTTGGAGTGGCCATTTTTCACCACCGCACCATGTATGTGGCGCTCATCGGGCTTGCCGCCATCATCATCCTGAGGTACATTTTCCTGCCTGGCTTTTCCATGGCAGAACACCTGATAGGCTCAGACGCCGGAGAAGGTGAATGGCGCACATTGCTTAACCTTGGCGGGTTGCTCTTTGGTTTTGCCATCCTGGCCAAGAATTTTGAAGAATCGGGTGTGCCCGACATCCTCCCCAATTTCCTTCCCGACGATTGGAAAGGCGGCTTTGTATTGCTAATTCTCATCATGATCATATCCTCTTTTCTGGATAATATTGCTGCCGCGATGATCGGCGGGGCCATCGCCTTTGTGGTATTCAAAGGCAGGGTTCATATCGGATACCTGGCTGCCATTATTGCCGCAAGCAATGCAGGCGGTGCCGGCAGCGTGGTGGGCGATACCACCACAACGCTCATGTGGATTGATGGCGTGAGTCCATTGTCTGTAACACATGCATTTATCGGATCTGTCGTGGCTATCTTCATTTTTGGCATCATCGCCTCCAAGCAGCAACACAAATTCCAACCCATTCAAAAAGATGCCAATGTAGGCATTGAGATAGACTGGAAAAAGCTCATTATCGTGCTGATGATGCTGGCAGGGGCCATTATCACCAATATGACACTCGATTTTCCTGCTGTTGGCGTTTGGATAGCCTTGCTCATTGGCGCAACTTTCACCAAAACGCCCTGGGGCGAATTACCTAAAGCCTTACAAGGCAGCATTTTTCTGCTTGCACTTGTCACATGTGCGTCACTCATGCCTGTTGAAGAACTGCCAAAAGCATCGTGGCAATCCGCTTTTGCACTGGGCTTTGTTTCATCCGTATTCGACAATATTCCGCTTACCAAACTCTGCCTCGAACAGGGTGGCTACGACTGGGGTATCCTGGCCTTTTCGGTTGGTTTCGGAGGATCTATGATCTGGTTTGGTTCATCTGCAGGCGTGGCATTGTCCAACATGTACCCCGAAGCCAGGTCTGTAGTGAAATATGTGAAGTCCGGATGGCATGTGACCGCTGCATATATCATCTCGTTTTTTGTCATGCTTACCATCGCAGGATGGAACCCTCATCCTCCGCATAAACCGATCAAGGTAACGCAAACCAACGTCATCTCTGCTCCCCCGACACCCGCATTACCGGTTAAATGAACTCAAAATGGCCAAATAGGCCTTGCATCGTAAGATATTAAGTGTAAAAGGGCGGAACAATAAAAAATAGGTGTATTTTTGCCGACTATTTTCCCTGAATGAAAACACCTCTTTCCCGGCACAAAACCAAACTGACCGCAGCCGGGCTCATTATTACTTTGGGCATTGTATACGGTGACATCGGCACGTCACCATTATACGTAATGAAAGCGATCATCGCGGGTGCCAGTGGTATTCCCGGCCCTAATTTCATCTTTGGCGCCATTTCCTGTATCATCTGGACCCTTACCCTGCAAACCACCGTAAAATATGTGCTCATTACATTACGGGCCGACAATAACGGTGAAGGCGGAATTTTTGCACTCTATGCCCTTATCCGCAAGAAAAGACGCTGGTTATACTTTTTAGCCATCGCCGGGGGAGCCGCCCTGCTGGCCGATGGTATCATAACACCCTCAATTACTGTCGTTTCAGCTGTCGAAGGATTACGCATCCACAATCCAGATATTTCCGTACTCCCCATAGCGCTTGTTATCATCGTGCTCCTATTTACTATTCAGCGATTCGGAACCAGTTTCCTTGGCAAATCATTCGGCCCCATCATGTTTATCTGGTTCCTGATGCTGGGTGTATTAGGCCTGCAATATATTATTCAGTATCCTGAAATTTTCAAGGCCTTCAACCCTTATTATGCATACCGGCTGCTGATGTATTACCCCCATGGATTTCTTTTGCTGGGGGCTGTATTCCTTTGCACCACCGGGGCCGAAGCATTGTATTCCGACCTGGGGCACTGCGGACTGGCAAACATCCGTATAAGCTGGATTTTCGTCAAAGCAATGCTCATCCTGAACTATCTCGGACAAGGTGCATGGATATTGATGAACGCCTCAAAACTCCACGCACTGTCAAACCCGTTTTTTAATATAATGCCTGCATGGTTTCTTACCACAGGTATTGTTATTTCCACCCTGGCAGCAGTTATTGCCAGTCAGGCGCTGATCAGCGGTTCCTACACCATCATCAGTGAAGCCATCCAACTGAATTTCTGGCCCAAAGTAAGGATAAGTTACCCTACAAACCTGAAAGGACAGATGTACATTGGCAGCGTAAACTGGTCGCTGATGCTGGCCTGTATTTTCGTTGTGCTGTTCTTTCGTGAATCCTCTAACATGGAAGCTGCTTATGGCTTATCCATCACCATCACGATGCTGATGACCTCATTCCTGATGGTTTTTTACCTGATCAGGGTGCGCGTTAAACAAATTTATGTAGGCTTCTTTTATATAACCTATCTCATTATTGAAGGATCATTCCTGGTGGCCAACCTTCATAAGTTCCCGAATGGTGGTTGGTTTACCGTGATGATGGCTGGGCTTATCTTCTTTATCATGTTTGTCTGGTTCAGGGCCCGCGAAATAAAGAAAAGCTTTACCCGTTTCGATCTGATCAGCACGTATTCAGAAGTGCTCACAGCCCTGAGTCATGATAAAACTGTGCCAAAATTCGCCACCAACCTGGTATACCTTACACGTGCCGACCGCAACACGGAGATCGAATCGAAAGTCATGTACTCGATCATTTATAAGCAACCCAAGCGGGCTGATATGTATTGGTTTTTGCATATTCATATCGTGGACAGTCCGCATACGCTCGAATATCATGTTGAGAAACTCATTCCCGGTGTACTTACCAGGGTAGAATTCAGGATAGGGTTTAAAGTCAACCCACGCATTAACCTCTACTTCAGGCAAGTGCTGGATGAATTGGTACGCAACGGAGAAATGAACCCCATCAGTAATTATGATTCATTGCGCGAACACGAGATCCCTGCAGATTTCCGGTTTGTCCTCATCAACCGCATCCAGAATTA
>JBBRRV010000265.1:0-3159 GCA_038246075.1 Bacteroidales bacterium
GCCTTTATTATCGGTGAGGCGCCCGTCGTCGAGTACTTGTAGCAGGATGTTGAAAACATCCGGATGGGCTTTTTCAATCTCATCAAGCAATACCACCGCGTAAGGTTTGCGCCTTACTTTTTCAGTGAGTTGCCCGCCTTCGTCATAACCCACATAGCCCGGAGGTGCTCCAATGAGCCGCGATACCGTGTGTCGCTCTTGGTACTCAGACATATCGATGCGCACCATGGCATTCTCGTCGTTAAAAAGGTATCCGGCCAGTGCTTTGGCGAGTTCGGTTTTTCCGACACCCGTTGTACCCAGAAATATGAATGAACCCACAGGCCGCTTGCTGTCCTGTAATCCTGCCCGGCTGCGGCGTATGGCATCGGCAATGGCCCCGATGGCTTCTTCCTGGCCGATGACACGCTTATGTAGCTCGTCCTCCAGGTGAAGCAGTTTTTCACGCTCGCTTTGAAGCATGCGGTTAACCGGGATTCCTGTCCAACGTGAAACGATTTCGGCAATTTCCTCCGATCCGACTTCTTCCTTAATGAGTGCAGAATTGGTCTGCAATTCGTTAAGTTTTGCCTTGAGTTCGTCGAGCTTCCGTTCTGATTCCTTTATTTTCCCATAGCGCAACTCTGCTACGCGGCCATAATTGCCTTCACGTTCGGCTTGATCGGCTTCAAGTTTAAAGTTTTCGATCTCTTTTTTACATTTCTGAATGTTTTCAACGACCGTTTTTTCTGCCTGCCATTTTGCCTTGAGGTGCGAACGCTCATCGCTTAGGTTGGCAATTTCTGTCGAAAGACTCTTTAGTTTTGGTTCATCGTGCTCACGCTTGATGGCTTCGCGTTCAATTTCGAGCTGACGGATGCGGCGCTCGATCTCGTCGAGCGCTTCGGGAACAGAATTGATTTCCAATCTGAGTTTGGAAGCGGCTTCATCAATAAGGTCAATGGCTTTGTCAGGCAGGAACCTGTCAGTGATATAACGTTGCGACAGCTCAACAGCAGCAATGATGGCTTCGTCCTTAATACGCACCTGGTGGTAGGTTTCGTAACGTTCCTTCAAGCCACGCAGGATAGAGATGGCATCAAATGCATCGGGTTCGTTCACCATCACGATCTGGAACCTGCGCTCCAGGGCTTTGTCCTTTTCGAAGTATTTCTGGTATTCCTTGAGGGTAGTGGCGCCGATGGCCCTCAATTCGCCCCGGGCAAGCGCCGGTTTGAGGATGTTGGCGGCGTCCATGGCACCTTCGCTTGCACCTGCCCCCACGAGGGTATGTATCTCATCAATAAACAGTACAATTTCACCGTCGGAAGCAATCACCTCCTTGATAACACTCTTGAGCCGTTCTTCAAATTCGCCTTTGTATTTGGCGCCGGCAATGAGTGCGCCCATATCGAGCGAATAGATCTGTTTGGATTTCAGATTTTCAGGGACATCACCGTTTATGATCCGATGCGCCAGACCTTCCGCGATGGCGGTTTTGCCAACTCCGGGTTCGCCGATAAGGATAGGATTGTTTTTGGTGCGTCTCGACAGGATCTGCAGAATACGCCTTATTTCCTCGTCACGCCCTATCACGGGGTCGAGTTTGCCTGAACGTGCCAGTTCGTTAAGGTTACGGGCATATTTGTTCAATGCGTTGTAAGTGTCCTCGGCGGCTGCACTTTTAACGCTGGCGCCTTTACGGATATCACGGATCGCGGCTTTGAGGTCTTTTTCGTTAACACCAAGGTTTTTGAGTAGCCCGGAAACTTCATCATCCGAAGCCAGTATGCCGAGCAAAAGATGTTCGATAGAAACAAACTCATCGCCAAATTCTTTCAGGTATGTAGCTGCTTTCTGAAGTGCCCTGGACGCTTCGGGAGATAAATAACTTTCGCCTCCTGTAACCTTGGGCAAGGCCTGCAGGCGGCGGTCCAGATCGGCGCCAAGAGCCCCAACATTCACATTAAGTTTCTTCAGCAGAAAAGGTATCACGTTTTCATCTGCTACCAGTATTCCTTTCAGCAGATGGATATTGTTAATGGCCTGGTGTTGCATTCCGGCTGCAATTTCCTGAGCCTGTTGCACAGCCTCCTGGGCTTTGATCGTAT
This sequence comes from Bacteroidales bacterium, assembly GCA_038246075.1. GTDB lineage: Bacteria > Bacteroidota > Bacteroidia > Bacteroidales > DASVHX01 > DASVHX01. Next base: position 2,091 of record JBBRRV010000265.1, read on the forward strand.
AATTATTGAAATTCATTGATAAGGAGATTTTAAATTGCTCGCAGAAGTGTGATCAAAATATGAACCAATGCTGATAATAAGTGGTTCAGAGGAAAATATGTCATTATCTTAGATGTAATCATGCCGTTTTGTCGTCATATGCAGGCAATATCAGCTGCCGATCTAACTTTGTATGATCTTTTGAAGGATGGAATTTATAAGCATCAGGCTGCAGCCATAATCTAAAATGTCTTTTTTAAAGCACAAAATCAATACTTTATACTCCGGAAATGCCGAATTACTTTTCAGGCATTTGTTCGGTTGAAACTTTTTACCCTACTTTTGCAAAACTATAATGGTTAACTGATGTTTCTAGCATCAGCAGCTATTACTTTACCTTGGTTGACAATACAAAAAGTAAAATTCAAGCCAGCCTCGCAGCTACCAATCTGACAGGTCAGTATCCTCACAGCCTGACAATCATAACCAACAGATCTTTCTTTATGGCAAACAGAATTATGGATCCTATCGGCAAACTGATGGGACTTCGTTATAAATCGCATCCATGGCATGGTGTGGAAGTAGGTCCGCAGGCACCTCATGTGCTCACCTGTTTCATCGAAATGGTTTCAACCGATACGGTTAAGTATGAAGTGGATAAAGTCAGCGGTTATCTCAAACTGGATCGCCCTCAAAAGTATTCCAACGTGGTGCCCGCCATGTATGGCTTTATTCCGCAAACCATCAGCGGAATTAGCGTTTCAGAATACTGCATGGAGAAGACAGGAAAGCAGGGTATCAAAGGTGATGGTGACCCGATAGACGTTTGTGTACTTACCGAAAAAGTAATTTCTCACGGCGATATCCTTGTGCAGGCTATTCCCATTGGTGGTTTCAGAATGATTGACGCGAACGAATCAGACGATAAGCTTATTGCTGTTTTGGTGGATGATGCAGTATTTGGCCAGTATAAAACAATTTCTGATTGCCCTCAGCTCGTCATTGACCGGTTAAAGCATTATTTTCTTACGTATAAGGATCTGCCGGGCCAGGAGCGGGATGTTGAAATTACACATGTTTTTGATGTAGA
>JBBRRV010000266.1:0-3122 GCA_038246075.1 Bacteroidales bacterium
GGAAATATAAGTTAAAAGTTAAAAGGTAAAAGATAAAAAACAAAAGATTCGCTGTTTCTAAGTATTTCTAAGTATTTCTATGTATTTCAATGTATTTCAATGTACTTCAATGTACTTCAATGTACTTCAATGTACTTCAATGTACTTCAATGTACTTCAATGTACTTCAATGTACTTCAATTACATCAAACGCAGCGTCTTTTCGAGTATATCGAGCATATCATCTGTAAAATCGAGATGGGTTACAAAGCGGATGTTACCAGGTGAAAGCGCCATGGCGTGAATATCGTTTTGGGCCAATCGAGCCAGGAAATCAATTTCGCTTAACCGCGTGTCGAGTTTGAAGAATATGATGTTCGATTCAACAGGTACAACATCTTCAACAAAAGGAAGCGAACTTAACACTGCACCAAGATGGGTAGCCCGTCTATGGTCTTCGCCCAGGCGGACAACATGATTATCGAGGGCATAAATTCCTGCGGCTGCCAGGTAACCAACCTGCCGCATTCCACCGCCCAACACTTTACGTATGCGCCGGGCCTTCTTAATAAATGCTGCAGAGCCCATGAGTACAGATCCCACTGGCGCACCAAGACCTTTGGAAAGGCATATGGATATACTATCGAATAAGCTGCCATAATCGGCAGGAGTCTCACTTGTTTCATGCAGTGCATTAAAAAGGCGTGCACCATCCAGGTGATAGGAGAGTCCGTTTTCGCGGCATACTTCCCCGATTTTCTTCAATTCATTAAAGTCATAGATAGCACCACCTCCTTTGTTCATGGTATTTTCCACCGAAACCAGACGTGTAACCGGACGGTGGATATCATCAGCAGGATTGATATGGCTGCGCACATCGGCAGCTGTGATACGACCGCGGTCGCCATCGAGCAGGCACACTGAAGCGCCTGAATTTACGGCTATTCCACCACCCTCGTAATAGTAGACATGCGATAACTTATTGCAGATCACTTCATCCCCCGGCTGCGTATGTGCCTTAATGGCGATTTGATTCGCCATTGTTCCGGAAGCGCAGAATAATGCCCGTTCCATTCCAAACAGCTGGACTACTTTTTCCTCCAGTGCATTCACCGTGGGATCGTCGCCGAAAACATCGTCGCCAACAGGCGCATTAAACATGGCTTGTAACATACCGGCTGTTGGCCTGGTAACAGTATCACTGCGAAGATCGATAAACATAGTCTTTTAGTTTTGGGTAAAAGAAAATGCAAAGGTGACATTTTTTGGTTTCATAGGAAAGAGATTCACAAATATCTGCCCAGGTATAAATATCCACAAGCCTGCAAAGCTTCAACTATATAAAATCGAGGTGAACCTCTTTCAGGTATTTTTCTTCCAAAAGCTGTTTTAACTTTTTAACCAGGTTTCGGCGTATCTCAAGTTCCACAGGCAGGGCCGGGTCCTGATGCGCCTGATTGATGCGCGTTCCGGCCATTAACATTATGATATCATTATTCAGCAAAAGCCTTAGCAGTTGAGTAGCCGCATCGGTTCCCTTAACATTGGCTGCCACCCCTTCTTCAAGCAAGGTTGTCACGCGACCCATGGTAAGCACACCTTCAGTCACCAGGTCAATTCCCTCCATATGCGAAGCAGGCGGGAGCTCTCCCATAACGCCTTCTATGCCCACTGTCACAGCCAGCCCCAATTCCCGGGAAATAATGTTTGCGGTTGTTCCGCCACATATAACTTTTTGTCCGTCGAAGTTTTTGATAATTCCAGCCAAACGCGCATCCTGTTTTGCATGAAAAGGAGGTCCGGAACATAAAAGCAGTTTCCGCGGCTTCCTGTAATAGATCACCATACATGAAATATCGTCTTTAGCCGTATACACATCGTTGGCCAGGGCATGTGCTGTAATCCGTCCTGCAAGTAACGAAGCCGAAATCGTTGGTTCTTCCTTCAGAAAACTACATATCCATGCTGCAACATTATCTCTTCCCCATCCAAACGGGTATTTGGCAGTACCGATCCCCGACTGGCTAATCCCATCTGAAATGATGATAAGCCTGTCACCGCGCATAGCGGCATAACCGGAGGTGACCAGTTCGCGATTCATTTGCTGGTGGTTATGAAAAACCTCTCTTTTGTTTTCCAATTCCGTCACTTGTTGTTCACGGATGAGTATGCTGGCCGGATTATCAAATTCAGCAAGACGGGTTGTACCATCAGCATCTATGTCCGCAATGGTAAAAGTGGCATAGCTTATCTTGCGGTCCTTATCCACAGGGAGTGTATCCAATATGGCACGTGCTGTCTGGCGCAGCGGATAACGCTCGATGGTGAAATTAAGTCCCATTGCTGCCGTAAGCATGGCCAATACATTCGCTTTTACGCCGCTGCCCAGCCCATCGCTGAGCACCGTTATGACCCTGTTTTCTTCCTTTATTTTACGCGAAAGGAATACATCACCACATACCTCCTGCCCATGCTTATTCACCTGAGAGCAGGCGATTTCTACAGTAAAATGATCATCACTCATACATTTTCTTTTCGTGACCCGAATTTACCACCGCATTAAGCGTCGCCTCGGTGCGGGCGGCATTCTCGCCAAGCAGAAAAGCTACTTTCTGCACGGTTTCCAGGTTTTCACGCACCACTTTACGCACCCGCTTGAGGACCTCCTCCTGGATAATTTCTCCATGGTGCAGGTCGTGGATAATACCACATACGATTTTATGTTTCTGAATACTGAATACCGAAAGGTTAAACATATGCTCTTTATCAGAAAGATCTTTATCAATAAAGTCAATTCCTGACGAAAGCACATTCGAAAATATATTATGAAAGCTCAGAAATTTGTGCAAATCGCCTCCTGAAAGACCTGGTTTGGCATCCCAGGCCAGACAAGCTTCTTCACCCAGTAACCTGGCAAAAGGCTCATTGCATTCTATAATCCTTAGGTTTTCGTCGGCAAGCACCACACCATAAGGCATGCGCTGTAATAATACGCTGGCTTTATCACTGGCTACTTTGCGCATATAAGAAACACACATCTGCCTTTCGGCCATATCGTTGAGCATTGAAATGGCGAAATTGCGGCAGCTATTGTATCCGCAACCTCCACAATTCAGTTCATCTTCCGGATGGGTTTTCCCCAC
>JBBRRV010000267.1:0-3106 GCA_038246075.1 Bacteroidales bacterium
GTTGTTGAAGGTGATACCATCCCTATGATTGATTTATCGGAAGTGTTTATCACGAAGCAGGATGCCAGTGTAAACCCTTCTGAAGCCAGGAAATTCAACAGGCTGGTGTACAATGTCAAAAAAGTTTACCCATACGCAAAACTTGCCGGTATCAAGTTCAATGAATATAGTAAGCTCCTTATTGGTATTAAGAGCGAAAAGGAAAAGAAAGCCATAATGAAAAAGGCCCAGGATGAACTCGAGGCCAGGTTTGGTGGCGAACTTAAAGATTTGACATTTACACAGGGGAAAATTCTGCTTAAATTGGTTGACCGGCAAACCGGCAATTCATCCTTTGAACTGCTAAAGGAATTCCGTGGCAGGTTTGTGGCATTCTTCTGGCAATCATTCGCCAGGGTATTTGGTTTAAATCTGAAGGAAGGCTATGATCCCCTTGGAGAGGATAAAGATATTGAACTCATCGTGGTGATGATCGAAAACGGGACTATATAAGTCTTCCTGACTTGTGTCTTCTGCTTTATTATCTTCCTCTTCCCTGCAACACGATCAGAACAGTGTAGATCAGGATTTTCAAATCCATTGCCAGTGACATGTTTTCGATGTAGAGCATATCGAATTTAAGTCGCTCAATCATCTCTTCCACATTCTCAGCATAACCGTATTTCACCTGCCCCCAGGAAGTGATGCCAGGCTTCACCTTATGTAGTAACCTGTAGTGAGGAGCACGCTGAATGATCTGGTTGATGAAGTAGCTCCGCTCAGGTCTTGGTCCAACCAGGGACATATCGCCTTTGAGTACAGTATAAAACTGGGGGATCTCATCGAGCCTGACCTTGCGCAGGAATCGCCCGAAAGAAGTGATGCGGCTGTCATTCTTTGAAGAAAGCATTGGCACATCTTGCTCAGCATGCAGAAACATCGACCTGAATTTATGCATTTTAAAAGGTTTCCCATGAAGTCCGATACGCTCCTGGGAATATAAACAAGGACCCTTTGATGTTAATTTGATTCCAATCGCACAAATAATAAAGACAGGCATTAACAGAATGAGTGAAAATATTGATGCTGTAATATCAATCATACGCTTAATAGACTGCTGCCAGGCCGGCAGTAGTTCGGGTGAAATCTGAATAAGCGGAACATTGAAAATAGACGTGGTCTTCACCTTTCCCAGCAGGAAATCCTGCATGTCAGGAATGATCTTGATTACAACGTTTATATCCTCGAGTTCGGTTATGATTTTTTCAAAGATTTTATGCTCCGATCGTTCTGTGGCGATGATGACTTCTTCCACATTGTAATCCCTGATTACTTGCTGCAAATCACTGAAATGGCCAAGATGGGGCAGCAGTTTACTGAGCTTATAACCAGGGGCTTCTGAAGCATGCATGAAGCCGATGAAAATGTTGCCGGATGATTTCTCCTGGTTTTCGATTTCGTTGTAGATGGATATCGCATTACCGTTACTACCGACAAGTATCGTATTAAATCCGAAGATTTTATGATGAATACGGTAAACGGTAACAGAGGTCAGCGTAACACGAAATGCATAGGTGATAAAAAACTGAAGGCTTAAAAGTACCAGAAAGGATTGATAATATTTGCGGTAGGTTATGATTTCATCGCCGGGCAGCAGCGTAAAGAAAATGATGATAACACCAATCATAACGATAAGCATTGTCTGGCCAAGTTCGCGCATGCGGGTTTTACGGAATATTTTACGGTAACTGCCTACCAGCTGGTAAAGAAATAGCCACAACAAGGGCAGGCAGATGATTTCGAGCTGAAAGTTACGGTCATATAATGCCACATACATTTCCTCCGCCAGGTTGGGAAAGGTAGTATGGTTACTGTAAAGAAAAAATAAACTCCAGGCAAGAATTGCTGCAATATAATCTGCAATTACATACCTGGCAATTTGTAGATTTTTATTCATGAACCTTTGCTAATAAGACAAAATGCCATCCTGAGAAACGCAGTAAATATCGATTTTATTGTAAAGCAGCAAGGGATAAATTAATATTTCAGCAATTATTTTACCTTGCTTACCGCGTTGTTTACTTTCTCGGTAATGCGCGTTGCCACTTCGAGCGCCAGGTAGCCATCATTAATGGTTACAGAAGGGGTTGTATTGTAAATAATGGCATGGGCAAAGCTTTGCAGTTCAGTTTGGATCGCATTTATGGAGACTATTTTCGGCTTGTCGAAATAAATTTGCTTGGAGCCTTTACCATCAGGAAGATCAATGATCATAGACAAGGGATCCACTACCTCATTGCCAATATTTTTAAGCCTGATAATTTCGGTTTCTTTTTCAAGAAAATCGACGGATATATAGGCATCACGCTGGAAAAAACGTGATTTACGCATATTCTTCATCGAAATCCTACTCGCGGTGAGGTTGGCAACACAGCCATTATCGAATTCCAGGCGCGCATTGGCGATATCAGGCGTGTCGCTGATAATGGCAACGCCGCTGGCGCTGATCTTTCGTATACCTGATTTTACAACACTCAGCACGATATCGATGTCATGGATCATCAGGTCGAGGATCACAGGAACATCCGTACCGCGGGGATTGAATTGCGCCAGGCGGTGGGTTTCGATAAACATGGGTTGCAGGATGAAAGGCTGGGCTGCAATAAAAGCAGGATTGAAACGCTCAACGTGCCCCACCTGTACCTTTACATTGGCTTCCGAGGCAATACCGATCAATTTAAGCGCTTCTTCGGGAGAAGTTACGATTGGTTTTTCGATAAATACATGGCGGAATTTCTTGAGCGCCTGGCTGGCACAATCAAAATGTGATAAGGTTGGAGTCACGATATCTACGACCTCCACGGCATCAATAAGTTCTTCAACACTGAGGAAGCGGATGATGCCGAATTCTGCTTCAACGCGGGCTGCATTTTCAGGATCGCTGTCATAAAAACCAATGAGTTCAAATTCGGGCGAAGCCTTAATGCATTTAATGTGAATTTTTCCGAGATGACCGGCGCCAAGTACTCCTATTTTAAGCATGAGCAGATATGTTTTTGTGCAAAAGTAATTTTTTTTACCGAAGCCGAAATGATTAATTTCGCATCAAAATCAGCAATTCCGCCTA
>JBBRRV010000268.1:0-3085 GCA_038246075.1 Bacteroidales bacterium
AACGGCTACGTTGTGAAGATAAGGCAACGCTTTACATCGATTCGATTTAGATTGTTAGGGGGAGTCGTTGCCAATGTTAGTTATGTTTGGGAGGTTGCCGAATCTAATTGTGACAACGAAGTTCGGGAGCCAGATGCGAAACAAGGACAGCCAGCAATCCCAAATAATGGGGGAGCCAGCGGAAACCCTCGTCCCTCAGACCAGGGTGGTGACCCAGTTGATCCATCGGCAAACGATGGGAATTATGATCCAAATTCTGGACTACAGCCGCCTCCCCGTGCGGGTGATGGTGGCTCGGGGGGAAGTTGGAAGGCTCAAATATCTGGCTATCGTCAGGATGATAGCTTTTATGTGTTTCAGTTCGATACGTTGATTTCTGATCCAACTGCTGTAGTCCTGATTTTCGGGATTCCCTATGAAGGGGTTCCTAATAATTTAGGGGGAAAAAGTGCTGATAGAATCGTAGTGTCTGAAAATGGCGAGACTCGTGTCACCGATGGCGGCGGATGGTTGCTCAGCTTCTTCCCGGTCTATTACCATTGAGAACTATTGAATCAACAGCTTCAATAGTTCTCAATAGTTGATTCAATAGTTTTCAATAGTTTTCAATAGTTCTCAATCGTTTATTCAATAGTTGAGGGAATGTTATGGCTGGTTCAATTCGCTGGTTTAATTATGTTACGGACGGGGGGGTTTCTTACTCTCTCCAGGCAGACCGGTCAAACGTGGGCGCGGTCAACCCATCGGGGACAGGAACGCCAACCTCGTTGAGCGTCGGAGCCGTGCCGCGAAACATCAAAGTCCGTTATGCTCTGTTTGCTGACCTGAGTGGCACGATTCGCAGAAAAGTGCCACTGCTAACGCCTGCTGACGTAACTGCTCTGTCAGCCACGTTGAGTTTTGTTCCCCAGGGAGAGACCGCAACCGTTGCGCTTACATACGTTGTGGGGGAAAGGACTCGACTGCCAAAGTTGGCTGATACGGGACGAACGACTTAAATTTTGGGGCTATAATCTTGATGCGGCACTGCTGGAGAGCAACCGCAAGAGAATCGGGGAGAGGGATTTGGCACTAAATCCCTCTCCTTCTTTTTCCCCCGATTCTCTATAAACTCATCCGGTTCCCATCGCAGCGAAATCGATGCCATCAGCGTCAGGAATCAGCATTCTCGGAAAACAAACGCTACTTAACAATGTAACTGTCATCAGCAAGCAGCTATCCGTCTCCATCACAAATCAACAGTTGCCGCCACAGCGACGTGTAGGATATTTCTATCTTTATTCTTTCGAGAACATCGCTCCGCGTCAGCATTACTTGATGGAATCTGGAATCCTCTACGCTCCAGGGATTTGGATTCCCATTCGCATCCCTCCTTTCTCGCCAAGCTATCTCTATAGAATCGATGTGGTTTGGAGTTTTGCGGGCATCCCCTGGACGGCTGTGATTATTTAGTCGCTCTCGCTAACGACCGCTGAAAACAAATGTACTAGTTGTTTTTTGACAGCAAAAATCCCAGAATGATTGCAACCACGCAAACCAATCTGGGATTTTTTCCTTGAGCAACCCGACGCTACCGGCAAGCAGAGCCGCCCTTTCTTTTCGACTCTATCCTAGCGGCGAGTTCTCCGCAACTCGACGAAAGACAGTCCCCACACTTTTTTCAGATCAACCTCAAGAAAAATGCGATCGCCCGCTACTTTTCTCTGAGCGAAGTTATTTCAGAGGGCAGGTTTCTGATTCTCTTCGAGCAGAAATAATTGCCTGTACCCTGGGCTTGTCAAACGTCGCTAACTCTCACAAAGTTCCAAAGCCCCGTGGGCGGCGAGGTCTGACAAAATATAATCGTCGTTTGCTCATCAACTCTGTTATCCTCCTAGAGAAAAGATATGGCAAGCAAAATCTTAGCTTTCTCACGCTTACTTTGCCGCAAGAGTGTCACTCGCATTCGTCTGACCTATACGCTGAAGCTAAACGGCAGATGCTCCAATGGCTGTCACGTGCGCTTGTTCGATGTGGGCTACCTCCCCTCATCGTCGGAGCCACGGAAATACAGTCACGTCGCCTTGCCGCTGCGAATCAATTTGCTCTGCATGAGCACTGGATATTTGTTGGGCGTAAGGCTCGGCAACCATGGGCGTTACGACCTGAAATATTCGCTAAATCGTGGGCGCGGATACTGGCAAATGTGTACTCCTTGGAAGATTCGTCTCGTGCCGAAATTGCTTCAACGCGCGTAGAAAGAATCAGAAAGTCAGCAGCAGCATATCTTGGCAAATATATTTCAAAGGGGGAAAAGTGCGTAGCCCAGATGATAGAAGACGGCTACGAAGCGTTTCTACCATCTTCTTGGATTTCGAAAACTCATGAAATGCTAGAGATGTTCCTGTCATCAATCATCAAAATTGTAGGAGAGCGGGCAACGTTTTTATCCGACAATTTGCGAGCTTTCCGTAACACCTTCTGCAAATGGTGCAAAGATGTGATCCTAAACTTTGCGGATGGCGGCTCTGCTTGGATAGGCTTCATCGGCTTTTTGAACCAGGACGGACGGAAAATGTGCGCGTTAACTGGAACTTGACTGTTTCTTGGGTTCCAATTAGGATGCAGCTAGCTGCGACCTCCAAATCAAGATGCCATACTTCGATACTCAGTTTGAGGTCAAGACGAGCGATGTGATCGCCTTCTCTGAAACTCAGCGCACGGCTCGGGAAATGTCAGTTTCGCTATCCATCGCCTTTGAGGGAGAATGGCTTTATAAAAATCTGAAGCATCCGCGCTACAAAAACTTCTATGGTTACGCTCAACTCATGAGTGGAGCGTTTGTCGTCGAAGATATCGCTCTGACGTTCCTCAATCAGGAACTCGTGCATTGGATGGATTTGCCCTTCGGAATTAATGACACGACCGTCTGCATGGCGAAACTTTTGGGGACGAAGTTGCTCCCTCCAGCAACGATAAACGGCTACGTTGTGAAGATAAGGCAACGCTTTACATCGATTCGATTTAGATTGTTAGGGGGAGTCGTTGCCAATGTTAGTTATGTTTGGGAGGTTGCCGAATCTAATTGTGACAACGAAGTTCGGGA
>JBBRRV010000269.1:0-3073 GCA_038246075.1 Bacteroidales bacterium
ATTGGGGTCTATTGGCTTTACATCCAAATCCTTGACACAGGATGTAACCATCATTGTTGTAAATACAACACACAATATTAAAATCTTTCTATTCATGGTATTTGATTGTTAGAGCGTTACATTTAGTCCTAGAATAAAGTTCCTTGGACGCGGATAGAAATTGTTGTCAATTCCAGGATTAGATCCACCAATGTTAACTTCAGGATCGAGTCCTTTATAATTCGTTATGGTGAATACGTTTTGGACCGTAAAACTTAAGCGGGCGGTAAACTTTTTGGAAATGTTATTAAAAAGATAGCCGGCACTTAAATTGTCCAATTTAAAGAACGAAGCATCCTGAACGAAATAATCAGAATAGGGTTGACGTGTAACAAATTTGGTGTCTTCGAGTGATTTGGGAGCATTTGCCCAGTATCCCAGTGCATACCTGATGTCATATGATGCTTCTGAAGCAACTGCATTATACACATAGTTCCCGATGCTGATGCGTGATGAAGCACCCAGATCAAAGTTCTTGTAGGTATAACGTGCCGATAATCCCATCAGATAGTCGGGAGCCGGTTTCTTATAGGTGTATTTATTTTTGTCAATTCCATTTATCGCACCACCCTGACCTGAAAGGTCAACATAAACACCTTCAATAGGGTTGCCATTCATATCATAAACCTGCTGGTTAACAAAGAATGAATTTGCGGGTGATCCAACCTGCTGAATTTCAGCATTGCCACTAAATATACCACCACCTGTAGCTACGCCGATGTAATTCGGATCGTCAGTACGTAATAATTTGGTGATTTTATTTTCATTGTAGGTAACATTAAATCCTATCGACAGACTCTGATCAACCGTTGAAACCGGAATTACATTCAAAGATAACTCGGCTCCTTTATTTTCAAGACTACCAACATTTGTGAGCAATACATTCGAGAAATTGCTCCCGTTGGGAATTGAAATCCTGCTTAACAGATCATCCGTAACACGCTTGTAGAGTTCAAATGAACCTGATAAACGGTTGTTAAAGAAACCAAAATCCATGCCAATATTTTGGGTAGTCGTAGTTTCCCATTTAATATTTGCATCATATGCACCCGGGCGTAATGTCTGGTAGAATTCGTTACCAAATTGGTAAGAATATCCCCTGAGTGAAACAAGGTATTGTGCCTGGGCGGGATAATCATTATCCTGAATATTTTGTTGTCCGGTTTTCCCCCATCCGATACGAAGCTTCAATTCGGATAATGCTTTTACTTCGCGGAGAAATGATTCATCTTTTATTTTCCATGCAAAGGCTGCTGAAGGGAAAAGGCCCCACTGGTTTCCTTTGGCAAAACGTGATGATCCGTCATCACGCATGGTGAATGTCAATAAATAACGATCCAACAAAGTATAATTCACACGACCAAAGAAAGAGACCAGATAACTTTCTGTTGCTGTTGCAGCGCTGTCAGATGCAGGAACCCTTGGGTGCAGTGCATCAACAATACTAACTTGCAACCTGTCTTCATCCCTGCGGCTGTGGCCCCAGGAATAACCCCCAGTAACATCAATTTTGCTTGAAATTCCGTCCAGATCCTTCGTATAGTTTAAGTAAAAGTCAAGTAACTGATTCTTATATTCTCCATTGTAGTTTCTTACTTGTCCCCAAACGCCCCTTCTCATCCAGGAGGCAAGGGTATCGGTGTTGTCATGACCTTTTGTTTTTGTATAATCAAGACCTAAGTTAAGGTTTGCACGCAAATTAGGGATCATTGGAATTTTATAATTGAATTGTACATTTCCAAGGATACGTTTTCCATTTGATTTGTTATCCCGCAAGGTAGCCTGTGCAACAGGATTGGGGCCAAAAGCTGTTTCAGCTCCATTGGGTGTTCCGTCAATTGTCCATGTGTAATATCCGCCAAACCGGGTATTGCCATTCATGACCGGTTTTGTAGGATCCATTGCGATCGCACTTTGGATAGCATCGGTATTCCCGAAATTGTTATTGATATCCATACCCTTTACATTGACAGAAATTTTTAAATCGTCCCTGAAGAAGGTAGGATCGGCACTTAAAGAAAGCGTAGTTCTTTGCATATCGGTATTCATTAAAATACCATTCTGGCCGGTGTAACCAAGGGAAACCCGGTATGGCAGGTTTTTATAAGCACCCGATACGCTTAAGTTATGATCCTGAGAAATCGCAGTGCGGAAAATTTCTTTTTGCCAGTTTGTGTTCCCCTGACCTAAACGGGAAAACCCGGTTACATCATAAAGATTCTTATGATCCCAGGCCATTTTCCTGAATTCATCCCCTGAATATACGTCAAGAAATTTTGTTGGCGTGGCAACAGACATATTAACATCATAAGTTAATCTCATCTTGCTTCCCAGCTTACCTTTTTTTGTGGTAATCAGAATTACGCCATTTGAAGCCCTTGAACCATATATAGCAGTAGCAGAAGCATCTTTTAGAACGGTAAATGTCTCAATGTCGTTTGGATTCACTGCTGAAAGTGGATTACCTATTCCTGAAATAGAACGGTTATCGATCGGCACGCCATCAATAATGATCAAAGGATCATTGGATGCAGATAGCGATGAACCACCACGGATACGGATGGTTGCACCACTGTTAGGAGCACCGCTTGCTGTTGTGATCACTACCCCGGCACTCTTACCCACCAGTAATTCCTGGGGAGAAGTTATGGCACCGCGGTTAAAATCTTTAGAACTTACGGCCACTACAGAGCCTGTAGCATCAGATTTTTTAACTGTTCCGTAGCCAATGACCACTACTTCGCTAAGACCTGTTGTAGTAGCTGCCAATTTAACATTGATCGTTCGCTGACCTGCGATAGCCACTTCCTGTTGCTGGTAGCCGATGAATGTAAAAACCAGCGTTGCGGAAGGATTTGCGTTCAAGGCAAATTTTCCGTCAATATCGGTTACTGTTCCTGCTGTAGTGCCTTTTATGGCTATACTAACACCTGGCAATGTGCTGCCATCTGCAGCATCTGTTACTTTTCCGGTTATCTTCACATCCTGTGCATAGGCTAATGATGTGATCGCCCATGCAAGGAAAAGAAACAGG
>JBBRRV010000270.1:0-3067 GCA_038246075.1 Bacteroidales bacterium
GGGAGACGCACGCCAACATCGTTTTTTTTTCATATGCCGTTCTTCAATCATTTCATTATTAATAGATAACGATTTGGATCCAGTCACGCGTCGGGAGACGCACGCCAGCGGCGCTCTTTATTGCGTATGCCGAGGACCTATAATTTAATTACTATTTGTTTTCGATTGGCACTCAGTCACGCGTCAATATTCCGACTATGCTCGCACGCGTCTCCCGACGCGTGCGCCTAAAATCCAATTTTGAATTGCCTTCATGTAAGCGTTTTTAGTTGAATGTGCCAGTATCTTAAACATTACGGATGATAATTGTAATTAGCAAATTTAATTTCACCACTTTTTAGCAAAAGTAAATCACCACTTTTAAGAAGAAAAGAACGTTCATTTGGTTATTGTTTAGTGATCTGTTTGTTGGTTCTTGGTTTGTTTGAGTGCGCTTGTTACGGTAAGTGAACGGAGCGTAGCGGAGTGAACGAGCCGTAACAAGCGCTATAGTTCTGTGGGAGTTGCCTCAAAGATATTTTTTCGATTTTCCATCCGATAGCTGTTTCCATCAAGTTTAACAACTTCACAATGATACAGTATCCTGTCTAAAAGCGCTGTTGCAAGCACTTCGTCTTCCAAAGTTTCTGCCCATTGTTTAGGGGATTTGTTCGTTGTGATGATCAGGGAGCATTGTTCATGCAGATGATTTATCAGGTTAAAGAATGCTACTGCTTCGTGTTTCTTGATTGGGAACAGCATAATATCGTCAATCGCTATTAAATGGGCTTTAAGTAAACGGTTGTAGTTACCTAAAGCATTTGCGGTTATCTCTTTCATTTTAAGCACGTTTACCAAGTCCTCCATCGTAGTGAAGTATGCCTTAAAACCTCTTTTTACCGCGTCATTTACAAACCCGGCAGCCATAAAGGTTTTACCTGTGCCACTTGGTCCCATTAAAATGAGATTATAAATTTGCTCCACCCATAAGAGTTCCCTAAGCTCCTTCATTTGCTTTTTACTGATCCCGGAACTAAAGTTATAATCATAATTATCCAGGTCATGAACACGAGGCAGGTGAGCTAATTTTAATCGGCGCTCAAAATCATATCGTTGACGCTGTAAAACTTCCTGCTCGAGCAAGTTAGAAGTGAAGTCCATATAAGTTGGCTTATCTATTTGAGCGTTATGTATTATATGCTCCGCCTGATTGCGCAACAACGTGAGACGCAGATAGTCAGCATGTTGTTTTATTTGTTTGATCTTGTCCATGATCACATAATTTTTTCATAAGTACTGATTTTACTTGCCTGAGGTTCATATAGTTTTGTGGTAGCAGGGTGTGTTGTGTTACCATCAGTCCATGTTGATACCACTTTTTTATCTTGTTCTTGCAGCTTTTGATAATGAAAGCCGGCTTCTATCAGATTGTTTGCATTGTAAAGACTGTTTTCAAGGCAGAACTCAATGGCTTTCATGATGAACTCCGGTTCAAGGATAGTAAGGCGCTTCTTTAGCAATAACAAGTTATCTCTGAGGTAACGAGTTTTATATTTTTCCAGCAACTCGATAAATAGGATTGCCTTTGCTGTATTCTGCATAAGGATGAGGGCTTCTGCCTTTAACACTGCCAGGCTTTGGCTTTTATCCCTTGTATGATTTGTATTGCGTATGGTTACACCACGGCCCAGACAAAGCTTATGGATTGTGAGCAATTGCATGTTCTTGTCAAAAAGCATGATATCCTCATCTTTTTCCTGCAATAGAACTTGTGTATCTGCACCTTGATACGTGCCAAGGGGAAGAGTATAAAAATTGCTCTTGTAGCTTATTGTATTATCCTTACGCACCGTGTAGGGCTTGTACTCATTGTGTATTGCTGCAAAAGAATGGGCAGGAAGTGGCAGAAGATGCTCGCGTTCAATCAGCCATTCCTGGTGAGGTATCTTTTTTATCCCTGAATGCTCTTTACCATTACCTGTTCGGGAAAGCCATGCCAGGGCCGTTGTATTGAGTTCATCTTCGCCATTATAAACACGACCTCCCAGGAAGTTCTTCTTTACATATCCAACGACGTTTTCAACTTTGCCCTTACTCTCAGGATCTGATTTACGACAAAAAACCGCTTCAAAATCCATCTGGTTACAGTAGCTTCTGAACTCCTGTGTAAGCAGGATATCACCCAGGTTCTCATCTGTAATTAGCACACGATCCTGATCATAGAGAACCTTTTGGGGCTGACCGTTGAAGTACATAAAAGCCTGCTCGTGCGCCTGCACCGTCGTAATTGAAGTAAATGGCCTGCTCTGAAAGAAAACGTACTTCTGACGAGACCGGCATAATACCATCACAAAAAAGTACACCTTCTTTCGACTCGCTTCTTTGGTTAACATGTAATACTCGCCAAAATCCGCTTGTGCCTGTTGACCATATGCCAGTTCCGGCAACTTCTCATATTGACGAAGTTTTTTTTCTTTCCCTTTGTTAATCTGGTGCCTTTTGCGAATACTGTCCACAAAATTGTATACGGTTTTGCTATGAACATCAGGTAAGCCTGGAAAGTGTTCTTTTAAACGATCTTCAACCTGGGCAGCGGAAAGAAATTGATAAGTCTCAAGCAGATCTTTCACATAGCCATAATAGGCTTGAAGTTTCTTGGGTAGATTACGTCCTTGTTCGATCCAGATATGAAATTCTTGTTCGTTCTTGCTCAGATACTTGCGTACTGTTGAACGATCCAGTCCCAATTCCTTGGAAATTTGGCTCTTGTTAAAACCTTTCGATTTTAATTCTCTAACTTTGTACCACATAAATGCCTTTTTAAGGTGTTTGTTAAAAGTCTTCATTTTTAAAAGTTTTAGCGACCTTTAAATTTGAGGACTTTTTTCTTACCTAAACTGACGATTTACTTTTGCGAAAATTTGACGATACAAAGTTGCTGATTACATCAAATACAGCATCCATTAAATCGGTGTTTAAAAATGCAGATCTTGTGAGATCACTTTCTGAGAAATCGGCACATTTAAGTGAAGTATTGATGAACGATGTTTTTAACATTTTCTTTCTGACAAACGAACAGTAATCCAAC
>JBBRRV010000271.1:0-3065 GCA_038246075.1 Bacteroidales bacterium
AGAGCTCCGACGCCTGCATCTGTTACTGAATTTGGGTTTCCCTGCTCAGCCATCGCCCTTATAATGGGTAAAGATTCGTAAGCTCTTTGCATCACTTTATAAGGAACTTCAATGGCATAGCGCGTTGCGGCCTGAATGGCACTGGTACGGACAGTTTTCTCTGCATCGGAACCTTTGGGCATTCCGATAGCATCCATGATGAGATTAAAAGCACGCGTATCTTCATCCACAAGGAAAATCAATTCATGCTTTAGCGCCTGGCCCTTTTCGGCCCATGCTGAAAACTCTTCCCAGCGCTCATCCCAGCCTGGCTTGTGCGCCGACAGGTTGGCCACCATGGTAGCCAGTGAAATGCCAAGGGCTCCCATATATGCCGCAATGGAGCCGCCACCAGGTGCAGGCGATTCAGAAGCCGTTTCGTCGGCAAAACCTTTACAGGTCATGTCCATCAGGTTTTTCGAATCCTTACCTGCTAATACATACTCTATGATTTTTTCCTGCGGGTTAAATGGTTTCAGGTCGTCGAGCCCAAGCGATTTTATGGCAATTTTCAACATTTCAGCTTCAGATACCCCCAGTGAACGTTGCTGTTTATGTAAAAAATATTTCCCGGCATCTAGCATGGCTTTTAAGGGAATCAGCCCCACCAGTTCTGAACCGGTGACGCGCATGCCCCGTTCCTGCGCTTTTTTGCAGGCTTCTTCAAAAGCGATATGTACGGGAGTGATGCTGATGTTTGTCAGGTTGATGGAGACCTGAGCAATCCCGTATTCTTCAATAAACCATCCGATGGCTTTGCAGGCTTTGAGTGAACCGGGAATGTTGACCGGTTTCCCTGCAGCATCCTTGATGATCTTGCCCGTCACCTGGTTTCCTTCGCGGCTGGGGCGGCCTTTCTCGCGGATATCAAAAGCCACGGCATTGGCACGACGGGTAGAAGTGGTATTTAAGTTAACATTGTATGCAACCAGGAAATCCCTCGCGCCGATGGCAATGGAACCGGTATGGGGCAAAAAGGTAGCCGGGCCAAAATCAGGTTTCCAGGCTGGATCGTTTAATTTATTTGGCAGACCTTCATATTCGCCGGAACGACAATAGGCCAGGTTCCTGCGGGCAGGCGTAAGAGCTGCATTTTCATAACAATAGACCGGTATTCCCAGTTCATTACCAACCCTTTCAGCCAGTTTCCGCGCATATATAACGGTTTCTTCCATTGTTATTCCGGAAATCGGCACAAAAGGGCAAACGTCGGTAGCACCAAAACGTGGATGCGCACCATGGTGTTTGCTCAGGTCAATCACTTCCATCGCTTTGCGGATGGCCAAAAAAGCCGCTTCCACAACCTGGTCGGGTGTTCCCACAAATGTAACCACCGTGCGGTTGGTGGCAGCTCCAGGATCAACATCAAGAAGTTTAACGCCTTCAACAGTTTCAATCTGATCTGTGATTTGTTTAATGATGGACATGTCGCGGCCTTCACTGAAATTCGGCACGCATTCGATGAGTTGCTTCATGAAGAATTTATTATTTGCCAACAGGTGGCAGGTTAAATTTTTGACTGTGAATGGTTAAGTCTTTCTACCTGAGCCATCAGCGACCAACGCAATGGCAAAGATAGTAAAACGGGCAGGTTGGTACCATGGTTTCAGCAAATCCTGCCATTGAGGATGACAGTTTCCACTTTATTGCTTCCAAAGGCATAGGGCATATAAGCAATGGTCGACATTGGTTTTGTAATAAAGACATTGGCGATCTTCCCCACGGCAATGGTTCCCAGCTCACTGCTTACATCCATGGCATAAGCTGTATTCAGCGTTGTGGCGTTTATGGCTTCCTCCGGTGTGAGACGGTAATTGATGCAGGCCATGGAAAGAATAAGCTGCATATTGCCTGAAGGTGAAGATCCGGGATTAAAATCGCTGGCCATGGCAACAGGCAGACCCGCATCGATCATTTTGCGCGCAGGCGCAAGTGGCATATTCAGAAAAAAGGCCGCCCCGGGAAGTACCGTAGGCATTGTGCCGCTGCCCAGCAAGGCTGCTATTTCGCGATCACCGGTGCATTCCAGGTGATCAACTGAAAGTGCCCCGTATTTTACACCCACTTCTATGCCACCCGAATAATCAAGCTCATTGGCATGTATCTTTGCCCTGAGTCCGTATTTGATGCCAGCCATCAGCATGCGCGCTGTATCTTCGGGAGTGAAAAATCCCCTGTCGCAGAAAACATCGATAAAATCAGCCAGCTCTTCGGCGGCAACAAGCGGTATCATCTCATTGATGACAAGGTCAACGTATTCGCTTTGCCTGCCCCGGTATTCCATTGGCAGCGCATGTGCACCCAAGAATGTAGATTTTATCGTAAGTGGCGACAGATCCTTTAACTGCCGGATAACACGCAGCATCTTGAGTTCATCGGCAGTGGTAAGTCCATAACCGCTTTTTATTTCAACAGCTCCGGTGCCAAGCCAGGTGATCTCCTCAAGGCGTTCCAGTGCCTGGGCGAGGAGTTCGGTTTCACTGGTTTGCTGCAAGTGTTTTGCGGAATTCAGGATGCCACCGCCTCTTTTAGCAATTTCTTCGTAGGAGAGCCCTTTGATCTTATCAATATATTCCGTTTCCCGGCTTCCGGTATATAAAAGATGTGTGTGAGAATCACAAAACGAGGGAAATACCATCCTGCCGGTTGCATCGATATCCTTTATCCGGCCTTTGCGAAGACCTTCTTCAGGCAGAAACAGATCTTCCATGCGTCCGAAATCAGCAATCTTTCCCTTGTCAATCATCAGAAAAGCATGCTTAAGGGTATGCATCGTTGCCATTTCGCGACCTGAGCGCATGGAAACCGGCTCCTGTTCCACCTGGACCAGTTCTTTAATGTTGCGGATAAGGATCTTCATATATAGAATTTAGATGTTGCAAAACTACGAACGATTCGGAATTGAGCAGCAAAATGGCCGAATAATTCGCAGATGAAATTTTACAATGAAGTTTTCCCCAGTTTTATCATTTTTTTTTGTGTGTAATTCAGAAAATTATCAAAAACACATATAAACATGTGAATTA
>JBBRRV010000272.1:0-3049 GCA_038246075.1 Bacteroidales bacterium
GGCGAAGCAGATGCCGGACTGGTGCCGGTTGCTGCCATACCGCTCATTCCAAACGCCCGCATCATATCGGATTTCTGCATCG
The DNA here is from genome assembly GCA_038246075.1 of Bacteroidales bacterium. Taxonomy (GTDB): domain Bacteria; phylum Bacteroidota; class Bacteroidia; order Bacteroidales; family DASVHX01; genus DASVHX01. The sequence goes on from JBBRRV010000272.1 coordinate 83, forward strand.
GCGCCGATGGTGCCGTGCAAACGGTGCTGCTGGTGAGCCGTAAGCCCCTGGCCCAGCTACAGAACATCTGTCTCGATCTTGATTCGCGCACATCTGTGGCCCTTGCAAAAGTGCTGGCCAGGGAATACTGGCACATCAGGCCGCAGTGGCAGGCACTCAACAGCGATCTGGAATCAGAATCCATTGAAGCCGCCGTGATCATCGGCGATAAAACCTTCAATCTGCCCTTAGGCTACAGCTATATCTACGACCTGGGAGCCGAATGGAAAGCATTCACCGGGCTGCCTTTTGTTTTTGCATGTTGGGTGGTGAACAAAGAAATTTCATACGCCCAGGAAAAAGAGCTGAATGATGCCTTCACCTATGGTATGGAACATAAAGAGCAGGCAATTGATGAACAAACCAATCTGCCTGTTTCGAAATCAAGGCTGCTTGATTACCTGAATAACAGTATCAGTTTCAACCTGGATGACGCGAAAAGAGAGGCATTGAATTTATTCCTCAGAAAGATAAAAGAAATAGACTAAACCAGTCGATACCCGGATCCTGAGCGGAGCCGAAGCGTCGTCCAATGATGGTTTCTTTTGCCCCATTTCGCAAGGTGGTTTAGGCTTCCCTTCGTCTACGCTCAAATTCTGAAACCCTGAAACGCTGAAACCCTGAAACGCTGGAACCCTGAAACCCTGAAACCCTGAAACCCTGAAACGCTGAAACGCTGAAACGCTGAAACGCTGAAACGCTGAAACGCTGAAACAAACTACCTCATGTCAACCACTTCGACACCGGGGTAATCGGCTTTCGCAAAAGCAAATTCTTTGTCAGAAATGGACGGATCGGTGATAAATTTATTGACGGTGTAAGTGAATGTATTTCCACCTTTGTCATACATCACAAATGTGCTGACCTGTTTTTTTAGCTTGTCAATCGTCAGCAAAACCTTAATGAGTGATTTGCCTTTCTTAAGCGGTGTGAGTTCTATGACCTGCTTATTGCCTTTGTCGGAAATAAATTTCGACCGGTAGTTCTTACTGTACGAAGTCAGCATCTTTGTCGGTGTAAACGCGTCATCGGCGGCTCCTACATCATTGATCTGCACTTCTTTGGCGTCCTTCAGGTAGGTCCAGCTGGTCTTTCCATCACAGATCACATCCTGACCGGCGATAGACAACCTGTATTTGTCGCCTTTTGATAGCAGAGTTCCGTTAAAATTATCCTTGATTTTTTCTTTCGTGTTGGCCATCGCGTACGAGAATTCTATACGCAGGGTTTTGTAGGCCTTGGTTTTTGCAGATATTTCGTCTAAAATGGCTGTCGCCTTTTTATCAGCAGGTTGCGCCAAAAGTACATTGGCCATTAAGAGAAAGGCGATGAGCCAGGTTGATTTCTTCATGATGATTGATTTTTAAAAATTGCAGATGGAATACGCCATCTTATTTCGCTTCGTGTGAACTTCAAAAATGAATTGGATTAGAAAACTTCATTATTCATATTCTTCTCCGGACGAAGATCCCTCAAATATTGTTCCAAAGCTATCTCATTGGCAACTCTAACTTCACGGGCCTTACTTCCTTCGAATGGTCCGACAATCCCCGCAGCCTCGAGCTGATCAATAATCCGGCCGGCACGGTTGTACCCGAGCTTTAACTTTCGCTGGAGCAGTGATGTTGATCCCTGCTGATTCTGCACAATAATGCGGGCGGCGTCTTCAAAGAGTTCGTCGCGTTCGTTGGGGTCCATTTCTGATGCGTTCGGAGTGGTTTCTTCGTCGCTGAATTCAGGCAGGGCATAGGCAGAAGGATATGCACGCTGTGAGCCGATAAATTCGGTCACGCGCTCTACTTCGTGTGTATCCACAAAACCGCATTGCAGGCGGATAAGGTCACTCCCGGTTGAAAGCAACATATCGCCGCGTCCCACCAGCTGGTCGGCACCACCGGAATCCAGAATGGTGCGTGAGTCGATTTTGGAAATGACCCTGAAAGCGATACGTGCCGGGAAATTGGCTTTGATGGTACCTGTGATGATATTCACCGAAGGCCTTTGCGTGGCTATGATAAGATGTATGCCAATGGCCCTCGCCAATTGTGCAAGACGTGTTAATGGCACTTCTATCTCCTTGCCCGCGGTCATGATAAGGTCGGCAAATTCGTCGATAACCACCACGATGTAGGGCAGGAAATGATGCCCCTGTGCCGGGTTAAGCCGACGGGCTATAAACTTGGTGTTGTATTCCTTAATATTGCGGACCTGGGCATCCTTGAGCAGGTCGTAACGGTTGTCCATCTCAATATTCAGTGAGTTGAGCGTACGCACTACTTTTCGGGTGTCGGTGATGATGGCTTCTTCCGAATCAGGAAGCTTGGCCAGGTAATGGCGTTCTATTTTAGAAAAGAGCGTAAGCTCCACTTTCTTTGGATCAACCATCACAAACTTCAGTTCGGAAGGATGCTTGCAATAGAGGAGTGAAGTGATGATGGCATTCAATCCCACCGATTTCCCCTGTCCCGTGGCACCTGCCATGAGTATATGCGGCAATTTTGCCAGGTCGACAATATAACTCTCATTGGCGATCGTCTTGCCGATACCGAAGGGTAATTCGTAGGTGGAATTAATAAATTTTTCCGATCCCAGGATGGATTTCATGGAAACGATTTCGGGTTTAAGGTTCGGGACTTCAATGCCGATGGTGCCTTTTCCCGGTATAGGTGCAACGATGCGGATACCCATGGCCGAAAGGCTGAGGGCAATATCATCCTCCAGGTTTTTGATGCGCGAAATACGCACGCCCGGAGCAGGAACTATTTCATAAAGCGTAACCGTTGGTCCAATGGTAGCCTTTATTTTATCAATCTGAATGGAATAATTGGCTAATGTATTTACGATACGGTTTTTATTCGCTTCGAGTTCATCCTTGTTTACATTGATGGTCGTGCTGCCGTAATCGTCGAGCAGGTCGAGCGTTGGAAA
>JBBRRV010000273.1:0-3039 GCA_038246075.1 Bacteroidales bacterium
ATCGCCCCATCTCCCCTTCTCTATAGTGCCATTTTATTGGTGTTCGTCTTTTACAGCACATCCAATTACCGAAGATTTTTAAACCCGTTTTCCATGGCGGCAGAAATGCGTATAAATACTTCGTCGAAAGTGCCCAGTCCATCGATCTTGATAACACCGTGCAACTGGTTGTATTTCTGAATTACCGGAACTGTTTTGGTTTCATGCTCCTGCAGGCGTTTAACAATTTTTGCGGTGCTGCTGTCGTAAGGCATACAATTCCCGGTCTTGCTCCTTTCATCAAGCCGGTTGATCAATTCCAGCGTAGGCACTTCAATCTCGATAATTTTCGATATCGAGGATCCGTATTTTTTAAGCAATCCATCCAGGATATATGACTGAACCAATGTCCGGGGAAAGCCTTTAAAGATAAATCCTTTGACACCTTTGGAATGGGCCAGCTTCTTTTCGATCAGTTGAACTACAATCTCATCAGGCACCAGTTGGCCATTCTCGTAAAGTTCCCTGATTTTCTTACCCGTTTCAGAATTGGCTGCAATTTCCTGCTCCAGCATGGCCCCGGTAGCCACATATTCAAGGCCGAATTCCCTGGCAAGTGCCTTGCCCTGGGAACCGCGACCTGATCCGGGGTAACCGAATAGCACAATGTTAAACAGGCTCTTGCTTAACTCCTGGTTGATGATCTTAGTAATGGCAAGGTTTACATTTTCGATCGTGTCGATGCCATTCACCTCAACATAGATCCCTTTATCCCTGTAAAACTGCAGCACCGGCAGCGTTTTCTCATTGTATTCCTTCAGCCGGTTGCGGATAACCTTTTCGTTATCATCGCTGCGTCCCGAAGTTAATCCCCTGTTTAAAAGCCTCGCCACTGATTCTTCTTCCGGCACCGTGAGGCTGATCAGGCAATTTAAGGAAGTGTTCAATTTCAACATCAGTCCTTCGAGTATATATGCCTGTATGTATGTGCGCGGAAATCCATCAAACAAAAAGCCGTTGGAATCGGGATTGTCGGTTATCGTCTTTTCAATGATCTGTACGATAATCTCATCCGAAACAAGTCCACCTGAAGCGATGCTGCTCTGCGCCTCCATGCCCAGCCTGGTTTTTTCTGCGATCTCCTTGCGCAAAAGGTCGCCTGTTGAAATGTAAAACAAGTTGTATTTACTGATCAGGAATTCCGACTGGGTTCCCTTCCCTGCCCCCGGGGGGCCAAATAATGCAATATTTAACATAAGGCTATAATTAAATTAAATTCCAAATTCCAAGCTCCAAACTCCAAGTTCCAGACTCCTAGTTCTATGTTCATAATCCTGGTTTTTGTTTACTTTTTTTGTAAACCTATTTCAGGACAAGACAGCTTTTCCTTTCTCCTTGCTCCTTGCTCCTTTCTCCTTGCTCCTTGCTCCTTTCTTTTATCTTTAAAGTTTGACCAGTTCATCTTTAATAATCTGCGCTGAATGATCTATCAGTGTTTGCTGAATGGAATGGTAATTTACGCCAAGTTCTCCCCTGCTGCGCGAATTATCAAACCCGACCGGTATCCCGACGTTTTTCCGAATAAATTTCCATGAAAATCCCTGTGCCGGTCCAAAAAGATATAACAGCCATTTGGGCAACTTCTTTTTGGGTATTTTGAAATTATCAGGGTACGCCTTTTGCAGAATACCGGCCATTTCCAATGCTCCCATCGAGCCGGAAACCGCTATATACCGGCCATGACTGGCTGGCGTAAGTCCTGCAGCAACCTGGATGAATGCAATATCTCTTACGTCAACAATTCCAAAATACAGGTCGGGAACGCCCATCTTATATTTTCCGTTCAGGATTGAAATCATAAAATCAATGCTTGTCGAATCGCTTCTCTTCGTTAACGATGGCCCAAGAACAAAGCCCGGATGAACCGTAACCAAATCCCATTGCTCCTGCTCTCCTGCTATCTTCCAGGCTTCCTTTTCAGCAACGGTTTTCGAATAGGAATATGGCTGATGCTTCAGGCTGCTGGTTTTGTTCCAGTCCTCTTCGGTAAAAACACCATCTTTGGCCTGTGCTGATTCCACGGCGTCGCCATAGATCGTTGCTACACTGGCTGTCAGCACAATCCGCTTTACCGATGGTGTTGCATTAGCCGAAAGCAATACATTCCTGGTACCCTCAAGCGCTGGGTCGACAAGATCAGTCTGGGGATTTTTGATTCCTGCAATTTTAAAAGGCGATGCAGTGTGAAAAACCAACTCACAATCTTTTATGGCTTCGCTGAACGAACCATTGATGAGCAGATCGGATTCAAAAATCTCAAGCGAACCCTTACTGTTTTCAGCCATTTTCAGAAAGTGCTTATACTTATCAATATCAGTTTTGTTCCTCACAGTAGTTCGCACTGCAAATCCCTTTTCGAGAAGGGTTTTGATGATCCAGGAGGCTATATACCCTGAACCGCCCGTTACCAGGACAGGTTTTGTGATGTCAATCGTTTGATTCTTTTTCATATTATAAGCTTTTGTTGCAGTGTTTTAGTGGAATTTCATATATAATATTTATCTGATTGCGCCAGTAGTTAAATGACGTTTTTTCACATAACTATATCAGAATTTGTCAGCATTTGAATACTAAACTCATTTAAAACCAGCCCCTCCCGGTAGCTGCATATGCAGCTGATGACCATTTTAAAGAATGCTCTGACTACCCTGAAAAGCGTCAATAAATGTACAAAATACTGTAGTTATAACGAGCTAAACTACGCATTCATTTTTGCTATGATCAAAAATTCACTTTCTTGTTTTTTAGGCACAACACTTTGCCGGGTTTTACGATGGCACAATGAGATAAGCATTTTCAAATTTGAAAACAATTCTCCTGACATGTGTTGTAATGCCTGACAATAAACATATTTAAGTATATTTACCACTTATTCACGGGTCCTTTAACCACAATAAATCTCAAAATTATGTTCGTCATCGTACTTGGCATCATCATTATTGCCATTGGATTTGGACTTTCCAAAACAGATTCACCTGCTCAGCCCTATATCGGCACCAT
>JBBRRV010000274.1:0-3036 GCA_038246075.1 Bacteroidales bacterium
GCCGTGCCGGTGGCTACATCCAGGATGTCCGCAGGGTGGTATTGCCCCATTTTGCGGATAAGGATATTTCTCCAGGAGCGGTCGATTCCTACGGATAAGAAATGGTTGAGAAAATCGTAACGGTGGGCAATGTTGTTGAACATCAGCCTGACTTGCTCTTTTTTGCCGTTGGGCTTTGATTGTTGTGCTAAATCCATACGCCAGGTCTATCGGTTAGCCAGCGCGAGGGTTTCGGCCAGAAGTTTTTCTTTGTTAACGGGTACTACACCCACATGTTCGCAAACCAGGCCACCGGCAAGATTCGAAATAGCGGCAAGTTCATGAATTGATGTTCCCAGCGCTAGGCACAGTGAAGCGACGCTGATCACGGTATCGCCGGCTCCCGAGACATCGGCAATAGCGCGCAGGTGCGCCGGAAGGCTGACAACCTCGCGGGGTTGGCCATCCTTATGCCGGCTGATGAGTACGCCTGATTCCGAGAGGGTGGTCAGGACCGTTTCAATGGATTGTTGCTCATGCAAACGGTTAATGGCTTGCAGCAACTGGCTTTTATCGCCGGGTTCGATTTCCATTTTGAGTCCTTCGCGCAGTTCCTTCAGGTTTGGTTTAAACAATGCAATGCCCCTGTATATTTCGAAATTTGTTTTCTTGGGGTCAGCAGTTACCGGAATGTTATTTTTATGCGCAATGTCGATGATCCGGCTGATGGAATGCTGTGTAAGCACACCTTTGTTATAATCCTGGAGAATGATTACAGCCGCACCGGCATGTTCAATGATCCGCGAAACAACAGCAAGGAGGTTCACCGTATCGTCAGAATTAATATCTGAATCAACTTCTTCATCAACCCTGAGCATCTGAGCTTTATTCCCGATAATCCGGAATTTTGTTGTGGTGATGCGTGCGTCGCTGCGGCATATGCCCGAGGTATCCAGTCCTTCTTTTTTCAGCAGTTTCAGGAATTCGTCGCCACGGGCATCATTGCCTATGACAGCGCACAGGATGGGGTTAGCTCCCAGGGCTTTGAGGTTGAGTGCTACATTGGCAGCCCCGCCGAGCAGGCTTTCACGCCGGTACACCGATACGATGGGAACAGGTGCTTCCGGCGAAATGCGTTCGACTTTTCCCCAAAGGTAAGAATCGATCATTACATCCCCGACAACCAGCACATTAAGGTTGTTAAAGGCTTCAAACAATTTTTCAATCTCTTTGCCGCTTCGCATCATGCTCAGTAAGTTATTTAAATTTTGATAATGCACTTTTCATGCGGCGGACAGCTTCTTTCAGCTTGTCGGCAGAAGTGGCATAGGATATGCGGATGCAATCAGGATCGCCAAAGGCCACACCTGGCACAAGTGCCACATAAACGGTGTCGAGCAGGTAATCGCAAAAATCTGATCCGGAATTAATCGTCACAGTACCATTGGACTTGCCGAAAAAATATTTGACATCAGCAAAAATATAGAAGGCGCCGGCGGGAACATTTGTTTTAATTCCCGGGATTTCCATCAGCCATTCGAGCATCAGATCGCGACGACTGTGGAATGCTTCCAGCATGGATTTCAAGTCGGCACTGGTCTCCGGATTGGTGTTCATGGCTGCAATAGCGGCGCGCTGGGAAATGGTGCATGTACCGGATGTTATCTGTCCCTGCAGTTTGTCGCAGGCCTGGGCTATAATGCGCGGACCGGCCATGTAACCAAGCCTCCATCCGGTCATGGCAAAACCTTTTGATACACCGTTGATAACAACGACCCTGTCGCGGATAATATCGAATTGGGCAATGCTTTCATGGCTGCCTACGAAATTAATATGTTCATAAATTTCGTCGGAAATTACAATGATGTCAGGATGCCGGGCGAGAACTTCAGCAAGCGCTCCCAGTTCGCTACGGCTGTATACAGATCCTGTGGGATTGCATGGGCTGCTGAACAGGAACACCTTTGATTTTGGTGTAATGGCAGCATCCAGTTGTTCAGGCGTAATTTTAAAATCATTTTCGAGCTTGGCTGGCACGAAAACACCTTCTGCATCAGCCAATTTGATGATTTCCTTGTAGGAAACCCAGTAAGGACTCGGAATTATAATTTCATCTCCGGGATTAAGCAATGTAAGCACGCAATTGGCAATGGCTTGCTTGGCGCCTGTGCTTACAACGATCTGGTCAGGGGTAAAGGTGAGCCTGTTGTCGCGTTTGAGTTTGTGGCAAATAGCTTCTCTCAGGTCAAGGTAGCCGGCTACCGGCGGATAAAATGTGAAATTTCCATCCAGTGCTTCCTTGGCTGCTATTTTGATATGCTCGGGAGTGAAAAAATCGGGCTCTCCCAGGCTGAGATTAACTACATCGTGACCTAAGGCTTTCAGCTCGCGGCTTTTACGCGACATGGCAAGGGTTTCTGATTCGGCAAGTTTATTGATCCTGTCAGATAAAATATTCATGATGTTTGACTTTTAGGCATGAAAAAAGTTCAGCAAATTTAGTAAATTTAAATATCAGGGCTTAGGCAATATTAAAAAGGACAAAAATTGCGACCTTTGCCTGACAAATCTCATTATACAATCGCAGCATGTATATCCTTACCGAAATTTTAAAGCTAACCATTCCAGCCCTTATTGTGGCGATGCTTGCCTATCTTATGGTCAGGCAGTTCCTGGAAAAGGATGAGAAATGGCAAGCGCTCTTTAATCAGCACAAAATGAAACTCGAAATTCAGAAAACGATGCTTCCTTTACGTTTGCAGGCTTATGAGCGGCTGGTGTTGCTGCTCGAAAGGATTTCCCCGGCAGCGTTGCTGCTCAGGGTGAATCGTCCGGGCATGTCGGCTGCGGAATTACATTCAGCGCTTACGCAGGCACTGAGGGATGAATTTGATCACAACCTGTCACAACAGGTTTATGTATCGGGAAAAGCATGGGAAAACCTTAGAAGTGCAAGGGAAGAACTCATCCGCATGATAAATTCGGCGGCAAGCCGGTTATCGCCGGATGCCACCGGAGCCGACCTGGCTACTGAAATCTTTACCCTTGACCTGCAGC
>JBBRRV010000275.1:0-3000 GCA_038246075.1 Bacteroidales bacterium
ACCTTTATTCTGCATGTTATTTATTGTTAAGCGGTTAGTTCAGCTTTATTTTAAGAGGGTGCAAATATAGCATAACATTTGGAATTAACCAATGCACGTTTGTTAAGTATTTCGCCGTGACGGGGCATTTGCTTTCCGCTGATTTGCTTACTTTCGTGAAATCATATGCGAAAATTACAAATGACTGACGGCGAAGATAGGTTTAATCCAAGATATTTACGGATGCGCTGGCTTGTTAAAATCCTGCTTTCAACACTATTGGCATGCTTTGCTGTTGGAGCCAATGCCCAGAATACTCATGATTTCAGTTTTAAACGCGATACAGCACTTGCATGCACACGCAGCGATGGAGCTGCATTCGCTTTTGGTTTTGCCGGAGGGATGAATTCCTGCCAATATGGTGCGATCGATTTAAATGGCGATGGCATAAAGGACCTCGTCGTCTTTGACATGACGGGCAACCGCCTGCTCCCTTTCATTAAAAAAACCGCCGGGTTTTCCGGATATGTCTACGCACCTTACTACAGCAGGTTTTTTCCTGCCATGGAACACTGGATGCAGTTGATTGATTATAACAAGGACGGACGTGAAGATATATTTACCTATACCACGGGAGGAATAAAGGTTTTCAGGAACAGCAAATCGGGGGTTCCCCATTTCACACAGGTAACACATCCTTACCTCAGGTCACTTCAGGGTTCGACCTATACCAATATCTTTGTGAGTTATGCCGAGTATCCTGCCATTTGTGATCTCGACGGTGACGGGGACCTCGATATTCTGACCTTCTGGGGCCTGGGTTCATTTTTGGAACATCATGATAATGTCTCCGTCGAGAAATATGGCAACGCCGATTCGCTTGAATTCAAAAGGACTGAACTCTGCTGGGGGCGTTTTGCCGTATCGGCAAACTCCAATGAAATTATTCTCGATACCTGCCTAAACAGCAAATCCGCTGACAATGCATCAGCTTTTCCTGTGAAAGATTCCGAACCTAAACATAATGGTTCCACACTTCTCGCATTATCTCTGGAAGGCGACAGGGATAAAGATCTGATCATCGGCGATGTTGATTATCCGCAGCTGAAAGCACTGTGGAACGGGGGAGATTCCCTTCATGCTAGCATAACCGCAGTTGACCAGACATTTCCTGCAGGCCCCCAGGCGGTTAATCTGGTTTCTTTCCCTGCTGCATGCCTTTTGGACGTAAATGATGATGGGCTAAAGGATATGATTGTTTCTCCTTTTGATCCAAGCCTTACAAAAGGCAATTCGGACCATTCCTCCTGGTTATACATGAATTCAGGCACTGCCCTGAAGCCTGTATTTACTTTGCAATCCAGGGATTTCCTGCAAGGCGGAATGCTTGATTTTGGTTCCGGAGCCTACCCGGTTGCTTCAGATGTGGATGGCGATGGCCTTACCGATCTGCTGGTGGGAAATTATGGTTACATGGATACAAGTTATTACGAGAGCGGAAATCTGCGTTGCATTTATCATTCGCGACTGGCTTATCTGCGGAATACGGGAACAAAGGCCAACCCGTCTTTCAAACTGGAGGATGACGATTATGCCCGTCTTTCGGCTTTAAAAATTATTGCAGCATACCCGGCCACCGGTGACATGGATGGAGATGGGGATGAAGATCTGCTGATCGGAAATGCGGATGGCACGTTTATTTATCTGGAGAACCTGGCAGGGCCCGGTAAACTACCTGAGTATGCGCAACCTGTCCTCAATTACCAGATGCTGAAGGCAGATGCTTTCAGCACACCCCAGATCATCGATCTTGACGGAGATGGTTTGCCAGATATCGTATGCGGTAAACGTGACGGCCGGCTAAGCTATTTCAGGAATACCGGTACACGGCAGCAACCTAAGTTTTCGCTTATTAATGATTTTCTTGGAAAGGTTGATATCACTGATTCCCAGCTGTCGTATTATGGTTACAGCACACCATGCTTCTTTAAAGGAAGCGATGGGAAATGGCGTCTTATGCTGGGCGCGGAATTGAGCGGTATTCATTATTATAAAAATATCACAGGTAACCTTAGCGGCAGTTTCTTAAAAGTGGAATCGAATACAGAGGGCTATAATGATGGTTTACGAACGGGTGCTGCCGTCCTGCAGGCCGATGCCAATGCATACCCTGACCTTGTTGTTGGCAATTATTCAGGTGGATTGGCATTTTACCGTGGTATCATGCCACAACCAATCGGCATTAACGTACCCCTTGAGGAACCGGGAATCCAGGTATCGCTCTATCCCAATCCAGCCTCCGATAAGGTTTATGTCAACATTGACACGAAACTTAAATCAGGAAGCGTGGAAACAGTAATTTTTGGAATAACGGGAAACCGATGCTATGGCTCCGGATCTCAATCACTTGTTAAGGAAATTGAAGTGCCGCTGAGCACCCTTACACCAGGGATATATATATGCAGGATAACGCTCCGCAAATCATACGGAGAAGTTCAGGGTATTGCCTACCGTAAACTAATAATTAGCAGGTAGTCAAATGGAAATTTAATCTGGCATGAATATATTTCTCTATTAAACAGCTAATTATATCCTAAAAAATAAGTTCCAAGTTCCAAATTCCAAGTACCAGGATCGATATTGATACCAATCGTCCCTTGTCCCTCGCCCCTCGACCCTCGACCCTCGTCTCTCGTCTCTCGTCCTCATCCTACTTAAAGTTAGTACCGGCTAATCCCTTTTTTAATGGTAGTTGTCTTCTCCAGACGAAGCAAAAATCCTTAGAAGTTTGGCTTCAGTGAGTACTTTTTATAGTAATCTTCAATAATGCGAACGGCTGATTCCGCATCATCCACAAGGGTGAAAATGTTCATATCATCTGGTGCGATATTCTTTTCTTCCAGTATACGTAATGTTATCCACTCCAAAAGACCGCTCCAGTATTCTTTTCCAACAAGAACAATCGGGAAACGAACACTTTTGTGTGTCTGGATGAGCGTAATGGCTTCGAAGAGTTCATCC
>JBBRRV010000276.1:0-2984 GCA_038246075.1 Bacteroidales bacterium
GGGATGATTTCAATTTCCTGGATGATCTTAGCCGGCCGGTGGTACCCTATCCGCTTTGGCACCAAAACTACTCGGATGACCGTTAATAGGAAGTGCCTTAGTGAAGTGCCTTAAAAAAGTGCCTAAAGTTGGGAGTGCCTTAAAAAAGTGCCTAAAGTTGGGAGTGCCTAGAGTGCCTAGAGTGCGCTATAGTGCCTTAAGTGCCTTAAAAAAAGTGCCTAAAGTTGGGAGTGCCTAAAGTGCCTGGAGTTGGTTTTCTAATATTGCTTCTTTTATAATAATGTGCTCGTTTTTTAATATCGGACATATTGCCGCTTACCTAATGCATTTTGCCATTTGCCATTTGTCATTTGCCATTCGCCTTTTGCCTTTTAACTTTTATCTTTTATTTTCACTTTCTCCTTTCTCCTACTGCCTAATGCCTACTTTACAAAAAGCCTTTCATCAAATTCAAACACAGCTATGGACTTGATTTTGACCGCTGAAATATCTTTGTGATGCGGATTCAGCAAAAAATTAAAATCTCCCGGAACAACTGCCGAAGGAACTTTTAAAGCAAGGTAAACCTGATCAGAAATGAATTGGTCGCCGATTTCCCGGGTAAAATACGGGTGGGGAAATGTTCTCCAATGCTCAGGCAGCGTGGTAACATCAATTGCACCAATTGATGCGTCGTCAGGGATCCCGATGGAAACGATTTCATAATCCGAGGGAATATTGCCCAGGGGCGTATGAACAGCTATTTCCGTTGTACACAAAGCTCTTGATTCACCTGTATAGATCATCGCAACACCCTTGCTGTTCCAGCGCCCTCCGCTGAGCTCTGCTCCTCTCCCTGAAAGGTCGGTGCTATATTTTGACTTGCTGAGCCGGTAGACGATCATGCCAGGATGCCATGCGCTATGCGGTTAAGTTCATCCTTCAGCAAACCTATCCCGAATGTATTATCTAAGAATTCTTTTGGTTTTTTGCTGCCCAGCACCAGGTTGTTGGTTTCAAGCCAGGAAGTAAACTTTTCGCTGTTGCCGAATACTTCGACCCCCAGCCTGGTAAGCAGCAGGATTTCAAGGATCTTTTCGGAGGATAAGGGATCAAAAGTTTTATTTTCCTTTTGATACCGCTGCATTGTCCTTTCTGATAAATGCAGAAAACCCGACCATTCATACAGGCTGAATGAACTCTGCTTTGCAATGGAAGCAAATACAGGAAAATGGATCCCAGCCCTGATGGCATCTATCAGGCGGAAAACATCCCTGTCATTAACAGAACCATAGGTCATTTTACTTTCTTCGAGAATATTGAATGGCTGATCCATAAGTACACCTATTTACAACACAAAGATACAACATTTGTCGCAAATTTTACGACAAATGTCATATTTAGTGGATGGTCACATGCCCATGCCCTCATCCATACCAGGCAGTTCCCCAAATGAAGCAAGCGGTTCAGCAGCGCATTTGTAGTACAGGACCTTTGCAGAAGCAATCAGACCGTGAGATTCACTGAAGCGCAGGTATTCAGGTCTGAGATTGTTTTCTCCTAACCGGATGCGGTCGAGCGCATCGGCATCCTTAAGGATTGCACTCACCATCCAGGCCGGATCGGTAGCGGGTAAATCGATGGATAAAGAATGGTAATGAACAGCGCGCGCAATCAGTTTCAGTTCTGCTTCAGAAGCCCCTGATGCCATAAAAAGTCCGTGAAAGAGCGGTAGCTTGTGCGTGGTAGCCCAGGCGCCATGACCGGTGCAATAGCCATCATTTTTCCTCGCCATATCGTGAATAAATGCACCCATAAAGGCCAGCAATGCAGCCTTCCTGCTCTCCATCAAACCGCCCAGTTCCAGGCAATGATACATCACACGGTAGGTATGATTGATACCATGCAGAAAACTTTGATGATCAAAATACCGGGGCAGAAGCGTGAACTTCGTCACATCAAAGACGGGGTCATTATCGGAAAATTTCATTTTAGGATGTGATATGAAAGATCGATTGCAGAATCGGCCTGAGGCCGGCAAAGAAAAATTCAACAGCTACAACCATTAAGATAAGTCCCATGAGTTTCATCATTACCTTATTGCCTGTATCGCCCAGAACTTTCATGATACTGCCCGAACCTAACAGAATAATATAAGTCAGCAGCAAGGTAAGGGCAATGACAAAGATGAGCACCACTTTGAGTTCAAGCGACGAAGAATCCTCCATCAGCACCAGCGAATTGGTGATAGCGCCCGGACCGGCCAGCATCGGGATCCCTAGCGGGGTGATCGATATATCATCCACATATTTTTTCACTGACCCTTCGTCAATTCTGATTTTTCCAAGCCGGGCCTGTAACATATCATAACCCATGATAAAGAATATAATACCGCCTACCACGCGGAAACTATCGACAGAAATTCCAAAAAACTTAAATAAAATCTGTCCGCCAAAAGCGAAAAGAACCAGGGTAAAGAAAGCGGTAAGGCTTGCTTTTAATGCTGTTCGCTTTTGTTCTTGCCGTGAAATACCGGCAGTCATGGTCATGAAAACAGGCATTACGCCAAGTGGATTAATGATGCTGAAGAAAGATGCAAAATAGAGTAAGCCGACGGTGAAAATAGCGTGCATTATCTTATGATTGAGCTTTTAAAGTGAATATACACCAATTAAACTAAAGATCCGTTTTACCCTGCTATTTTACTGTTGACGATGGCGAGGATTTCCTGCTCCTGCGCCATGGCTTGCTGTTCAATGAAAGTGCCTTTTTCGAGGATATCCTCAACAAACGCCTTATCACTGAGCCCGGCAGCATTGATCTTCACATTCAAAAATGCGCCCATCACTGCAGACCGCGCAGCCAGAGCTCCGACGCCTGCATCTGTTACTGAATTTGGGTTTCCCTGCTCAGCCATCGCCCTTATAATGGGTAAAGATTCGTAAGCTCTTTGCATCACTTTATAAGGAACTTCAATGGCATAGCGCGTTGCGGCCTGAATGGCA
>JBBRRV010000277.1:0-2934 GCA_038246075.1 Bacteroidales bacterium
ACAGGGCAAATACAGGAGCGCTTTGTGAAAATAATCCGGCGCACCCCAGGATCGGATTAAGCACGCTGAAAACAGGAGAATTATAAGCTTTCAAAAGCATATAAACTTATTAAGCAGGATGGCTGTTTGGAAGGGAATGCCTAATCATGCACAAAACAGTTGTAAATTATTAGGCATGTTGCATAGCCTGGTGGCTTACTACAATTTTTTGGGTGAAAAAATCTACGCTACCCCGCAGAAAAATAAAGTATTTCCCTTCTGGTACGTTATGGAGATCAATGAGCTGGAGACTTCCGGTACCGGCAAAACTGATCGAGGATTCATAGATCAGGCTTCCTGTGATTGTGAAAATGTAGGCAATGAAATTCTGTTCCTGACAATTGGAAAGCGATAATGAAAATGTTCCATTGCAGGGATTGGGAGAAACAATAAATTCCTTCATTGCAGAATTGCTGTTAATGATTTGCTACCATAGGTTACGTGCAGTATAGCTGGAATTGATATAGTTTCCTGCAGCAGAGGGTGTGGTTTGATTGTATTTACTTGTAAGTTAGAACACTGGTTTTTAGAATTGCTATCTTGTTACTTTTTTAATAATTGCAATTAGTTAGATGGAGGTTGGTAGTCTTGTGTTATTCGCGGCAAATAATCCCTGCCCTGAAAATCCATCAGCCAGGTTCCGTTTGCGAAAATTATATTGATAGATGGGGCGCCATCATTGCCGGGTAGCATGTGGGAGTATCAGGGAAATATTACTGAGCACTTTCACGCTTACTTTTCCTGAGATTAAAGAAGCATTTGATGAGATAACCAACACCCATTAAAACCATAAAATAGGCTCCGCCAAGGAGTGATGCATTCGATGGATTTGCACCTGAGACATTACCCTGGGTCGAAATACTGATTGCTTTCGCACAAACTGGCAATGACTGCATAAATAACAAAAACATTCCAATCAATAATGATTTTGATATTCTTTGCAAAAATAAAAGTGTTGTTACAATTTTCATGAACATTATTTTTTTTAAAAAGCGAAAGTATATTCTTTTAATCTAAAAAAAGGGCAAAATGAATAAGCGTGCCAGTTTGATGAATAAGCGTGCCAGTCTATCGAATATTCGTAAGAATTTGCATGTGCGGATTTGTTCAAAAAAGCAGATATTGACCTTATTTTATCAATTTAACTTATCTTCGTTTTGAATTTTAATCCATCTATGATGAATAAGACCCTCCGCACCATAGGTATCATCTTATTGCTGGCATTCGCCGTATACCTGGCATGGTATTTTTCTGCAATCCTGGCATATATGCTCATCTCAGCTGTTCTTTCCATAATGGGTCAACCGATCGTCAGGTTCCTGGATTCGGTGCATATCGGACGGTTCAGATTTCCGCATACCTTAAGTGCAGCTGTAGCTTTGCTGGCTATTATTATCATTTTTGCCGCACTTATCGGGACTTTTGTTCCGCTTATTGTAGGTGAGGCAAATGTTATCTCATCAATTGACGTAAAGATGTTAACCGAAAGACTTCAGGGGCCGATCAATTCCCTGCAGCATCAGCTTTCAGATCTGGGTATCATAGCCCCAAACGAGACACTGGAAGCCACCGTCATTTTTAAATTAAAAACCTTTCTGAACTTCACCACATTTTCGAATATTATTGGTCAATTGATCAATTTCACAGGATCTCTGTTTATAGGCATAACTGCAATTATATTTATCACTTTTTTCTTTCTTAAGGATGAAAAGATGTTCTTGAACATAATTCTGCTGGTTGTCCCTATGCGTTATCACAAGCAGACCACCCATATATTAGTCGACTCCAAGTATATTTTAACCCGTTATTTTATTGGGGTCTGTCTCGAACTCCTGGCCATGATGACGCTGATCTCCATCGGTCTTACCATTATCGGGATAAAGAATGCTTTGCTGCTTGGTTTTCTGGGCGGATTAATGCATTTAATACCCTATATCGGACCGCTCATAGGTCTTACAATTGGTGTACTGTTGGGCATAACAACCTGCATAGCGACAGGTGCTTTTTCTCAAATATTGCCGGTTTCCTTAGAAATTGCCGGAGTGTTTACAGGCGCAACCATGATGGATAATTATTTCCTGCAGCCTTTTATCTATTCGGGGAGCGTAAAAGCACACCCACTTGAGATTTTTATTGTTTTCCTGATGGCTGGAAGCGTTGCCGGCATCCTGGGGATGGTATTGGCCATTCCCGCATACACAGTTTTACGTATCATTGCAAGGGAATTCCTGAGCCACTTCAGGATCGTGCAGAAACTTACCGAAAGGATGTAATTTCGCCCCGCGCAAATTATTTTATATCAAATTTACACTAGCTTCTGGTGCAGTTTAACCCGGCAATCTATGAATAAATTGAGCAAACTTGCTGATATTGCAGCATTGGCTCGTATGCTGAATGCCCGGCGAGCATATAATATGGTGCGGCTTGGCCTGGGTTATCTTTCTTATGTGATGACCGGTCGGGTGTCGAATCCAGGTCTCCCGTTTGCCGTGGCGCTTGAGCCAACTACCTCTTGTAATCTACATTGCCCGGAATGTCCGACCGGGATGAACACCCTTTCAAGACCAAAGGGATTTATGAATATGGATTTATATCGCAGCAGTATTGATCAGATGAGCAGTCACCTGTTGTACCTTACACTCTATTTCCAGGGTGAACCCTATCTGCATCCTGATTTTCATGCCATGGTTGCTTATGCGCACAGCAAAAAGATCTATGTGGCCACTTCTACCAACGGGCATTTCCTTGATGAGGTAAATGCACTGGGGACAATCCATTCAGGACTTAACAAGCTGATCATTTCACTTGATGGCACTGATCAGGTGGCTTATTCCGGTTATAGAAAAGGTGGCGATTTCAATCGTGTAACAGCCGGTGTGCGGCGCCTGACAGCGC
>JBBRRV010000278.1:0-2932 GCA_038246075.1 Bacteroidales bacterium
CCGCTTGTGGCATTCGCCTGAGGGTCGGCATCAATCAGAAGTGTTTTAAACTCAAGCACTGCCAATGCCGCAGCAAGATTGATGGCTGTTGTGGTTTTTCCTACACCGCCCTTTTGATTGGCTATTGTAATGACCTTTCCCATAGTGGTACTTAACGTATTTTATGTGAGTGCATTAACACCTGAATTAAGTGCTTCTGCACGTTCAACAAAGGTATGATTTTATTCGGTCATTCTAAATTACCACCCTGCTTGTTGATAAGTTTTATATGCCGGCTGTATGAAGCGCAGTTATGAAATGTTTTTTTATGTTTTTTCTTCGCCGACAGTGCCTTCGGCGACACTAAACACTTTATGCCCGATTTTTATAGATTTAAAAATCTGATCAATGCGTTCGAGCTGTGTATCCGATATAAAAACCTGCCCGAAACTATCATTGCTTACCAGTTTCACTAGTTTCCCAACACGGAGTGAATCGAGTTTGTCGAAAATATCATCAAAAAGAAGGACAGGTTTAAACCCGACTTTCTGTCGTGTAAACTCATATTGGGCCAGTTTGATGGCGATCATATAGGATTTCTGCTGCCCCTGCGAACCAAATTTCTTGAGCGGGAAGCCATTGATCCTGAAATCGAGATCGTCCTTATGCACGCCGGCAGTTGTATAGCGCATGGCCTTGTCGCGGTCGAGCGACGAAACGAGCAATTGCCCAAAATCTTCATCCAACAGATTCGATAAATAGAAAATGCTGACGTCTTCCTGCTCGCCTGTGATCAAACCATAATATTGGGTAAAAATAGGAGCGAAGTCGTGAAGGAAATTTTTACGTTTTTCAAAAATCCGGTGCCCGGGAGGTGTGAGTTGATCGTTAAGAATCCCCAGCATACTGCCATCGAAATAGTTTTCGTCGGCAAATTGTTTCAGCAATGCATTTCGCTGGGCCAGTACTTTGTTATAATGGATAAGATCGTCAAGGTAAACCCTGTCGAATTGCGAAATAACACTGTCAATAAATTTGCGCCTCATTTCGCTGCCATCATTGATCAGGTCATAGTCGTAGGGTGAAACCATAACCAATGGATAGAGCCCGATATGATCGGCCAGGCGCTCGTGCTCTTTATTGTTGAGTTTAAATATTTTTTTCTGGTTGCGTTTCTGAATACAACTTAGCTGCTCAGGGGGGCCTCCGTTGCGCCTGTATTCTCCGTGGACGGCAAAAAAATCAGCTTCATGGCGGATGTTCTGCACATCAACAGTATTAAAATAGCTTTTTGTGAAGGAAAGATAATGAATGGCATCCAGCAGGTTGGTCTTTCCTGCGCCATTGTTGCCGACAAAACAATTGATCTTTTCCGAGAATTCGAGATTGGCCTCTGTGTAATTCTTAAAATTGATGAGCGAAAGTTTCTTCAGGTACATGCTTGCTGGCTTGTTGTTATTGAATGGTGATCAGTCTTGTTTGTCGGCTGTAATTTCTTCAATCCTGTGGGCCACCTCCTGCAGTTGCGCCAGGGGAGTGGATGTGGCACCCGATACGCCAACATGATGCGCCTTTTCAAACCAGTCGGCGCTTAAACCGTCAGCATCCAAAACCCGATGGGAGCGAGGATTAGCCTTCCTGCAGATTTCGAAGAGGTAAGCGCCATTTGAGCTCTTGCTTCCGCTGACGAATATAAGCACATCAACTTCTGCTGCGAATTCTTTCAGGATGGGAGCCCTTCCCGAGACCTGGCGGCAAATGGTATCAAAAACCTCGGGTTCACTACCTGGGATTTCCTGCTGCATGCGGCGTTCAATCTCAAGGCTGACCGCACCGAAGGCTTCGCTGTCCATGGTGGTTTGGGAAAACAACTTTACAGGTTTGGCAAAATCGATTTGCAGCAGATCGGCCTCACAACTTACAATAATGGCTTTGTCATCTGTCTGTCCCGAAAGTCCGGCTACTTCAGCATGCCCTTTTTTTCCAAAGATCACAATCTGGGTCTGGATTTCTTTGCCGGAGTATTGTTTATGAATGCGCTGCTGCAGTTTCTGAACGATGGGGCAGGTAGCGTCAATAATCACCAGGTGATTTTTTTCGGCGATTTCAAATGTTGAGGGTGGTTCGCCGTGTGCCCTGATCAGCACTGTGGAATATTGCAGTTCGCTAAAACGCATGATATCAATTACTTCCAGCCCTTTTGCTTTCAGGCGGTCCAGTTCCACGGCATTGTGCACGATATCGCCCAGGCAATAGATCTTTTCACCGCTGTCGAGCGCATGCTCGGCTTCCCGGATGGCCTGGCCGACCCCAAAACAGAATCCGGCATGGGGATCGATAGTTACTTGCACGTTGATTAATAAATAATAAATAATAAGTGAAAAGTGAAAAGTGAAAAGTGAAAAGTGAAAAGTGAAAAGTGAAAAGTGAAAAAATTTTATGCAAAAGTAGCGAAAATATGACGCATTGAATCCCTTAGCAAAGTGCTTAAAAATGAATAAGGAGTCAATTGTGTTTAAAGAAATCGCCGAGGTTGGTGGAGATGGTGATAAAATTGGGCGAGCCGGCAAGGTGATAAGTGGCACGCGCATAACTGAAATTGAATTTGGAGATCTTTAGCCCGATACCCCATGAGAAACCAACTGTGGCAGGGCGGGTTGAAAGCTTAAGTTCCTGCCGGCGCTGGTAATTGTACCCCAGGCGGAAGCTGAGGAACTTTGCGGGCATAAATTCTCCGCCGATAACCACATGGCGCATGGCTTTATCCAAAAAACCGTTTTTGCTTCCTCCATTCAGTGCTTCGCCGGTTAGTGGGTCAATGCGGTTATCGTAAGGATCGTTATAGGTAAGATCCCACTTTTCGATGTGGTTCAACACAAGTGAATAGCGAAAAGGAAGGTGCTTCAGGCGTTTGGACATCCCGAACTGAATTTCGAAAGGTAACGATTCGGGA
>JBBRRV010000279.1:0-2928 GCA_038246075.1 Bacteroidales bacterium
AAGCATTTTATACTGATGTCGCATTCCCGGTAATCGGAGAATATGATGCACTCTGCACGCTACTCACTTTAAATTATTATGATAAATATTCGATCAGGGGACTATGGTATAACGGAAATGATGAAGATATAAATTTCTGTAACCTTCCGTTTACATTGGAGAAGGACGCATATGGAGTCTATATGCCTGAACTCACCCATGTAAGTGGATTACCAACAGTCGAAAGCGTAAATTTCAATGATGTCCTCTATCCAACTGCGGTGTATTATGATATTTACGGACGCCCTATACAAACGCGGACACAGAACCATGCCAGGGGCATCGATGATTATACAAATCTGTACGGTGGACTTACAAAACACATTATCAAAACGGTGCACCGGCATCGGGCAACTACAATGGGCAATACTTTTAATCTCAGTGAAGAGTCAAATTATGTATACGATGTGGCCGGCCGGCCAACGACACTAAGATACCGGTTTAATAATTCCGGTCCGGACAGAATCGTAACGTATGCATATCATACGCTGGGCCAGTTAAAATCGAAACAAATAAAAGACGACAATTACCTGCTGCAAACGACGGGTTATACCTATAACATCCGGGGGTGGCTGACCAAAATAAACGATCCGGCGCTTGTATCGGCAACGGGTAGCCTGTTTGGGATGGAATTATTATATGAAAGCCAAAATACCGGACTGATGAACACGCCAGCCTTTGACGGGAACATTTCGGGCGCCATCTGGCAGACAGCCCAGCCTTTTGGCACCACAAACCCGAGCACAGTCGGGCAAAAGGCATATGTATACGCTTACGATAAACTCAACAAGTTACTTTCGGGAAGGTATGCCGAAGCATCCGGGAATGTCTGGGTGCTTAATCATAAATATTCAGAATTCATTGATAATGGATCCACAGCGGTAGGTTACAGACCATATGATTTGAACGGTAATATTTTGACGATGAAACGCTATGGACTGCTGATGCCCAACAACAATCCGGCTCCAATTGACGATCTCAAATATACTTACTATGGCAACAAACTCATCGCCGTTGACGATGCTGTTGGTACCGGTAATAGTGGTGACTTTGCGGATAACGGACATTATTATGACGGAACTAATCCCGAATATGCTTATGATCAAAACGGGAACCTGATCAAGGACATTAACAAGGGTATTTTGGATATCAGTTATAACTATCAGAACCTGCCTGTATCTGTTGCCATGACCGGTAATATGCGGGTTGAATACCTGTATGATGCAGCAGGTATAAAACGACAGCAGAAATATTACACTACGGCTGAGGCCAGTCTCAACAAAACAACTGATTTTATCGGCAACTTTGTATATGAAAACAATTTGCCTGCCTGGGTAAACTATGACGAAGGGCGGGTGGTACTCAGGGACAATGGTTCTCCATACTGCAACGAAGCCTTTATCAGGGACCATCTGGGCAATGTGCGGGTTGTATATCATCTGGACGGTGGGCTACTGAAAACCCGGCAGGTTGACAGTTATTATCCGTTTGGCATGAATATCAATGAACTATCTGCCAACAGTATTGATACCTGGAAGCCGAATGCCTATCTTTACAATGGTAAATTGTTTCAGGGGGAAATGGGGCTGAACTGGCTGGATTACGGAGCCAGGTTTTATGATCCGGTGATCGGGAGGTGGCATAGCGTAGATCAGCTAGCGGAGAAATACAATTCGTGGTCAACATATCAATATGTGAGGAACAATCCTATTTTAAGGATAGATCCAAATGGAATGAATGACGACACGTGGGACTTAGTTGTAAAGGCAAATGGAACAACAACTATTACTAAAGTTAATGATAAAGATGGTGTTAAAATTCAACATATTAATTGTAAATGGGAGACAAAAAGTGGTGATGTTTGGAATTTAGGCACAATTGATTATAAATGGCCTAATTCTGCTGAATCAATTGCTGATATTAAGTCAGGGGGAACTTATACTTCTGGGCCTTGGAACCCAAAATGGTGGGAAAAAGCTTCCGGCCGAATTGATTATTCGTCTGTAAATATTGAAGATGTAATCATATTTGGCGGAGTTTTAGAGATAGGTCTAAATAATTTAACTCAAAATCTAGGTATAAAGGGGATTGCCGAATCAAACAAAGCAATTGTTATTGGCGAAGGAATGTCAAGAATAAAGCCTGCAGCCCAATCCATTGGTGCAAAATGGTATCAAGCGTGGTCGAAAAATTTTCCTGCTGGAAGGTTATTGACTCCTGAAGAATTAAATACTGCACTTCAAAGAAATTCAAGATGGTTAAATTCTAAAATCAGTCAGAGCTATAAAATTTATGACATTGGACCGAAAGGTACAAATATCATAAGTCCTTTTTATCAAGTTGAACGTGATATTATTCAAAATACTGGATATCCAACAATACCTCTAAAGGGATTTTAACAATGAAAAGCACTAAAAATATTGCTATATTGAACAAATATTTTGATTTCTTAATTTCAACTTTCAATTTCAAAATAAAAGAAGTTAAAAGCCTTGATTATGCTTTATATGCAAAATTTATATCAAGTAATGTAGGTATATTCTTTTCATATGAATTTAGAGATAGCATACCTCGTATACAAATTTCTAAAATCAGCACCAACGATGTAAAAGAAAGACTGGGACTATATGCTATAAAGGAATTATATGAAGACAATAATTTTGAACTTCAATCTTTTTATCTTGATGAGATTCTTTCATTTCAAGCACGGAAAGAATACAAGAGTTATTTTCAAAATATAAAAACAATTGAAGATGCTATTAAAATAGGAGCTGAATTATTGGAAATCTATGCAATGGATTTTTTGCAAGGAAATGATGCTAATTATGAAGAGATGGACAAATGGTTTAAAAAGGAACTAATTAAATATTAAATTGATTAGTTTACCCC
>JBBRRV010000280.1:0-2923 GCA_038246075.1 Bacteroidales bacterium
ACCATGGCCATTCACCGTTTTGGCCTTGTTTCGCTGCTCCCGACAAATATACGCCTGGTTTCAGGTCCGGGTTGCCCGGTTTGCGTTTCCAGCCAGCACTTCATTGATACGGCCATGGCCTACAGCAAAATCCAGGGTGTGATCATCACAACCTATGGCGATCTGATCCGGGTACCCGGGTCGGTAACCTCACTGGAAAAAGAACGTGCAAACGGAAGCGATATCCGCATTATTTATTCTGTTCTGGAAGCCCTTGAAATTGCAAAACAGCATCCCGATAAGAATGTCGTTTTTCTGGGAATAGGATTTGAAACAACGGCTCCGGCAACAGCAGCAGCCATTGTGAAGGCAAAGCAGGACAAAATTACCAATTTTTTTGTGCTGAGTGCCCACAAGGTCATGCCTCCTGTGATGAAAGCGTTGGTAAAGGATGGTGTAAAGATAGACGGATTCATTGCCCCGGGCCATGTAAGCGCCATTACCGGCACGGCCATCTACAATGAACTTGCTGAAGGGTGTGGATTAGGCGTTGTCGTATCGGGTTTTGAACCTGCGGATATGATGCAGGCGATCCTGATGCTGACCCTTCAGATCGAATCAGGCAGGCCGAAGGTTGAAGTCCAGTATCAGCGGGTTGTTCATCAGGAAGGAAATAAGATTGCCCAGCACTTGCTGGAAGAGGTTTTTGCGTTAAGGGATGACCGCTGGAGGGGACTTGGCCTTATTCCCCTAAGCGGACTTATGATCCGTGAAGCGTATTCGGAATTTGATGCAGAAAAACGCTTTATCATCGAAGTGCCTGAATCAGGAGAACCTAAAGGATGTATCTGTGGAAAAATCCTGCGGGGACTCAAAACACCCGTCGATTGCGGCCTTTTTGGAAAACAATGCACCCCGTCGGATCCCGTTGGAGCCTGCATGGTTTCCGGGGAGGGAACCTGTGCAACATATTATAAATACCGTTCATGAGCAACAGAGAACAAAACATACTGCTGGGCCACGGAAGCGGCGGCCAGATGATGCATGAGCTGATCGAAAATCTGTTTATCAAACATTTTGGCAACAGGATCTTAAATGAACAAACCGATGCAGCCATCCTGGCTGTCGACTCAGCGGAAATGGCCTTCACAACGGACTCCTTTGTGATTGATCCTCTGTTCTTTCCGGGCGGGGACATCGGGAAACTGGCTGTTTGCGGCACGGTGAACGACCTGGCGGTATCAGGGGCAGAACCCCTGTATCTCAGCGTTTCCTTTATCATCGAAGAAGGCTTTCCGATGAAAGACCTGGAAGTCATCGTAGCATCCCTGGCAGCGGAAGCGAAAAAAGCAGGCGTTCTGATCGTGACCGGTGACACCAAGGTGGTGAACAAGGGCAAATGCGATAAGCTGTTTATCAATACGGCCGGGATAGGGCGGGTCTCCGTGAAGGACAGCCCTGTCAGCAAAGCCCTGAATATCGGTCCGGGCGATGTCATCATCATCAATGGAATGATAGGCGATCATGGCATGGCTGTGATGAATGCGCGGGAATCTTTTCATTTCAAAACAACCGTGGAATCAGACTGCGCCTCTTTGAACCATCTTATCCGTGAGGTGCTCGACAAAACATCAGTTAAATTTATGCGTGATCCCACAAGGGGAGGAGTTGCTACCGTGTTGAACGAGCTTGCAGGTAAAATACAGCTTGGGATAGAAATTGATGAACCCGCATTGCCCGTCGGGAAAGGCGTGAAAGCCATGTGCGAAATCCTGGGCTTCGACCCCCTCCATATTGCCAATGAAGGTAAGGTTTTGATTGTATCGGGGGAAAAGGAAGGGTTGGATATTTTAGCAGTATTGAAGCGTAATGCATTGGGAAGCAAGAGCGCAGTTATCGGCCGGGTGGTAAGCGATCACCCGGGGAAGGTCGTATTGAAGAACCAGACGGGTGGCCGCCGGATCATCGATGCATTATCGGGTGACCAGCTGCCGCGCATCTGTTAAAAATCATCTTATGCACGAATTTTCCATGGCCATTGAAGTCATCAGTCTTGCCGAACGTGAGGCGGAGAAAAACAGGGCCCATACGATCAGTGAGATCATCATTGAAGTTGGCGACCTGAGCGGCGTGGAAGCAGATGCTTTTGAGTCGGCCCTGGGATTGCTGGTCAAAGGTTCCATGCTCGGCAATGCCCTTGTCAGTATCCTCAGGACCCCTGGCAAGGGGCGATGCAATGCCTGTGACCAGGAATTTGAGATGAACCACCGGATGGCCACCTGCCCGAAATGCCAGTGTTTTCCATCAGAAATCAACGGGGGGCAGGAATTCAGGGTGGTATCGCTGATGGTAGAATAATCGCAATCAAATAATTAAAAGAACGTAACAACTTTAAAATTCAAAAGCTATGTGCGAAACCTGCGGATGCGGAGAATCAGGAGAAGTCAGCATTCATGACCTCCAACATAACCATGATCACGACCAGGGAAACCCTCACAGCCATGCTCAGCGTCGCGACAGTGTGCTTTTTACCCCGGTGCCTGATCATTCCCGTAAGCGGGTAATTAATCTCAACCTGGATATTCTTTCAGACAATAACAACTTAGCACAGGTCAACCGGCAATTTCTTGAGGAACGAAAGGTGCTTTGCTTAAACCTGGTGAGCTCCCCGGGCTCGGGAAAGACAAGTATCCTCGAGAAAACCATCGGGGCACTCATCCTGTCGCGGAAAATTGCCGTGATTGAAGGGGATCAGCAAACCCTGCTTGATGCTGAAAGGATCGAAAAGTCAGGTGCTCCGGCCATTCAGATCAACACCGGCTCCGGGTGCCACCTGGATGCCCGCATGGTAGGCTCGGCGATGAAAAAACTGGAACTTGAAAGCGGTTCAGTGCTCTTTATCGAAAATGTCGGCAACCTGGTTTGTCCGGCTTTATTCGACCTG
>JBBRRV010000281.1:0-2913 GCA_038246075.1 Bacteroidales bacterium
GCGGTCATTGGGTTTGTATGCATTTAATCCTTTGACCGGGGTTGTAAAATCCTGGTGTATCAGGAAGGAAAGGCCGTTGGGTATTTTTAGTCCTGTTACCTCCTGCTTATCCTGGTTTACCCAGCCCAGCAGGTAAAGGTCGGCAGGGGCAAGGGGCGCATAGTGGCCTTCGAAGGCAGCCAGTTTATCGGGTTGGTTTTTCGAAACCCCCGTGGCGGAAAAAGATCCTAAGAGCAGTTGCATCACCGCCGCGACGGATGCAAAGATGAGCGCTATTTTAAAGGCCTTGTGTGATAACGCAACATGCCGGTTCTTGAAGATATAGTAAGCATGCACGCTCAGCACCAAAAATGCGCCGGCCAGGAATGCGCCCACGACCACATGCAAGAGCCTGTCGACAGATGAAGGATTGAATACCATGGCCCAGAAGTCGGTGACTTCGGCGCGTGGCACGCCGTTACGTGTGACGATATGAAAACCGGCCGGGGTCTGCTGCCAGGAGTTGGCCACCACGATCCATACGGCCGAAAAGATGGATCCCATGGCCACCATCAGCGTGGCGAAAAAGTGCGTCTTCGGTCCTACGCGGTTCCAGCCGAAAAGCAGGATGCCCAAAAACCCTGATTCCAGCGCGAATGCAAAGATACCCTCGGCGGCAAGCGCACTCCCGAATATATCGCCGACATAACGCGAATAAGCCGCCCAGTTGGTTCCGAAT
This sequence comes from Bacteroidales bacterium, assembly GCA_038246075.1. GTDB lineage: Bacteria > Bacteroidota > Bacteroidia > Bacteroidales > DASVHX01 > DASVHX01. The sequence goes on from JBBRRV010000281.1 coordinate 719, forward strand.
TCGAATTCCATGACGATACCAGTTGCAACGCCAATACCGAAAATAAGTGCAAATATCCGGATCCAGAAACGGGTAAGCTTTTCGTAGGCCATATCGCCCGTGCGGAGGTACATCCCTTCGAGCAGTACCAGCATCACACCCAGCCCGATGCTGAGTGGAGGGTAGATATAGTGAAAGGAAATGGTGAATGCAAATTGTATGCGGGCAAGGGTTTCAACGTCCATTTTGAAGGATTAGCGGGTAAGATCCAAATTTACATATTTCTAATACAACATCACAACAAAGAAGCAGGTAAAAATGTTTCAGTAAAAACAAAAAACCACGGAGAATGAAGAGAACTACGGAGATACGGAGAGCACGGAGGATTAAAAAAAAGGAGAGAGGGAGCGAGGGAGTGAGGGAGTGATGAGTGTCTGTCTTGTCCTGACTCCAAGTCACCTAGCCAATAAAACAAATTAAGTCACTTAGCCCGCGATTGCCTCATCCCCTTCCCTTCTCCTGGCGGAGAAGGGTGATAGATCTTACTGCAGTAAATTTGCTTTCGGTTTTTTAAGAGTTTATTGCGGAACGTGTTGGACAACAACCCTCTCCTTCAGGAGAGGACAGGGTGAGGCTTGAAGCGTGCAGGTTGTTGCATAAACCGGGCGTGGTGATGGGATATTGGTACTCATATAAATATTGACGGGGTGACTTTGCGTCGCCCCGTCAATGTTCCTACTGTGCCTACTGTAGTGAAAAAATTATTTCGTCTTTTCCAGAATCTGTTCGGCAGCAATGAACGCCTTGTCGCTGCGCAGGTAGACCGGGTAAAAGCCTTTGTCGTCGTAAATATTGCGGGCGATGTAAGCCTTCAGCAGGCTTTCGATGCGCGGGCGGGCGATGGCGATGGCTTGCTTGTCCCCTTTGACTTCATTTTTGGCTGCATAGGCTACAAATTTGTCAAACACTGCCTGGTCGACCTTGAAGTTACGGTCGAAGGCGGCGAAAGCGCCGAAACGCTTCAGGTTTATGCGGTTGGCATCGGTATAATCGAAGGCGAACTGGTAAAGCGTGCCCTTATTTACGGCTTCGATGTAATACTTCATTTTCATATCTTTTTCGATGGGGATGAATACATCGGGCATGATGCCGCCGCCGCCGTAGACGGTTTTTCCCTTGGGCGTCTTGAATTTGAGTGAATCGGCAAATTTGATGCTGTCGGAGTTTTCGAGTTCGCCATCGGTGAAGCGGTGATAATATTCACCGTAATAATCCTCGGTGCCATGGTTGTATGGCTTCTGGATACAACGGCCGGTAGGGGTGTAGTAGCGTGCCACGGTGAGCCTGATGGCCGAACCATCGCGAAGGTTGAGTTGTTCCTGTACGAGACCCTTGCCAAAGGACCTGCGACCAACGATCTGGCAGCGGTCGTTATCCTGGAGGGCACCGGCAACGATTTCGGCAGCCGAGGCCGAACCTTCGTCGATGAGCACGATAAGCGGGTTGTTCTCCCACTGGCCTTCACTGGTCGCATAAGCATAATTGCGGGGACGGTTATGACCTTCCGTATAAACGATCAGTTTCTTGTCTTTAAGGAACTGGTCGGCCACGGAGATGGCAGCCTGCAGGTATCCGCCCGAATTGCCGCGCAGGTCGAGGATGAGTTTGTGAATTCCTTTCTTGTTCAGTCCCGCGAGGGCTTCGGAAAATTCGTCGGCAGTGGTGGCGGAGAACTTACTGAGTTTGATGTACCCGATGGTGCTGTTCACGGGGTAGGAAATATCGACGCTATAGGTGGGGATTACACCGCGTATGATCTTGAAATCGATGAGTTTGCGCTGTCCGCGGCGGTAAACGGATACTTTGACAGTGGTGCCGCGCTCGCCTTTCAGCGCTTTCATGACGGCTTCATTGGTGACCTTTTTACCGGTAAATGGTTTCCCGTCCACTTTGATGATGCGGTCGCCGGCCATGACGCCCACTTTTTCGGAAGGGCCGCCGGTAATAGTATTGACGACGGTAATCGTGTCGCGTTCGATGCGGAACTGCACGCCGATGCCGTCAAAGTTTCCCATCAGCGGGTCGGTAGCATCCTTGAATTCAGCGGCAGGGATGAACATCGAGTGCGGGTCGAGGCTTTCGAGCATACCTTTCACGGCCGATTCCTGCAGGTGCTGTTTGCTCACGGAATCCACATAATCCTGGTTTATATAGGA
>JBBRRV010000282.1:0-2888 GCA_038246075.1 Bacteroidales bacterium
AGATGCCCATCGACTCGGCGGTAAAACTGCTTACTTCTTGCGACGGCCTGCTGCTTACCGGCGGTGAAGATGTGGTACCTGCATATTACGGAAAAGCAGCCGACAGTGCCCGCTGCGAAACCAATCCCCGGCGCGATTCACTGGAGATGGCGCTCATTCGCAGGGCAATGGAGCTAAAAATACCTGTTCTCGGGATCTGCCGTGGTCAGCAGTTATTAAACGTGGCCATGGGAGGTACACTCATCGTTGATATCCCCTCCGATCATCCTTCGGCTATCTATCACAAACTTGAAGATTATACAAAATGCTATCATCATGTGGTGTTGCAAAAAAACTCCGGCCTGATGGCGATCTGCAAGGCCGATACGGGCTGGGTAACCTCCAACCATCACCAGGCTGTTGAAAAACTGGCGCCGGGATTCCGGGCAGTTGCCTGGTCGCCCGATAGCATTATCGAAGCCATTGAATATTCAAACCCCGGCCAGAAGCCGTTCCTCCAGGCAGTGCAGTGGCACCCCGAACGGATGGCTTCAGGCAATGCTTTGTCTGATCCGCTGATGAATGCGTTCTTAAAAAGCATGAGATTGAAGTACATTGAAGTACATTGAAGTACATTGAAGTACATTGAAGTACATTGAAGTACATAGAAATACTTGGAAATACCTGGAAATACCTGGAAATACCTGGGAATACCTGGAAATGCTTGGAACTTGAAATTTGGGACTTGGAACTTGGAATTTAATATGTTGGAAGGAATAAGCTAATTTTGCAGCCCGGAATAAACAATAAAAACGAACTTTATTAACTATACCCTGCTTTCAATTGTTTGATTGCAGTACAGATATTCAGAAATGTCCGAAAATATTAAAATAGCATTACCGGTTACCGGTATGTCGTGTGCATCGTGCGCTATCAGTGTGGAATCGATGCTCAAAACGTTGCCCGGCGTCAAAAAAGCTTCCGTAAATTATGGCGACCGCTCGGTTCATGTTGAGTTCGACAATGCTGCCACCAGCCTGGGCTCCATGCGCAAAGCCGTAAAAGACATCGGCTACGATCTGATGATCGATATGGATGATGTGCAGGAGAAACTCGAAGCCATCGACAGCAGGCACATGAAAAGCATGCTCAATAAATTGGCTGTAGCCATTGTTTGCAGCCTGCCCGTTCTTGCAATTGCCATGCTGAACCACCATATTACAGCCAGTGATCGCTGGCTGATGCTTGCACTCTCCCTCCCTGTAATTTTTTACAGCGGCTCCCAGTTTTATATCACAGCCTGGAAGCAGGCCACGCACAGGTCAGCCAATATGGACACTTTGGTAGCAACGGGAACAGGAGCAGCATTCCTTTTCAGCCTGGTGAACACAATAGCGCCTCAACTGCTTGCCCAACAAGGACAACCTACACACGTATATTTTGAATCGGCGGTTATCATCATCACTTTTATTCTTACCGGCAGGGTCCTGGAAGAAAAAGCCAAGCACAGGGCATCGGCAGCCATTAAAAAACTTGCAGGGCTCCAGCCTAAAACAATTACCGTAAACCGTAGCGGTGAAAAAGTCAGCGTTTCTCCTGCACTGGTAATGCCGGGCGACCAAATGGAAGTCAAGCCGGGCGACAGAATTCCCGCCGATGGTAAAGTGATCGGGGGAGAATCCTATGTGGATCAGAGTTCTATTACCGGTGAACCAGTGCCGGTAGTTAAGGCCCTGGACGACCGCGTATTTGCGGGAACACTGAACCAGCAGGGAAACCTGCTGATCGAAGCCACCGGACTCGGATCTGATTCGATGCTCTCGCATATCATAGGACTTGTCCAGGAAGCCCAGTCGGGCAAGCCGCCCATACAACAATTGGTCGACCGCATCGCAGCTATTTTTGTACCGGTAGTGCTGATGATCGGACTGGCCACTTTTATCACCTGGTTCTTCGCCGGGCCCGAACCAACACTAAACTATGCCCTGGTAGCAGCACTCAGTGTGCTCATTATCGCCTGTCCATGTGCACTCGGACTCGCAACGCCCACCGCCCTTATCGTTGGACTGGGAAGAGGCGCCAGTCATGGCATCCTGGTGAAGGATGTGAGCAGCCTGCAACAAGCCTATAAAGTAGATACTGTTATCGTGGATAAAACCGGGACGATAACTGTTGGGAAACCTCTGGTATCAGAAATAACCTGGTTCGGCGACCATAAGCCCGCCGATTCAGCATTCATTGTGTATGCCCTCGAAAACAGGTCCCAGCATCCTTTGGCGGAATCCTTGTGCAAATACCTCGTGGCAGAATTTCCAGGCATTAATGAAGCAGAAACAGCTGTGACGGCTTTTAAGGAAAAGCGCGGTGCAGGCGTGCAGGCCGAAATAAACGGCAGGACATGGTTTGCCGGAAACGAAGTCTATATGCGGGACATGAATGTTCCTATTCATCCGGAAGCCCTAGATCTGATCACTGAACTGAAAAGCAAGGCCCGAATACTGATACTTGTCGGCAGCACCGATGAATTGGTGGCGATCACCGGCATGTCAGATACACTTAAGCCTGGTGCGGCCCAGGCTGTTCAGGAGTTTAACAAAATGGGCATAGAAGTCGTCATGCTTACAGGCGACCAGCCTGAATCTGCAAACTTCATCGCCGGACAGGCAGGCATTCAAAAGGTTATGGCCGGCGCGCTCCCCGATGAAAAGGGTGATTTCGTCAAGAAGTTGCAGTCAGAAGGCCGAATAGTGGCGATGATCGGCGACGGCATTAATGATTCATACGCCCTGGCGCAAGCTGATGTGGGAATCGCCATGGCCAAAGGTTCTGATATCGCACTTGACAGTGCCGGCATCACGCTGATGGGCAGCGACCTGAATCAGGCAGTTGCGGCATTGCGCCTTTCCAAA
>JBBRRV010000283.1:0-2877 GCA_038246075.1 Bacteroidales bacterium
CGAAAAGATTGTTTTTGCCTTTTACAGATTTAACGAAGAAGAGATTAAAATAGTTTTAAACAGGAATAAACAAATAAAGTTCACGTTTTGTGAACTATTTTTTGGATTAGTTGTATCTTTGCATGAAAGTAAATTTAATAATGGCGCTGACCGCTCAGGCATACATTGCTAGGCATGCTCGGGCCGTAAATCATTTGAGCTTTGGTTAACGATCCTAAAATATGCCGATTGGCGCACGCCTGCAGATATAATTAACACATTTGGCACTGCCGATCTGTTGGGTAACGGAAGTGACAGGGTGGTGTTCAATATTGGTGGAAATAATTACAGGTTGATCGGCAAATATTATTTTGCCGATGTCAATGCCCACCTCTTTATAAAATGGATTGGCACGCATGCCGAATACAATGCACTTTGTAAACATGGCGAACAAGTTACAGCGGATGCTTTTTAAATCGAATGGAAATGAGCCCACTTAAATATAAAATAATCAAATCAGTGGAGCAATACAAGCAGTATTGCAGTGCTTTGGAAAACACGGTCGCGAGCTCAACAAAAAGCAAAAATGTTATTGATGAAATTGAGCTTCTCACACTTCTAATTGAGAAATGGGATACCGAAAACACTTCCTTTAATGCAGCAGATCCGGTTGAAGTGCTTCATCTGCTAATGAAGGAACATGGCCTTAAAGCTAAAGACCTTGTCATCATTTTAGGTGTAAGCAAAGGATTGATTTCAGATATTTTGAATTATAAAAAAGGTTTGTCAAAAGAAATTATTCGCTTGCTTTCACAGCAATTTAAAGTATCGCAGGAAGCCTTTAACCGGCCCTATAAACTCATAAACTCCGCAAATCCGCATATGCGTGATGCGAGCGTCATGCATACGACCAAAAAGATTGAGCTGGCTTGATTTTATTATTGTCAGGGGAATGTTGTTATCAGTGTTGCGCCACAGGTTAAAGTTCCGGAACAGGTTAAGTCGGTCGGGGAAACAGCATAGCCTCTTAACTGTAAAACGCTTAAAGCATAGGTGACTGCTGGCTTGTTGTAATCATATTGGGTTGTTTCGCCAATCATTTCAAAGGAATCGGTTCCGTTAATAAATATGCGATATGGATAACCCGATGTATTTACAAACTTTAATGTGCCGGTACCGGATAAATTTACAGGAATAGTATAATCTACGTTCGCAATCAGCGCCACTGCAGTCGTAACGACTCCATTCACATTGTTTTGGCAACCCTTTTCTGCAGACCAGTAATACTTTAAATTGGACAGGTCATTAAATTTTACTTTTCCTTTAGAATCTGAAATTTGCGTTGTTCCAATTTGATTTGATTCGTTTTTCCAGTCTGCTTCTGATGCATATAGTTTTATAGCGACGCCGGAAACCGCTTTACCGGAATTGGCTTTCAATCTAAGCTCTATACTTATTGGTGTTAGCGCCTGGTCCTCCTTGCAAGAATTTATGAGTGCTATACCCATAAAAGCCATTAAAAATGAGCATGCTTTTTTTCGTTTTAATTTTTATTTAAATATGCACCTACGCTTGGGGCTATTCAGTGTTCTCCCGGTTATTTAAGTGGTTACGCTTGCCGCAAAAAACACCACCGTAGCCACATGATGAATAAGCGTGTCGGTTTATCAAATCAGCGAGCCATGCTGTCGAATATTCGTAAAAAACAGAGAGACAAAAAATGATTAAAGCAGGAATTATTTTGATGCAAGAAAGTCTGTAAAATTAGTGTTTTACTTCATTTACTTTAAAAACTTGTTTTTAAGCCTTGCGTGTAATTGGCAACAGTGTTACACCTGGCATCTTGTGACTAAATGCGTAAGCCATATGATCAATCTTATCATTAATCCTTTATGCAACGGACGGAAAACCCGCTTTTCTTGTCAATTTGGCTGCTGCCTACAAATCCGTTACTGTAATGCATAGTCCATAACCAGGCGTTAAAGTTAACGCCGGTAGCAGTCCACCACAAGCCTGATTGACCCTTACCGGTGAATTCACCATTGTAATTTCGGCTGCCACCAGGAAGGGCAGTGAATCCTGTGGCGTTTGTTGCTTCCTCGAATGGTTTAGTGTCCGGACTGTTCCAGTGCGAATTGCCTGTTTCTTTCAGCCTTGCCCCTGAAGTAGCCGGGTTCGCAAGATATTCTACCAATGTCAGCCATTCTGCATCGCTGGGAATGTGCCATCCAACAGGTGCAATATTGCGCGAATCATCTACGGCTTGCCAGTTATACAAAGCGCCATATAACGGTTTGCTACTGTCTTCATCATTATTGTAAAAGCAATATGCCCCGGTTGATGTGGCCTCCCAGTCATGGTTCATTGTAATGAGCTCAATAGGTTCACCATTACGGTAATTTTTCGTTTTCAGGTTCTCGGCCATCCAGGTTTGTTTACCAATTGTAACAGTTTTATATGCAATTCCGTTCTGATCGGTTAGTATTCCATACGTGATCTCGGAGTTAAAAATGATTCCTGGCTGCTCTTGAATGATCTTATCCGTTTTTTTACATCCGCTGATTCCTGTTGAAAAAAGAACGCATACTAAAATGACAAATTGTAAACGCTTAATGTTCTTCATATGAATTTGTTATATGTTCATTATTCGTATTTCGCCTGTAATGTTACCAATGGAGTATTCTGGTTAAAGTCATTCATCATCCTATCGAGAAATACCACTTTAGAACTGGTCCATAGGCCAAGATGAATCTAAAGATTGTAAACCTGCAACTAATATTCCAAAAATCAAACTAAAAAATATCATTTTAGCCTTCTGATGAGAATAAGCCTGCCCGCTTATTGAACAAGCGTGTCCGTCTGTCGCATATTCGTCAAAAGATAATAAGCAATAAATAG
>JBBRRV010000284.1:0-2874 GCA_038246075.1 Bacteroidales bacterium
CAATACCAAATCAACGCTTGAAGTATTAAGCAAAGTGGACAAGGACGACGAATATATGGTCATAAACATGCTGACACCACATAATAAGTGGACCATCCATTCTACGTGGTCTGACAATTTAGTCATGCTTACCCTTGGCCGGGGAGGCCCGGTGGCCTGGATGAGTGAAATTGACGCTGCCAGCATCGGTCTTAAAGACAATGACTGGATTGAAATCTTCAACAGTAATGGGGCATCCGTTGCCCGGCTGATTGTATCACAGCGGATTCCAGTGGGCGCACTGATCATGTATCACAACCAGGAACGTACCGTGAATATGCCTGTCAGTCAATTGACAGGGCACCGCGGCGGAGTTCATAATTCGGTGGAACGCATCTGCCTGAAACCGACCCACATGATTGGTGGATATGCACAACTGGCTTATGGTTTTAACTATTACGGAACCATCGGGTCGAACCGCGACGAGTTTGTGGTGGTCCGTAAAATGAAAAAAGTGGAGTGGAAAGACGAAGAAATAACACGTTAATACATTTAAGGCGAACCAAAATATGAAAATACAGGCTCAAATTGCGATGGTATTAAACCTCGACAAATGTATCGGCTGCCACACCTGTTCGGTTACCTGCAAAAATGTGTGGACTACCCGTAAAGGGGTGGAATATGCCTGGTTCAATAATGTTGAGACCAAACCGGGGATGGGTTATCCAACCGATTGGGAAAATCAGGAGAAATGGAAGGGCGGCTGGAAGCTTGATAAATCGAGACTCACCCCACTTATGGGGGATAGAAAAGGTATCATGAAAAATATATTTTCCAATCCTTACCTGCCCCAAATTGATGATTATTATGAACCTTTCACTTTCAATTACAGCGTGTTACATTCTTCTGCAAAGTTTGTAACACCACCATCAGCAAGGCCATATTCCATGATTACCGGCCTTCGGATGGAAAAAATAGAGAAAGGTCCAAACTGGGACGACGACCTGGGAGGTGCGTTTGAAGAGCGAAGTAAAGAGAAGAATTTCGAAGATATTGACAAACAAATATACAGCAAGTTCGAAAATGCTTTTATGATGTACTTGCCTCGCCTGTGCGAACATTGCCTCAATCCGAGTTGCGTTGCGTCTTGTCCTTCAGGAGCCATATACAAACGCGAAGACGACGGTATTGTGCTCATCGACCAGGATCGCTGCCGGGGTTGGCGCCAATGTGTGAGCGCCTGCCCTTACAAAAAAATCTATTTCAACTGGAAAACCAAGCGTACCGAAAAATGTACCCTTTGTTATCCGAAAATTGAGAACGGAGAACCAACTATTTGCAGCGAAACCTGCGTAGGACGGATCAGATACATCGGCGTGATGCTGTACGATGCCGAAAAGATCAAAGAAACGGCCTCAACTGAAAATCCGGTTGATTTGTATCAGGCTCATCTCGATATTTTCCTTAATCCTAACGATCCTGAAATTGCAGAAGAAGCACGCAAACAGGGGATTCCGGATAACTTTATCACGGCGGCTCAAAATTCTCCGGTCTACAAAATGGCCATAGACTGGAAGGTCGCTTTTCCGCTTCATCCCGAATATCGCACCTTACCGATGGTTTGGTACACTCCGCCACTTTCCCCTATTCAGGAAGAAGTAGAAAGCGGGAAACTGGGGTTTAATGGCATTATTCCTGATGTTGATATGCTGCGTATCCCTATTAAATACTTAGCAAATATGTTCACCGCCGGCGACGAAAAACCAGTACGGGAAGCATTGGTAAAAATGCTCGCCATGCGTGCTTTCATGAGAAGTAAAACCGTGGAAAATAGTATCGATGAGAAGGTATTGGAGGGAACCGGTCTAACTCAGGAAATGGTAGAGGAAATGTATCGCTACATGGCCATAGCCGATTATGAAGACCGTTTTGTTATACCTGTTTCTCACAAAGAATACGCTTATGATGCGTATGGAGATATGGCCGGTTGCGGCTTTAGCGATGGCGAAGGCTGCGGCAGCATGGAAAGTCGTTTAAAAAACCTGTTTGGAGGAAAATAAAATGTTAAAAACCTATCGTATATTATCCCTGTTGATGACCTATCCCAACGCGGAAATTTACAGCTTTTTACCCCAGGTAAAAGCTTCGGTTAAGGAGGAGAATTTATTGGATCATGAAATAATTGCCGGGATTGACACATTTGTCGATTTTTTTACCCGGGAATCCGTCACTTTCTGGCAGGAATTTTATGTCCAGCTTTTCGATTATTCACGATCAGTTTCACTATACCTGTTTGAACATGTACATGGCGATTCAAAAGACCGCGGACAGGCAATGGTTGACCTTATCGATCTTTACAAGGAAAACGGTTTGCAGATTAACCGATCGGAATTACCCGATTTTCTGCCTGTGTTTCTTGAATTCCTTGCATTACAAACATCCGTGAAAGCAAGTGAATATCTGACAGAGATTATTGATATTGTTGGGTTCATTCACAGAAAGCTTGAAGAGAAAGATAATCCTTATCAATACCTTCTGGCAGCTATTATAAGCTTGTCGGCCAAACAGCCTGCCGAAGCAAGAATACAACAAATGGCATCCAACATGACGGAAATCAGCATCGATGAAGCTTACGAAGAAAAGCCGGTGACTTTTGCCAGCGATAATCCGTGTACAACCTGTAAAGCATAGTTATTATGGATAATTTTATCAACAACCTGTTTTTTACCTATCTGCCGCATATTGCAATGACCCTGTTCTGGTTTGGGTTAATTACCCGTATTGTGAAAACTCCTAAATCATTGCAAGCCGAATCGAGCCAGTTTCTATCAAAAAAAGGACAACGATGGGGCGGGAACCTGTTTCATTATGGCATTCTTATGGTGTTCATCGGGC
>JBBRRV010000285.1:0-2834 GCA_038246075.1 Bacteroidales bacterium
GGAATGTTTACCATTGGTTAGTTCAGTAATAAGCGTTTAAACATTGTGAATGAGGAAAAGTTCGAAACAATCCTGAAATTATGGCACTTATTCACCATGGGCGGGATATCATATGTAATATCAACAGTCACCTCTCACCCCTACTCTAAGTATGAGTCAGTTCACGTTTGTGCCACTATTTAAAGGTGGTCTTTTAAAAAATTAAGGAATACGCAAGTTTAGGCCTGATCCAAATATACAAATATTACCGGAAAACTGATCAGATGAATTCTCTAACGTAAGTAAATAGTCTTTTCCACCCACTGTTAATTACACAGTTGGCACTATCACAGGCAGATAAGTTGAATAAATTAGGCTAATCCAATACTTCAATAACTGTACAACACAAAATTTATGTATTATCCTCAGAAGCTAAATCATATGTTCAGTGTACAAGGCGACCAGAATGAGTATCAAAAAGAAACCAATTACTGCTATTGTTGAGTACATTGAAATTCTGGCGCTTTCCAGCGCACTTAATTTATTGTTAATGTTTTGTAATGTTAAAAACATATGGGAATGCGAATTCTCATTTTTAATGACATAATCAGCAGCACCATATTTTATACAATTCTTTGCAACATCCAGATTGTCATTTTTTGTCAAAATAACAACTTCGATTTTCGGAGAAACTGCTTTAATCTTTTTTAATATGGCAAGTCCATTCTCTGCATTACCATCCGTTCCGTCCAGGTGATAGTCAAGGACTATGATGTTCGGTTTAAGATTCAGATTTTTTAAGCACTCTTCTCCTGATTCGAATGTTTTTATTTCGTATTGCACAAATTCCTTTTTCAGATAATTACTCATTATTGATAAAAGTAATTCATCATCATCCACTAAAAACAGTAACAATTTTTTCATCTTTTAAAGATTTGTTTTGTATAAACTAATTAATTTATTGTTTGTTCATTTGCCTTTTCAAGATTTTGCTTTTCCGCTATCAAATCAGCCATTGCAAGTTCACATGTCGTTTTTACGGTTGATATTGATTTCTTCAACATCTCTAAATCTTGTTCGTGGGCAATATTATCCTCAATGGCATGTAAAGCTTTTTCGGCTTTTTTTATGCCAACAGTCATCATAGAATTTGCCATCTTATGCGCAACAGCTCTTAACCTGTCGAAATTATTGTTTTCAAAATGCTCTTCCATCTGAAGCATACATTCGGGAATCTGCTGTATCACCTTCTCGAGTATTTTGATGATGAAAATTTCATCATTTTCCGTTACAGACCGAAGATATTTCAGGTCAATCTGACAATCAGCCGTAGTTTCGTTCTCTTTCATATCTCAATATTTTAAAGTCATCTCATGGTCTGATTTCCCTTAGGAAATCAGTTCTCGTGCATTTGAAGATTTTCGAATACAAATCCGCTGGTTCAAATGGTTTAAAAGTGAATCATATCTGTATCGAACCAATCTTGATGTTTATCGTTTAACTGCAGCAACCCTATCGTTTCTTTTCCGGCAACCTGGGATATCAATGCAACCGATTCATAACCAACATTATTGCAGTATTTGAATGTATTGTTCCGGCGTTCGTCCCCGCCAGATCCTGCAAGCAGTATTGTTCTGTTGTTCGTCCAGAAACTGCCTTTCCCAGAGCAAATCCGAAAGATGAATCCGTTTATTTGGGCATAATTTTACCAAACATAGATTCCGAAAACGGGTTACCGTTTGAGTTATTATTTATCCCTTCTTTTTCTATTAGGTTGCTAAGATACATTTCTTTCCTTATAAATGTTTTAGAAATCCGGATAGTTTCAAATTATGGAATCACAAGATTCACTGGTTCACCCTGTCATTCGTATCCGGTTGTTTTGAAAAGAGCCTTTTTAGCATGGTAACCATCAAATTTATTAGCCATACTCTTAGGATTCCCGCGCTTAATATATTAACTTTGATAATTCCAATAACGGGTAAAGATGACCGTTATAAAGCATGAATCATCAGGTATAGCGCGTAAACTATACCGGTTGTTTGATTTGAAAAAATTGAACAGCGCAAAGCTATTCTGACATCCGCAGAAATACCACCCCTGCTTCCCCTCGTTATTTTAAATGTATTGTCTGGTTGCATAGTTGTTCATCCTATTTATTATTCATCAGGCTCAACTATGCCATTGACTGTATTGGTGCTAAACGTGTCATTCTGGATACACGGGGCAAATGAGTTTCCTTTTAGCTCCATGAACATGAAAAAAACTATAAAAGATAACCGGGAAATATCCACCAATGCATTCGAAATGACGATTGCAAAGCAAAAAAAAGTGATGTACATCCTGCGGCTGTATGTTCCGGCTCAACACCTAAATCATTACGCTCTGTTGATAATATTAAAAAAATTTGCGAAGAACATCTTAAGGGGAAATATACGTTGGAAGTGATAGATCTGTATCAAAACCCAGCCCTGATCAAAGGGGAGCAGATCCTTGCCGCTCCGACACTCATCAAGGAACTCCCGCTGCCCCTACGCCGCCTGATCGGCGATATGTCAAATACCGATCGGGTGCTTGTGGGACTTGATTTACAAGAGATTAAGCATAAATAAGACACACGCTTTCACGTAAAAGGAAATTGCGATGAAAATCAAACCGGTTACTGATGTCGAAAAACAACTTAGTCTTGAGATCCAGACTTTAAATACGCGTTTAAAAGAAGCGGAAGAAACGCTTTATGCCATCAGGACAGGCGAAGTAGATGCCATCGTTGTCCAGGGCTCCGGTGGTGAAGTGATCTATTCACTTACATCTTCAGAAACGCCCTATCGCATCCTGGTGGAAGTGATGAATGA
>JBBRRV010000286.1:0-2830 GCA_038246075.1 Bacteroidales bacterium
CTGACGATTAATCGTAGAACAACCACGACACCCCGAATTTAAACGCCCTGTCCGGCTGCGGATAATGTGGCGTCATGAAGTAACTGTAATCCATCCACCCACTGTTTACGTGCTGATATTTCACAAACAGCCTTGCCCGTTTGATGCGGATATCCAGAAAGGCATCTGCATAAGGATAACCGCCGGTGTTAATTTCATCCTGGAGATAAAAGCTGCGTGTGGCCGGCATCCAGGCATCGCCTTTCCATTTTGTATGGTAGAACATGCTCACCCCAAATTCTGTCTGAAGGGCCTTCTTAAACAGCGTCAGGCCGAAGGAGAGCGTTGAGTTGGCGGTGAGTGTCGGCACGCGGATGATATCGACTCCTGTGACGCGCTGGAAGTAAAACTTGTTATCAAAGTTAAAGTGACCAAAATGAAGATTTTTCAGGAACCATGCCTGGGTAACGGTGTATGTTCCTGAGGCCTGCTGCGGCAAAGCCGATTGATCCATGTACACAGCATTGGCGCCCGTGTATAGCGAGGCCCCCACATTAAATCCGCGGTAGGTCACGCCGGCCGTCATGGAATTGAAGAGCTGCTTGGCATAGGTCTTTTCCCAACGGAAACGGTTACCGGCATAATGCTCGTAAAAATAGTCCGGTTCCAGCTGGGACTTGCGATAGGTGAAGGATAATATGCCCGGGTGCGCTCCCTTGCTGAAAAGCAGGTTGCCACTGAGAATGGTATTGTAATCCTGGCGATGGTATCCGCTGGTGATGTAGCGTATCCAGCCTGTGAGTTCCACGCGGGGAATGATGTTGACGATGGCCCGGGCTTCCGTTCCTGCCTGGGTAAAATCGCGGCTCATGGAATCCTGCCATACACGCGATGTGCGCTGCCAGACACCGCCCTGGATGATGAGCGGATCGTGCCTTGACGTGGAATCGGGGCGTGCGTTCGACCACATCACGCGGTTTTCCATGCTGGTGCTGAAAACAGAATCGTAGGTCTTGAGGGCATCGTTATAGTAGAGTGGGGGATAGTTGGCGGATGGTGTCAAATCTGAATATGCCATACCCTCTTTTTTCCAGGAGAAGCTGTGCGTGATGCTGCCGGGCTGGAGGTAGAAGAGCAGGGGGCGTTTTGTGGCTTCAACTGTTACCGGTTGGGGTAGGATTACCTGTGTGGAATCCGTGCTTTTAACAGGTACTTTTAACCTGGGCTTTGGGGGTCGTCGCAGAAAAAAGGTCTGGGAGAAATAGACTTCATTATCCTTCAGGCGGTTGCTCGCATCGGGGAGGTTAACTGCGAGGAGTTCCCGCTGGGTTTCGATATTTTGGGTGAACAGGCTGTCGTTTTTGATGCCGCCGTTCTCGAATATTTTCAGGTTATTGTAAAAATAGGACGCCAGGACCAGGTACCTGTTGTTTTTGGTATGGTAGAAGGAATAGACGGCCAGGTTGCTGTGGTTTGAAGTCTGGCGCAGGTAAAGTCCCTGTGACCTGATCCAGCGCAGATCGGCGCCGATGGTGAGTTGTTTGGTGATCTGCTGGCTGTGCATCACATCGAAGTACTGTTCTTTTTTTGATCCCATCACATAATACAGGTGCGTGAAAGGTGTTTTTGAGCTGTAGAAGGGTGTGTTTTCGGGTGTAAGCCGATAGAGGTTGAAGGCATTGTCGCCATACCCGAAGCCGACGGTGGATTTTTCGCTGTAAAGCAGTGATTGGTTGGCGAGGCCCAGGTTACCCAGGCCGGCATAATCCATGCCGTTTCTGCGTGCAGGGTCATAATCCTGGACATTGCCGAGGGTGGGAATAAAGCGGGAAAATTTGTGGAAGCCGTTGAAATCGTTCAGCGGGTTGAAAGTATAAATGGTTGCGGTATCGGGACTGCGTTTTTCTGCTCCTTCCGGCTTTGTTTCAGTTGTCGGTACCCCTGCCGTTCCCGGCATTCCTGCCGGCTGCTGCACCTGTGCCATGATACGGGGACCGGACAGGGCAAGGAAGGTTAGGAGCAGGACTTTAAACGAAAAGTTCATGTAGGGAATTTGGAATAGGGGGCAAAAGTACTGATTTTTTTCACCACAATAGGCACATTAGGACACAGTAGGGCTTTATAATCCTATTTAGGCATTGGTGTATTTGGCAGATACTTATTAGCTATGTGCTTTTCTATGTGCGCTGGTGTGGCTAATGTGGTTTCTTTTTTTTAATTCAAAATTCAAATAGCAAATAGTACAATTCAAATATCCTGCATGAGTCCGCTCCGAAAACCTGCTGGCGCAAGTCTGTGACTTGTGACTGGAACAGGTACCGAGGATGATAAGATAGAACGCTGATGACGCAGATATAGAGATTTACGCAGATTAGGTTAATGTGCCTTATGTTGTGCCTTTTGTGAATTTTTTAATTCAAATAGCAAATAGTAAAATGCAAAGGTTAAAATTTGAGAAAGATTAAGGGAGAAAGATTGCGGCAGCAACAGGGCAGGAGCGGAGTACCAATATTTCGTACCTGACGGCACTTCAGAAGCAACCGGTTATCATTTTCTACCAAGATATTGTCCCTGACGGGACTGAAGGAAGGTGGGGAAAAAGTGCCTGGAGTGCCTGGAGTGCCTGGAGTGCGCTAGAGTGCGCTAGAGTGCGCTAGATTTGGCGTACTTCATTTCGATGCTTAATATAGAAAGGCGATGGTGATGGGAGTTTCAGATAGTCCCGTAGGGACTGAATATTGGTAGAAGAATAACCGGTTAAGCCGATAAAAGTCCCGTAGGGACGAAATATTGGTATCACTCCGCTCCGAAAACGAAAGAAAAAAGGATTGCCACGAAGACACGAAGACAC
>JBBRRV010000287.1:0-2822 GCA_038246075.1 Bacteroidales bacterium
ACATTACTGAAGACCGGATCCTTCCTGGCTTCTTCAAGAAATTCGGGTAAAACTTTCTTGATCTTTTCAAAATCCAGGTTCTGCAAAACAATTTGAACAGGCAAAGATGAAAAACGTGATGTTGTGATGGTTTGCTCCTGGTTGGCAATGACCCTCCCCTTGGACATCCCTTTGTAAAAATTGGTCAGTTTATCATAGATCTGCTGTTGGGTGGCTTTCCGCTCATTAGGTTCGGTCAGGTAAGTCTGCACCCAACCTGAGTTTGTGCCACCGCCACCACCGCCAACCCTTGTAAACACCAGTCTGGTTGAAGGGATGCTGTCCATTTGAAGCTGGGCAACGCTGTCCAGCACGTTCATAGTATAATCATAGTAAGTTCCTTCGGGCAATGTAACGGTTGTTCGAATGATGCTATGATCTTCCAATGGAGCCAATTCAGATTTTAACGTCCTGGAAAGAATAAAAATAATTGCAACACATAAACCCAGTATACAAAAAGTGATCCATTTGCGTACCAGGAAGAAACTGAGTATGGACCGGTATCTGGTATCCATGCCTTTGAAGAAAGGCTCAGTATTATTATAGAATTTAGAATGCTGTGTTTTCCCCCTCAGGAATACATTCAATACAGGTGTTAAGGAAAGAGACACAAATGCAGATATAATCACTGCACCTGCCACAACAATGCCGAATTCCCGGAAGAGCCTTCCTGTGAAACCCTCCAGAAAGATAACCGGTATAAACACAACGGCCAGCGTAAGTGAAGTGGAGATGACTGCAAAGAAGATTTCACGGGTGCCCTGGAAGGCTGCCGTCCATTTATCCATCCCCAGTTCCAGTTTTTTAAAGATATTTTCTGTTACAACAATCCCATCATCAACCACCAATCCGGTGGCCAGTACAATTGCCAGTAAGGTCAATACATTGACCGAGAAGCCAAAAATGTACATGATAAAAAATGAACCGATGAGCGATACCGGAATATCGATCAAAGGCCTCAGGGCAATCACCCAGTTCCTGAAAAACAGGAAGACGATAAGGATGACCAGAACAATTGCAATGGCCAAGGTTTCAGTTACATCGGTAACAGATTGTCGTACAAATTTTGATTTATCGTATCCCATGGTAATGGATAAGCCAGCGGGCAGGTTGTTGTTCTTTACCTGTTCAAAACGCTTTTGAAACTCGTCTGCTATCGAAATATTATTGGCGCCCGGCAATGGAACGATGGCCAATATTAAACCATTGGAGCCATTCACCTTTACGCCGGATTCTTCATCCTCCGGGCCCAGAAGGGCTTCGCCGATATCACTGAAGCGGATGATCTGATCATTGGTCTGCCGGATAATCAGGTTGTTGAAATCTTCTTCCGTCAGCAACCTTCCTTTTGTTTTGATGATTAGTTCCGTGGCACTCCCGATAAGTTTCCCCCCAGGCAATTCCACATTTTCCTTGCTCAGAACATTGGATACATCCTGTGCGGTAAGGTTATAGGCCGTTAATTTTTCAGGATTCAACCAAAGCCGCATCGCCGGCCGTTGTTGGCCATAAATAGCAACACTGCTCACTCCCGGGATCGTCTGGAATTTTTCCTGTAAAATATTTTCAGCGTAATCACTTAATTCAAGTGAATTCATCTTGCTGCTTTGCACAACCAGCGTAATAATAGGGTCACTGTTGGCATCAGCCTTGGAAACTACAGGAGGAGCATCAAGATCCGCCGGCAGGTTGCGTGTGGCCTGGGATGTTTTATCCCGCACATCATTGGCCGCTTTTTCCAAATCAGCATCCAGGTTAAATTCAACCGTGATGTTACTGCTGCTTGTTGATGATGACGATGAGATTGATTTTACACCTTCTATACCATTAATGGCCTTTTCCAGGGGCTCCGTGATCTGGGATTCGATGATATCGGAATTGGCTCCAGTGTATGATGTCTGAACATTGATGATCGGTGGATCGATGGCAGGATATAGGCGAACACCCAGGAAGTTATAACCTACAATGCCAAACAACAAAATGATCAGGCTCATCACAATCGACGCAACAGGGCGCTTTAACGCGAAATCTGATATGGTCATAATTATTTATTTTTTTGTCTGATTAACTTTACTGCAGATTCAGGCTTTACAAACAAAATACCTGTCGTGATAAGCGTATCGCCGGCTTTAATCCCATCCAAAACCTGAATGGTCGACACCTTGCGGATACCTGTCTCAATCGTCACAAATTTAGCCTTACCGTTCTGAACTATAATCACCTGTTTTGTAAGTTCCTTCGGAATAACTGCTTGTGTAGGAATCATGAGGGCCTCGTTAATCTTTTTCAATTTAAGATCAATATTTGCAAATTCACCGGGCAACAATGCAGTGGATTTGTTCATAACAACAGCGCGAACTTTCAGGTTATTGGTGACCGATTCAATCCCTTTTTCAGATGCAATGACTGTGGCGTCATATTGTTCATCCTTGCCCTGGATCGTAAATTTTAATTTCGTCCCCGCATTAATTTCACTGCTGTATTTACTCGGGACGCTGAAATCAAGTTTCAACTGCTTGTCGGCCCTGATGGTCGCCAATATCGTTGCGGGCGTAACAATTGCCCCAATGCTCACATTCCGCAACCCAATCGTGCCGTCAAAAGGAGCCTTTACTTCCGTTTTCCGGATCATAACGGTATAGATCTCAATGTCATTTTTGACAGAAGCAAGCTGAAGCGTGGTCTGGTCATAGTCTGTCTGACTTATCCCGGCCACCTTAAGCAATTCGCTTTGTCTGCTTTGTTGCTGCTCAATGATCTTCAGCTGCGTATTCGCCTTATGG
>JBBRRV010000288.1:0-2817 GCA_038246075.1 Bacteroidales bacterium
CTGCAAAAAGCCCCATTGTTATTCGGCAATGGGGCTTTTGGTTATTGTTTGTTGACCGATGCCAGTTAGCGTTTTAGGATAATGTGTAGTGGATTAGTAGACATTGTGTATAGGTTTGTAAGATGTCATATGACTGTTATTGCATGTTCCTTCCAGTTTCCTTTCTTTTTATTCTTTTGCAGGCCATACCTTCCCCTACCCATCATTATATGTTGTATAGTAGCTTTGTTGATTAGTATGTTTTGCTGCTTTACAGCCATTGTTTGTTGTGTATTTTATGGTGAGGCTTTGTTGTGCAATTGCTCTTTGGTATCTGCCTTTCTTTGCTTTGAAAAACTTGGCGGTAATTGTTTTGCATAAACCACTGCTACTAATATCAATCTGCCCTTTTCGCATTTGGGGCACAGGCTCATGTCTTTGCCATACTGTTCCAGCATGCGCTGTGCTACGGGTATTTTTACAATGGGTGGCAGCGGCTGCAAATCCATGTTTTTGCGCACTGCATTGAGTCGTTGTGCCTTGCCATGATTTTGCAGAAAGCCATAGTGCCGTATCTTGACAAAACCACGTGGCAAAAAATGCAACTCAAACCGGCGAAGAAACTCCTGCTTGCTAAGGGTCATTTGTTTTTGCCTGCTGTTGTCTGCATAATCTTTGTAGTTAAAGGTGACGCTGTGTTCTGTAATGCCTGCAATACGGTGCCGGGTAATAGCTGTTTTGTGGGTGTAGCGGCCCAGGTATTCTATCACCGATGATACACTGCCAAAGGGACTTTTGGCATATACGTTCCATTTTTTGTATCCTGCTTTTTTAATGGCTTTGTCTATGTCCATGCCTTCAGTTTGCAGCTTCCCTTTGCTCAGCAGTTTACGCAACTTAGCGAGGTATATTCCTTTGTACACAAGCTTCATGGCATTCACCGGAAACAAGAATTTATCATTGCTTCGTTTGGCTGCTACCCATTGGTTTTCTTTTATGCCACCACCGCTCACTATGCAGTGTACATGAGGATGAAAGACCAAATCCTGACCCCATGTATGCAGTACCATCGTTATGCCACAGGTGGCTCCCAGATGGTCAGGGTCTTTGCCAAATTGAAGTAAGGTTGCAGATGCCGCATCAAACAACAACTTGTACATCTGTGTGCGGTTGCCCATGGTTAATGAATTAAATTCATGCGGTACGCTGAACACTACATGATAATAACCTGTTGGAAACAATTGTGCCGTTAAGTTTTCTATCCATTGCTCTTTTTTAAGCCCGCCACAGTTGGGGCAATGCCGGTTGCCACAGCAATGATATTGTTGGTGCAAGTGGTTGCAGCTGGGGTCATCACACTGATAGTGGTGCATACCCATGTCTGCTGTATGGCACACATGCAGCAAACTGAAAATATGCCTGCTCACCACATTGAACTGACGTACACAGGGATGGTTGAACAACTGCTGAAAATCAACCGCAGCAACTGTTGCAGGGGCACTCACGATTGCAGCGGCTGAACGGTTGCCACCGCTTGATGGGCTGTCATCATTGCATCAAAGGGAGAACAGATGGCTGCCCGTTTCTTTGCCTGAAGATGCAGGTAAATCATCGTTGTACTCAGGTGGTTGTGGCCAAGCAACTCTTTGATGGTATGAATATCTGTACCGCCATCGAGCAGGTGCGTAGCAAAGGAATGCCGAAGTGTATGGGCGGAATAGTCTTTGCCGCCAAGGTCAATTTTGCGGATGTAGGTTTGTATAAAATGCTGAATGCTGCGTTCGTGCATGGGCTTACCTGCTACCTGCCCTTCAAATAAATAAACCCGGGGACGGTAAGATTTATAATAGGAGCGCAAAGGCTCCAGCAAATGTTTGGGAAGCAGCGTAAAACGTTCTTTACCCCCTTTGGCCATCACTACTTTAAGCTGATAGTGAGCACTGTCTATGTCGCAAAGTTTTAGGTGCTTCAGCTCGTTCATCCTAAGGCCGCTGCCATAAAATAAGCTTACCATCATCAGGTGCTTCACATTGGTAATGACACCGAGTAACTGCTGAATCTGCTCAACTGTAAATACCTGTGGAAGTTTATGGTTTTTGCGTGGATAAAAAGCCGAAGGAACAATGAAAACAGAAGGAAAAACATGCTTGTAATAAAAGCTGCACGACTGTGCCACCTGATGACATTTTTCGCGGCCCACACCATGCACCCTGACAATGAAAGCCATGTAGTTGACAATGTCCTGCTGCGAAATGGAGCCCGGTACAACATCGTGGTAATGGGCAAACAAAAAACGCATTTCCTGCACATAGTTGCGTATGGTACGGGGGCTGTAATTTTTTGCCACCAGCGTATTGAGCATTTGCAAAAGGCAATCCTGCGCCTCAGGCGAAAGGGTTACCTGGCTGTACTCATTTTTTTTTCATGATCATCATATTTTTGTGAACAGGTAAGTTCGTACTTTTATCTCGAAGTGAAAGGTCTTCACCGAAGGTGTTGGTTCAACAAAAGTATTGCTGCAAGTGGGGCTGGACATTGAAAACATCGGCTGCAGTTTGCTATCAGCAGTTGTTCGGGCAGGACGTTAATAATTTTGCTTTTAGTTGTTATCTTCATCATCGGTTTTTCAATCAGCAGCAGTTCCGGGCTGGACATTATAAAATCCCCCGCCTGCAGCAATACTCGAACGTTGGTAACAATAATAGCCCGTCAACATTATCTAAAGCCAAGCAGGCCACGCTCCTATTCCGGTTCTTGTTGTGGCGGGACGATATTTTAGAAATTGATTTGTAGTAGTTGCCGGCACTGCATTCGCCCAGCGCCGCAACTAAACCAGGC
>JBBRRV010000289.1:0-2803 GCA_038246075.1 Bacteroidales bacterium
GTGTCATTTAGCGGGGTATAGTGAAAGGGTAATCGCGGCCAAAGTGACCAAAAAATAGCGGGGATAAGGTACCACTCGGAGTAGCCAATCAAGCAAAATCGCGGCCAAAATGTACCAGGACCAGTATTCTAGTTATGTTAAATAAAATATACTCTCCTTGAGGCTAATGAACTATCAAGGAGGGTATATGGCAAGAAGATTGAGCGTGATGGATATTCGAGAATTGGTACGTCAACTTAGAATAATGGAAAGTGACCGCGAGGTACAACGCTTTAGTGGCTTGCACCGTAAAACCATCGGCCGCTATCGTAGCTGGGCCAAAGAGCAAGGCTTACTCTCGGGTGAATTACCAGATGCCAGTAGTTTTACAGAGTTGGTCGATCAAACGCTAGTCAAACCAGCCCCACCATCTCAAAATATTTCAAGCGTAGAGCCCTACCGCCAGGAAGTAGAAGGATGGTATAGCGCAGGAGTGGAAGTAAAAGCCATCTGGCATCGCTTGCAGGAACGCGGCTATAGTGGGAGTGTTCACTCAGTTTACCGCTTTACCAACCAGCTTAAAAAGACCGCCCCGCCCGAAACCTTTGTGCGAGTAGAACGGGCGGCTGGGGAGGAAGCCCAGGTAGATTTTGGTTTAGCGGGCGAAATGCTTGATGAGTTAAGTGGCGAGGTGGTAAAGAGTTATGCCTTTGTGATGGTTTTAAGTTACAGCCGCTATATGTATATAGAATTCGTCAGCCACCAGGATTTACCGACCTTTTTACACTGTGTTCAACAGGCCCTGGAGTTTTTCGGGGGTGTACCGCGTAAAATGGTGACGGACAACTTGAGAGCGGCTATTATGCGCCACGCCTGGGATGGTAGCGATGTAGAAGCGAGCAAAAGTTTCCGGGAGTTAGCCGAACATTATGGTTTTCTAATTGCCCCAACCCGGCCCTACACCCCTCAACATAAAGGTAAGGTTGAGTCGGGAGTGCATTATGTTCAGCGAAATTTTATGGGTGGACGCAGTTTAACTTCTTTTAGCCTGGCCAATCGTCAGGTGCGGCAGTGGTGCGAAGAGCAGGCGGGGCTGAGAATACACGGTACCACCAAAAAACAGCCCCGCACTGAGTTTGAACAAGTTGAAAAAGCCCAGCTTTTGCCTTTACCCCAAACACCCTATGAATTAAGTCAGTGGAAAAGAGCCAAAGTAGGGCGGGATTGCTATGTTAATTTTGGTCAGAGTTACTACTCGGTACCCCATCGTTTAGTAGGCCAAAGCGTTTGGCTGTGCGCCGGGTTGCGCTGGGTTAAAATTTACACGGCTGAACATAAGCTGGTGACGACCCACAGCCGGGCCAAAACCCGCGGGGAGCGTTTAACCCAAACCGACCATTTACCGCCAACCAAGCTAGCCGGACTCACTCAAAACCGGGAGCAGGTGCTTTTGGAGGCTAAGGGGATTGGGTTGGAAACCTTGGCGGTCGTGCAGGAATTACTGGCTGACCCCTTAGTAGACCGGACCCCCGCTGCCGCTAAAGTAGTAAAACTGGCGCACAAAGCTGGGATCGGCAGCGGTCGCTTAGAAGCCGCTTGTAAAAGAGCCCGAACTTTTGGCGAGGCCAAGTATCTCACCATCAAGCGGATCCTGGCCCAGGATTTAGAGCAACTAAGTGAAACCCAACCAGCCGCTACCCCCATCGCGGCGCAAGTGGGCCGCTATACTCGTTCTAGTGCCGAGATACTCCAACGCTTGTTTGTGGTGGGAGTAGTTTTTACTGGTGGAGCTTTTGAAACGGTGACTAAATTATGGAAATAGAGTTAATTCCCAACTTAAAACAACTTCACCTGGCGGGAGTGCTTAACGGTTTAGAAGGACGGGTACGCGAAGCCGAAGCCGCGCGTTGGAGTTACCGGGAGTTTCTGGCCCGTTTAGTGGAGGATGAACTAGAACGGCGGGGGCAAAACCAACTGGCTGCCCGTCTTACACGCGCTACTCTCAATACCAGCAAAACAATTGAACGCTTTGATTTCAATTTTAACCCCACCATTTCGCGCCCGCAAGTCTTGCGTTTGGCCAGTTTAGAATTTGTCCGCCAGAAACGTAACCTGTTAATTTATGGACAGAGTGGGGTGGGTAAGAGCCATTTGGTGCAAGCTTTTGGCAATGAAGCTTGCCGGGTGGGGCTGAATGTGTTATTCATCAGCACCGATAAAATGCTCAAGTACCTGGCAGCGGGGCGGGCTGATAAAAGTGTCGAACGGCGTTTGAAACTTTATTTGCGCCCTGAACTCTTGATTTTAGATGATTTCGCTTTGAAGGATTTACCGCCCAACGGGGTGGAGGATTTGTACGAGGTAATTAGCGGACGCTATGAGCTGGCCAGCATTATTTTAACTTCCAATCGCGCCCCAGAAGAATGGGGGGAATGGTTAGGTAATCCCTTACTTGCCAGCGCTATGCTCGACCGTCTAGCCGATAAAGCCGAGAGTTTAGCCATCACCGGCCCTTCCTATCGCACAAAGGCCAACTCTTAATGGGTTAAGACCGCCAGGCTGCGGCCTGACGTGCGGCGGTCTCGCGCTCAAACAAGTTGAGTGCTCACCCGTCGTTACTAAAATTATTCCAAAAGTAGAAATATTGGGGCACAGTGCTACCGAAACTGCTTTGGGCGGCTGAACCTGCCACACCTTACCGAAACCTGGACAGCGGATTACCCAAATGACAAAGTGGTACATTTTGGCCGCAACTGGTTTAGCTAACCGCTTGGGACACTTTCCACCCGCGATCTTCTGGCCTACTTCTACCCGCTACTTGACA
>JBBRRV010000290.1:0-2801 GCA_038246075.1 Bacteroidales bacterium
ATTGAGAAACTTGAGAAGATGGCTGAATACCGTCGCGAGTTTCTGGGGAACATCTCTCATGAATTAAAAACACCCATTTTTAACATACAGGGTTATGTTCTTACCTTGCTCGAC
Organism: Bacteroidales bacterium; assembly: GCA_038246075.1. Classification (GTDB taxonomy): domain Bacteria; phylum Bacteroidota; class Bacteroidia; order Bacteroidales; family DASVHX01; genus DASVHX01. The sequence goes on from JBBRRV010000290.1 coordinate 115, forward strand.
GGAGGCCTTGAAGACCCTACAATCAACCGGGAATATCTTGAACGCACCGAAAATTCAATTAACCGCATGATCACGATTGTGGATGATCTTGAGAACATCTCAAACCTTGAATCGGGCACCGTGAAATTAAACCTGAAACAGTTCGACATTGTGGCCCTGGCCCGCGAAGTTGCCGATTTCATGGAGATTAAAGCCAACAGCCAGGATAAGACAATTTACTTTTCCGAAACTTATGATAAGCCTATGATGGTTTATGCCGACCTGGAGCGCATACGCCAGGTCATTACAAATCTCCTGGACAACTCGCTTAAATATGGGCGTAAAGCGGACGGAAAAACAAAGATCAGTATTACAAATATGATGGATCACGTGCAGGTGGAAATAACCGACAACGGTCCGGGGATTGATCCCATGGATATCCCCAGGATATTCGAACGGTTTTACAGGGCAGACAAAGCCCGCTCACGCGAACAGGGCGGATCGGGTCTTGGCCTCTCGATAGTAAAACATATCATTGAAGCACACAACCAACGGATAGATGTTATCAGCACCATGGGAGCAGGCACCACATTTACTTTTACGCTGCCCCAGCGTTAGTGTTTGCGCTGGGTGGAGAATATCACCAGTTGTTCCAGCGATTTATAATATTCGTTTTGCGGAAAAGTCCTCAGGATGGCCAGTGCCTTATCCTGGTATTCCTTCATTTTTTGTTCGGCATAATCAATGCCCCCGCTTTGGTTCACCTTGTAAATGAGCTCTGCAACACGCTCGGGTTCGTTGTTATGGTTCTTCACGACATGCGTGGCACGCCGCTTTTCGGCCCAGCCAGCATTGTTGAGCATGTATATCAAGGGTAGTGTCATTTTCTTCTCCTTGATATCAATGCCATTTGGTTTGCCTGTTTCCTTGCTCTTTTGATAATCAAACAGGTCATCGCGGATCTGAAAAGCAATGCCTACGTATTCTCCAAACTGGTGCATGCTTTCAATAATTTCCCTGGAAGCGCCTGCCGATGTGGCTCCTGATGCGCAACATGAAGCAATCAGCGATGCTGTTTTTTTACGGATGATCTCGAAATAGATGTCTTCTTCAATGTCGAGGTGCCTGGCTTTTTCGATCTGCAGCAGTTCGCCTTCTGCCATTTCCTTTGTAGCGTGAGAAACGATGCGCAACAGGTCGAAGTCTTCATTATCCAGGGCCAGCAGCAACCCGCGCGACAGCAGGTAATCTCCTACCAATACGGCAATTTTATTTTTCCACAAAGCATTGATGGAGAAAAATCCCCGGCGTTCGTTGGAGTCGTCCACTACATCATCGTGTATAAGTGTTGCCGTATGCAGCAATTCAATGAGCGAAGCCGCCCGGTAAGTTGTGTCGCTGATACCACCGCATAGCCCGGCTGAAAGGAAAACAAACATAGGCCGCATCTGCTTGCCTTTACGCTTGAGAATATACTTTGTAATGATATCAAGCAATGGAACCGAGCTTTGCATCGAAGCTTTGAAATGCTTTTCGAACTCGGTAATATGTGAGGCGATAGGTGCCTTAATCTCGTCAATAGAAAACATGATGGGGTTTTAACTTTTCAAAAGTAACAAAAAATTCAATGCTTTACGCGCCGTGTCGAAAAGCCCAATGCAAGGCATTATTAGTCAAACAAACGCTACCGGTTTTTGTTCTACCTTTGCAGCAAAACTAAACTATGTCTGGTATTCTATTTGATGATATCGTTTTCGGCCCGCTGAAGAGCAGGCGTTTTGGCATCTCCTTAGGCATTAACTTACTGCCAGCCAATCTGAAGGTTTGCTCGTTCAATTGTATCTATTGCGAATGCGGGCTTACCAAACCTAATCCGGCTGTAAAGTCAAAGCTTTTCAAACCCGAGCAGATCCGCTTTTCACTGGAAGAGCGCTTTAAGGCATTGCAGAAGGAGCATATTTACCCCGACAGCCTCACATTTGCAGGCAACGGCGAACCTACGCTTCACCCCCAATTTGCTACTATCGTCGATGATGTGGTAAAATTACGCGACACCTATTTCCCCAGGGCAAGGGTTACCGTACTGTCCAATGCCACTTTGCTCCATAAAGCTTCTGTACGCGAGGCCCTTTACAAGATAGATGGTAACGTGCTGAAACTCGACGCAGGCACCCAGGCGACCTTTAACCAGATCAACAGACCGTCAAAAGCAATTATCCTTGAAGACATTGTGAGCCGGTTATGCGATTTTGACGGGCATGTGATCATTCAGACCATGTTTTTGCGCGGTATATTGAATGGCAATGCTGTGGATAACACCACCGAAGCTGAAATATCGGCTTGGCTTGGCCACCTGGGACGCATCCGCCCTCAGCTGGTCATGATCTATCCCATCGACCGGCGCACCCCGGTCGAAAATCTGGAAAAAATAACACCCGAAGAACTTGAGACAATTGCCACAAGGGTAAAGCAGATTGGAATTAATGCTGAAGTTTACAATTAATCAGTATTACGTCTCATTTGCCTATTGCATGAATAAAGTGCCTGTTTGAAGTGCCTAGAGTTGGGAGTGCCTAGAGTTGGGAGTGCCTAGAGTTGGTTTTCTAATACCGTCAGTTTTATGATATTGTGCATGTATTATAACTTCGGACATATTGCCACTCACCTAACCCCTTTTGCTTTTTGCTTTTTAACTTTTCTCCTTTAAC
>JBBRRV010000291.1:0-2800 GCA_038246075.1 Bacteroidales bacterium
AGAAGAATTTTAATTCTTACGGATCACGCAGAGGTAATGATGAAGTAATGGTGCGTGGCACATTTGCCAACGTGCGTATTAAGAATAAATTATCGAAACAAGAAGGTGGGTATACCTGCCATTTGCCTTCAGGCGAAGAAATGACCGTGTATGACGCTGCTGTTAAATATAAAGAGGAAAAAACTCCGCTGTTGGTTCTGGCCGGAAAAGAATACGGCAGTGGCTCATCGCGGGATTGGGCAGCAAAAGGCACATTCCTGCTGGGGATAAAATGCGTGCTGGCCGAAAGTTACGAACGTATCCACAGGAGTAATCTGGTAGGATTGGGTGTTATTCCGCTTGAGTATAAAAATGGCGAAAACGCATTAAGCCTGGGAATTACCGGCAAGGAAGTATTTACAATAAGAGGAATTGCCCAAGACCTTAAGCCTCATAAAGAAGTGCAGATTACTGCCATAAATGACAAGGGTAACGAGATTAATTTTCAGGCTATTGCCCGCCTCGACTCCAACATAGAAATTGAATACTATTGCAATGGAGGAATTTTACAATACGTATTGCGACAATTTTTAGAAAACAACTGAAAGTGTCTAAAAGACAACTGAAAGTTTCTGAATACCAATTATTCCTGATTACAGGGAGATTGAGCATTTATCAAAAGCATTCCTGACTTGAGACAATTAATGCGATTGAAGTTTCATTTTCGAATTAATGTGGCTAATTTACTCCCCATAATTTCAGAAATTGAGGAAGTGAATTTGAAAGGGGAAAATAAATAACCCCGGATCTCCATCTTCTTAGGCCTAATATTCCGATCGTATTCCGAAAAATACGCCTAATTTTCCGATTATAATCCAAATATTAGGCCTAATTGAACATTTATAAAAAGACTTTGTTGTCTTTTTATAATGATTACATTACTAACAATTAAAAAAAAAGACATGTCAACATCAAAAGCACAAGCACAATGGAAAGGAAAGATCAAAGATGGAAGTGGCACCATGAAATTTACAGGTTTCGAAGGCGCCTACACCTTTTCCTCAAGATTTGAAAATAGCGGAGGTACCAATCCTGAAGAACTCATCGGGGCAGCACATGCCGGATGCTACTCTATGTATCTTTCACTGTTACTCACCGAAGAAGGGCTGAACCCTGAAAGTATCGATACAAAAGCCGAAGTGACAATTGGTCAGGATGATTCAGGCCCCCACATTACCGAAATCAAGTTGGATTGTAAGGTGAAATGCCACGGACTGGATGAAAACAAGCTGAAAAAACTGGCCATAACTACCAAGGAAAAGTGCCCGGTTTCAAGGCTATATGCAGGCGGAACGGCCAAAATATCGGCTGAGGCACACTTGGTTGATTAGAGTCTGTGCATAAAAAGTCTATTGATTAAAACTGTACAGGCTAAACCTGATTAAACCTGCTTTGCGGAGGTAAAAGCGGGGTTATGTAATACTTGTTGAGTAATATACTGAAGCGTATTTTTCATTAAAACTTAAAAATTAAGGTTATGGACCTAGCTGAACATCTTGTGGACTTTTTTGAAAAGCCCAAGGAAGAAACAGAAAATCAGACTCCTGAGGGCGTTTGCCCTGTCTGCTGGGGTTATCAGGAATATGGTCATACAATACGAAAACTCTTTGAAGACAAGCAGATTGACGTATCAAACCACGAGAACAAATTCTTGTTTATGCGTCAGTTTGTTAAAGACAACATTAGTGGAATCCGTTTGGTAAAAGGCGAGGAGGACATATGCCCTACATGTGGTTATGAACATCCTAAAAAAGATCACTTGCCTGCCTGATAAGATTGTACACTGATTGGAAGGCCAAAAATCGGATGAAGAGAGTATGATTCAAAGTCAGTGGAGTAAGCACAAAATACTCGTAAGAGGCAAATTTGAATCTCAAATACAACGAGGCAAATTTGTAGTAATGAAACATGTGTTGATACATATATTCAACATCAAAAAAAATATCATGAAAAACGGAGATGTATTTCCAAAAGCAACCAAAGAACTAGCCGACAAAAGAACTGCACTGGCTCCTGAAATAATGGAAGCCTGGTCGAATTTCAGTAAAATGGCCTTCAAGGAAGGGGCGCTTCCCGAGAAAACAAAACAACTGATTGCCGTGGCTGTGGCACATGTAACGCAATGTCCTTATTGCATCCGCTCACATACCAAGGCTGCCATACGAAAAGGGGCAAGCCAAGAGGAAATTATGGAAGCAATATGGGTAGCTGCCGAAATGCGCTCGGGGGGCGCATATGCTCATTCGATAATTGCCCTGGACGAAATGGAATAAACTGTAAGAATATGAATGTGGCAGATAAATACTTAGGCCTGTTCACCGACCATTACGAGTTAACTATGGCCGAAGGCTATTTCAAATCCGGAATGCAGCATGAAATAGCAAATTTTGACTATTTCTTCAGGAAAAACCCCTTTGGCTCAGGATTTACTGTTTTTGCAGGTCTTCAGGATTTGTTGGAGATGGTCGGGAGTTTTAAATACGACAGTTTAGCCATTGATTATCTGCACCACAGAGGTTTTAGCGATGAATTCCTCGAGTACCTGAAAAATTTTCAGTTCAGGGGTGACATCTATGCACCGCCTGAGGGAGAAATCGTGTTTCCGAACGAGCCGATCATAAGGGTTAAAGGAAATATCATTGAAACACAATTGGTGGAAACCATCACCCTTAACGTGCTTAATTTTCAATCACTTATTGCAACAAAGGCCAACCGGCTCCGACATTCGGCAGGCAATAGCTTATTGATGGAATTTGGAATG
>JBBRRV010000292.1:0-2791 GCA_038246075.1 Bacteroidales bacterium
AGGCTTGAATTCACACAAAAGTAGCAAAATCTGATGATAGTGCCTAAGTTACAGACAAATCCCCCTTTCGGGGGATTGTGCCAAAGATGAATTTTAAATCCCGAATGGAAGGGGTAGGCCATTGAAGTCCAGCCCTACCATTAGGTTTGTAATTTAGTCTTCTTCGGTAATGACGATTTTATCGATCAGATCGCCTTGCTTGATTTGATCGATCACATCAAGACCTTCATACACCTTGCCAAAGACAGTATGCTGCCTGTCGAGATGGCTGGTGTTTTTCCTGCTGTGGCAAATGAAGAACTGTGATCCGCCGGTGTTGCGTCCTGCATGTGCCATCGAAAGCACACCACGGTCGTGAAACTGATTTTCGCCGTCGAGTTCGCATTTGATATTATAACCGGGTCCGCCAGTGCCATCGCCTTTAGGATCGCCGCCCTGAATCACAAAATCAGGGATCACACGGTGAAATTTTAAACCATCGTAAAATCCTTCTTTCGATAGTTTTACAAAGTTAGCTACCGTTCCGGGAGCATCTTTTTCGAAGAAATGTACATTCATTACACCATATTTGGTGTGGATTGCTGCTTTGATCATAGCCATTGAATTTTAATTGTAAGTTAATGAATACTGCGAAATAGCTTGTTAAAACGAATTTTGCCATTAAACAGGGATTTGTTTGGGTCGAGCGATAACCATACAAATACGGCTTTCCCTACGATATGGTCCACAGGAACAAAGCCCCAGAACCTGCTGTCAGCTGAGTTATGGCGGTTGTCGCCCATCATCCAGTAGTAGTCCATCTTAAAGGTATAGGAATCACTTTCCTTTCCGTTGATAAAGATTTTTCCGTCCTTCACCTCCAGGCTGTTGTTTTCATAAGCCTTTATAATACGGCTGTACAAAGGGAGATTCTGGGTTGTAAGCTTAACGGTAACACCTGCTTTTGGGATATAGAGGGGGCCAAAATTATCCACATTCCATGGGTAAATCGAGTCGAACGGGAAAATATAGGTTTGCCACAGCCCTTTTGGCTGGATAATCTTTTTTACTTCAAGCACATTGGCCAATGTTTTGATCTGCTCTGCACCTTCGTTGGTAAGCGTCATGATGAGATTACCACCTTCGTCGCTGGGGATATCTTCCGTAATATCCAGTTTTTCGATTATTCTCGGGTTTATGGAAGTGCCATTGGTTTTTACCGCATATTTATACTGCAGATTAACTGGATTATCGGCAGGTTTGCCATTGATATAAACGATCTGATCAATAATCTTAATCGTATCGCCGGGTATGCCGATACAGCGCTTGATGTAGTTTTCACGCTTATCAACCGGCCGGGAGGTTATGTCGCCGAAATCCTGCTTGTCATTCCAGACGCGCTCACGACCATAGTCGCGCAACAATGCATAATAACTCTGATTTTGCACTTTTAAGGCAACAGTATCACCATCAGGGTAATTAAATACAACTGCGTCATTATTTTTTATTTTTCCAAATCCGGGAAAACGGTAGTAAGGCAGTTTGATCCACTCTACATATGATTTGGTAAACTCGGTTAGGGGCAGTGTGTGATGCACAAAAGGGAATGCAATAGGCGTATTCGGCACTTTTGGTCCGTAGCTGAGTTTGCTCACGAAGAGGAAATCGCCAACCAGCAGTGATTTTTCCATGGATGAAGTAGGGATTGTATAAGCTTCCACCAGGAACACCCGAATGATCGTAGCGGCTACAACGGCGAAAATGATGGCATCCGTCCATTCACGGGTAACTGATTTCTTGACCTTAATCCTGTTTGCAGGTGCAATGTAGACTTCCTTTTCTGCAAAACCATAATAGGGCATGTAAATGAAAGGAAGAATAACGGCCAGTGCCTGTTCGCCGAGATTGTACTTTCCGTAACATTTGGCCGTTTCAACGATCATGAGCATCATCATGAAAAAGTTGATAAAGGGCATCAACAGGAATATAAACCACCAGAAGCCTTTATCGATGATCTTTAACCAGATGATGTAATTGTATACGGGTACAATGGACTTCCATCCGGCGAATCCGGCGTTTTCAAATATTTTCCATAATAATACCGGGAAGAAGATGACGAAAACAAGCAGAATAATCACAACATTCATAAGGATCGTTTATCAGTGACTGGTTAGTATTGGTTCTGTGCGCTACAAAAATCAGGTAAACGCTGATTGAAAATAAATTTGAGACGTTAAATATCGTTAAAACATTGGGTTATCCAATCCCCAAAAGATCATTCATGCCAAAGAATCCTGTTTTCCCCTGGATGAATTCCGCCGCCATTACTGCACCAATGGCAAATCCCTTTCTGTTCTTTGCATAGTGTTTGATTTCGATGGTATCCGCATCCGAATCATAACGGATGGTATGCGTGCCGGTAACTTCACCTTCTCTGACTGACAGGATCGGTAGTTCGTTTTTGGCATGCTCCGGGTTATTTTTCCATACCGAGAGCCGATCTATTTCATGAATGATATCATTGGCCAGGGTAATGGCTGTTCCACTGGGTGCGTCAAGCTTGTGAATATGGTGAATCTCTTCGATGCTGACGGAATATTCGCTGTATTGATTCATTATCCTGGCCAGGTGCCTGTTGAGCTCGAAAAACAGATTAACACTCAGGCTGAAATTGGAAGCAAAGAAAAGTGAATTTCCCGTCGCAATACATTCAGTGCGTATTTCACGCAATTGACTGTGCCAGCCGGTTGTTCCGCTAACAATCGGGACCTTTGCTTCAAAACACCTGTGTATATTACCAATGGCGCTTTCA
>JBBRRV010000293.1:0-2784 GCA_038246075.1 Bacteroidales bacterium
TGTAGAATACGGGAAGGAAATGAAGGGCATTACGGTTTAAAAATGTAGAGAAGGTGAGGCTCTGCTACAATCGCTCCAGAATAAACGTTCTTGGAGTCCTATTGAAGGGAAGTTGTAGCGGAGAGGAGCCGAAGAGAGGAGATGTTAGATATTATGGCTAGAACTGCCATCAAGTATCACCGCAAACGTGGAGATAACCCCACCGTAATTGCCCAAAAAGTCCAACACGATCCCCGTACCGTAAAAAGGGTGCTGGAAGAACCAAGCGACAAAGTGCAAAACCGACCCAACCGCGAAAGTAGTGTGGCGGTTTACAAAGAGCAGATAGAAGGCTGGCTGGAGCAAAAACTGCAAATAAAGCGAATGCTGGAACTGGCCACGGAGGATCAAAAGCAGCCTTATCAAGGGCGCCCGACGGCTTTCTACGATTACGTCCGCAAGCTCAAAAAAGCCCGGGAGAGTCAGGCGAGGCAGGTGCAAATGCGCTTTGAGGGCTTGCCGGCCGAGTTTTTACAAATCGACTGGGGAGAAATCCGAGAGGTGCCTTTCACAAAGCTTGGGGCTGAACCTCAAACCTTCTACTTTTTCTGTGCCCGGCTTAAGTATTCCCGCTTTATGTTCGTAAGCTTCCAGAAGGATATGACGGAAGAGACTTTGGTGCGCTGCTTACTAGAATGCTTGTTACGGCTTGGTGGAGTACCCTGGGTCATCACTACCGACAATATGAAAACGGTGGTACTCAGGCGGGACGAGAAAAACCAACCGGTCTGGCATCCCGTCTGGCAGAAACTGGCGGTGGAGTTCGACTTTCACCCGGAGGCTTGTGCCCCAGCCAGCGGGAACCAGAAAGGAGCGGTAGAAAATTTGGTTAAATACACCAAAAATAATTTTCTAGCGGGACGGACTTTCTATGATGAAGCCGATCTGGTGCGCCAGTTGGAAGAATGGCTCAAAGTGGTCAATTACGCCCGTAAATGTAGTGCAACGGGGGAAATTCCGGCGACCCTGTTGGCGGAAGAACGGCTTCATTTCAGCAAACTACCCGTTACGGCCAGAGATTACGGGCTGTTTTTGAGCCTGGTGGTCAACCGGGAAGGAGTAGTCATTTTTGAAACCAACAAGTACAGCGTGCCGGGGGAGTTGGTGGGGCAAACCCTGACGGCCCGGATCCACCGGGAATGGTTACGGCTATACCAGGGAGAGAAATTGGTGGCGGAACACCCGCGTTGTTATGAGCGAAACCGGCGAGTGGTCATACCGGAACACTATGAGAAAGCCTTTGAAATAAAGCCGAGGGCACGCACGATGGTCTGGCGAGATTGGTTACTCAACCTGTCCCCGGTAGTTTATGAGTATGTGGCGGTAATCTGTCGGCGGCAACGCACCACGATGTCCGAACAAATCCACAAACTTTACACCCTGGCCCATCAGGTAGCCCCGGCGGAATTTGTAGCAGCGGTAGAACTGGCAAGTGAACAACAACTTTACGGGGCGGAATACTTGCAAGGGTTACTCAGTAAACCCCTAAGTTTACGCTCAAAAGAAGGCGGAATGGGGCCAAACCCGTGGGAATTAGCGGCTCAACAGGAGGTGGCCCGGAACCTGGCCGAATACGAACCGCTAGTGGCCAATTTTCAGCTAAAAGGCGCGGCTGAGAGTGGCGAGGCGGAATTCAAGCCGGAAAAGAGGGCCGTTGGATGAACAGTTTAGAACAAAAACTTCATATTCTAAAACTCGGTAGGCTTGGCCAGGTTTACCTGGAATGGATCGAACGCGCCCGTGAGACCGAAATGGATTACGGGGAATTTCTAGAAGAAGTGTTGAGTGAAGAATTAGTGGCACGCCAGGAAAACCAACTTAAAAAGCGGCTTCAGAATGCTGGATTTCCCTTTGAAGCCACTTTAGAGCAGTTCGATTTCAGTCGACACCCTGAACTCAAGCGCACGGTGATGCTACGGTTTTTTGATAGCAGTTTTGTAGAGAAGGCCCAAAACCTGATCCTGGCGGGCAGTAGTGGTTTGGGGAAAACTCATTTGGCGGTAAGTGTGGGGATTAAAATGGCCCAGTTGGGCTACAGCGTAAAGTTTATTACGGCTCAACAACTGGTTAACCGGATAATGACCACCACCAATCGCCTGGAGATAGCCCGGGTGTTAGAGCCTTTAACCAGGTGTCAGCTCTTGATCCTGGACGAGTTAGGTTATCTAACGATGGATGAGCGGGTAGGGCCGGTTTTGTATGAGTTGATCAGTGCGCGCTATCTTAAAGGGGCGACGATCATCACCTCTAACAAGAACCTTTCGAGTTGGGGTGAGCTGTTAGCGGGTGGCGACAGTGCCTTAATGGTGGCGATTATTGACCGCTTGTTACATCACGGTGAGGCCTTTTATTTGAAAGGCTCCAGTTACCGCACTTTAGGGAAGGAGAGTTATGGGCTGCAGCGTCCAGCCTTGCCGAATGGCGGCAGTCCTAAAACCGTCCCCCAAAGTAGCCTTCCACTGCCGGAACCGGGAGTTGGCGGGAGTAGCACCCCGTCTGAAAAAGGACCAGAGCAGCAGGCCAGCTGAGAAAAACCGTAAGCAGTGCGATTGCTACCGCATTCCAATCGTTTAGGACTAAATTATTAAACAACAGAGCACCGGTTGAGCTTGGAAGCGAAGCTTGCTAGCGCAGACCGGTGAGCGACAGGCTTGCCTGGAGCATTTTCTTAAAAAGTGTCGTTGTCCTTAAAACATTTAGGCATTTTTAACCCGGAATCCCAACATTTGACAACCGCAATCTACA
>JBBRRV010000294.1:0-2782 GCA_038246075.1 Bacteroidales bacterium
AGCGCCCTGTTTGAACAACTGATGCGGGCGGAGGGCTTCTACCCTGCCCAACTGATGCTGGTGTCGCCGAAACCAGGCAAAAAGGCAAATCGCGTTATGATCCAATATGAACGAAACCCTGTGCAGGAACCCCGGCACGAATTGCTCGACATCCGCAATAGCGACAATGCTTACAGCGCTGAATACAAAGCGCTGACCAAAGACTTTTACCTGAACTTCTAAGCTGGCTGCTAAGCGTAGTCTCCGACTACGCTTTTTTTAGCTTGGACTAAAGTCCAACGCTTATATGCCGCTTAATAACCCCCGGCTTAAGCCGGGGGTTATTGAAGTGTCTGCGTAATGATATGGGCTTTAGCCCAATGTGACTGCTTATGCCTCACCCTGCCCTGCTAAGCGTAGTCTCCGACTACGCTTGTTATGCTGCATCAACCCTCGGCTTAAGCCGGGGGTTATTGAGGTGTATACGTAATGATATGGGCTTTAGCCCAATGCTGAGAGTTCTGCATCGGCGCAGATGCTGTGAACTGCCTGGCAGAAACGCTCCGAAACCCAAAGTATGTGGCTTTGCTTATGACCGCATATGCCCCCCCGGACTTAAGTCCGGGTTAATTGACCGTGCTGAGCATAGCCTCCGACTGTGCGTTTACGCTTAATTCTATTGCTCAATATTCTTCATGCTAAGCTGTATGCGCTTGCGTTCCTTATCGACTTCCAGCACTTTTACGCGCACTTTCTGATTCAGCTTCACCACATCATTCGGATCCTTTGTAAACTGGTCACGCATCTGACTTACATGCACCAATCCATCCTGGTGAACACCGATATCCACGAAGGCACCAAAATTTGTGATATTGGTGATGATGCCCGGCAACACCATTCCTTCATGGAGGTCGTCGATCCTGGTGACATTCCTGTCAAATTCAAAAAAGTCGAAGGTAGAGCGCGGGTCGCGGCCGGGCTTTGCCAGTTCGGTCATAATATCGGTTAAGGTGGGCATGCCGGTGGTTTCGGTCACATAATCCGCCAGGTTGATTTTTGCGCGGAGGCCCTCGTCGGTCATCAGGTCGGCTACCGTACAATTGAGATCTTTGGCCATACGAAAAACAACGGGATAACTCTCAGGATGAACAGCACTGCGGTCAAGGGGGTTCGGGGCATCCCCGATGCGTAAAAAACCTGCCGACTGTTCAAAGGCTTTGTCGCCGAAACGGGGAACTAGCTTTAATTCCTCACGGGAAGTGAATTTGCCGGCTGTTGTCCGCTGTTTTACAATATTATTTGCCAGGATGGGCCCGATACCCGACACATAGGTCAGCAGATGCACGCTGGCCGTGTTCAGCTCCACACCCACATTATTCACGCAACTTACCACCACATCCTCCAGGCTTTTCTGCAGCGCTGACTGGTTTACGTCATGCTGGTATTGTCCCACACCTATGGCTTTGGGATCCACTTTTACCAGTTCGGCAAGCGGGTCCATCAGCCGGCGCCCTATACTCACGGAACCCCGCACGGTAATGTCATAGTCGGGAAATTCCGACCTTGCAATGTCGGAGGCAGAATAGACCGATGCACCGCTTTCGTTCACCATCAGCGCCATGATCTCTCTGTCGAAACGGATCCTGGAGACGAAATTTTCTGTTTCGCGACCGGCAGTGCCGTTTCCGATGGCGATGGCTTCAATTTTATAAGCGTTTACAAGTGTCTGTATCTTTGACATGGCTTGTTTCACCTGGCTCTGCGGCGGATGCGGATATATCGTTTCGTTGTGAAGCAGGTTTCCATGCTTATCCAGGCACACAACCTTGCAGCCGCTGCGAAATCCGGGATCTATCGCCAGTACATTTTTCTGTCCAAGTGGTGGTGCAAGCAGCAGCTGCCTGAGGTTACCGGCAAAAACACGGATGGCCTCCGCATCTGCCCTTTCCTTGGCCGACTGCCTCACCTCGGTTTCCATGGAGGGATGCAGTAACCTTTTGTAGGCATCCTTCAGCGCCAGCAGAACCTGCTCCGCGGCGGCATTCTTATCTTTTACAAACTGCCGGCGCAGGATGTCCAGGGCTTTTTCTTCGTCGGGAGCTACTGCAACCTTCAGAAAGCCTTCGGCCTCGCCCCTGAATAATGCGAGTACCCGGTGCGACGGGGCTTTCGACAATGGCTCATGCCATTCGAACCATGATTGGTATTTTATGCCCTCCAGCTCTTTACCCTTTACAGGCTTTGAAGAGATCACCGCATCACGGGTAAAGAGCAGCCGCATACGGGAACGGCTATCTTTGTGCTCATTGATCCATTCGGCGATGATGTCGCGTGCCCCGGCGAGAGCATCTTCTATGGTATTGACTTCTTTCTGCGGATCCACAAAACGCTGCGCCTTTTCCTGCAGATCCATGGCGAATTGTGACATGATAATCTTGGCCAACGGCTCAAGCCCCCTGCTTTTAGCAATGATGGCGCGGGTTTTGCGTTTGGGTTTATAGGGGAGGTAAAAATCCTCGAGTTCACTCATCACCACAGCTGCAGCCAGTTGCTTTTCCAGTTCCGGTGTGAGCAGTCCCTGTTCACGAATGCTGGCGATAATCGCTTCGCGGCGCTTGTCGAGCTCCACCATCTGGTGATGCCTGTCGCGGATGGCCAGGATCTGGACCTCATCGAGGCTGGCCGTCATTTCCTTACGGTAACGTGCAATAAACTGCACCGATGCGCCACCTTCAAGCAGGGTAAGCGTATTCTGAACCTGGAATTCCCTGATTCCCAGTTCTGCAGCTAATATTTTGATATA
>JBBRRV010000295.1:0-2778 GCA_038246075.1 Bacteroidales bacterium
CAGACAGTAAAATTGATAAGATTTTTGAAAACTTCCAGCAGGCTTCCAGCGGCACTTCAAGGCTTTATGGAGGAACAGGTTTGGGACTTGCCATTGTAAAGCAATTGGTTGAACCCCAGGGCGGAAAAATAAGTGTAACAAGCAAAATCGGGGAAGGTTCTACGTTTAGTTTTACATTAAATTTTCAAAAAACAAATGCTGAAGCTCATGCTGAAGCAGGATTACTGGAACTTGATTCTGAAATTAAAGACGTTAAAGTATTGGTTGCTGAAGACATTGCACTCAATCAATTACTCATGAAAACACTGTTGGATGAATTCGGATTTGAATGCGATATTGCCAACAACGGAAAAATTGCCATTGAAAAACTACAAGCCAACTCTTACGATATTATATTGATGGACCTGCAGATGCCCGAAATAAACGGGTTTGAAGCAACAGATTACATCCGGAACATCATGAAGTCAACAATCCCCATCATCGCCTTAACGGCTGATGTTACAACGGTAGATCTGGCCAAATGCAGGTCTGTTGGCATGAATGATTACATAGCAAAGCCTGTTGACGAAAGATTATTATACAATAAAATAGTTGAGTTTGTTAAAAAATCCGTGATAATGAACGAATATATCGGGAAAGAACCCGTTGAGATGATCAATTCCAAATGTACAAATCTGGATTATTTAAACCGCCGTACAAAAGCTAACCCGGCTTTGATGATGGAGATGATTAAACTTTATCTGGAACAAACACCACCGTTAATCAACGCTATGAAAATAGGCTTGCAGGAAAAAGACTGGAAATCATTACATGCAGCCGTTCATAAAATGATTCCCTCATTTTCAATAGTGGGTATCAATGTAGATTTCGAAAACATGGCTAAAAAGGTTCAGGAACTTGCAAGTACCGAAAAGCAAACTGATGAAATACCGGAAATGGTGATTCAACTTGAAAAAGTATGTGCCCAGGCTTGTCTAGAATTAGAAGAAGACTTTAATACGATTAAAAACTCAAACTCATGAATAACGAGAAGAAAATAAAACTTTTCCTGGTAGATGACGATGCACTATATCTGAAATCATTAGAAATCGAATTCCTGCAACACGCCGATTTTACGATTAAAACATTTCCTACAGGTGAACTTTGTATGGAGAACATCGCAGAAAATCCAGATGTGGTCATTCTTGATTATCAGCTTGATGGTATTGATAAAACCGCAATGAATGGAATGGAGACGCTGGATAAGATAAAATCTTTCAATTCGGATATCCCTGTCGTGATGTTATCCTCTCAGGATAAAATTGATGTGGCCATTGACTGTATGCATCACAAAGCTACTGATTATATTGTGAAAAGCGAAACAGCCTTCATTCGTTTACAGCAGATCCTGACAACCATTTTTCATTTCAAAAAAATTGAAAAAGAGCTGAATTGGTATATGGACCGGATGTGACGACTTTCAGGCAATCCCTCGGGTTTTAGCATATAAACGCCAGTTCACATTGGTTTAACGGGATACCAGCAGTTTCAAGGCCAACCTATACTATCGTTGAATAGTAATCATTATCTGAATAATATATACGAGCGTTGCTTTAGGAGCAGCGCTCTTTTTTATGATGTGAAATCCAATCTGATTATAATACAGAAGTGTGAATCATGTAACTTCTTTCTAAAATTATGTAACATTTGCATGGCATGAGATGTTGATATTTGTAGTGTGAAAATTAATTCACAAATAAAAATAATTCAAATGAGAAAATTAACGATTTCTTTATTGACAGCTTTCATGCTGTTAACAATTATGCCAGCTCAGGTGAAAGCAGGAACGGAAACAAGTACACTTTCAACTGCTGCCGCCAAAACTGATAAAACAGCTGAATCAGCAGCATCAAATGCCTTACTCCTCAGGTTGGACAATATCAAAGCAATGGATATGTCAACGTTGAATTCGTCTGAAAAACAACAGTTACGCAAGGAAGTACGCTCAATCAAAAGCCAGCTCAGCGAAATGGGTGGCGGAGTATATCTTTCTGTCGGAGCAATATTACTTATCGTGCTGCTCTTAGTTATTTTACTTTAAGCTATTATTGTACAATTATATAGAAGATAATGGGAAATTTACTTAACATCCTCGCAGTCATAATGATCTTGTTATGGTATATCGGATATGTTGGTTATGGTGCCGGAGGCCCCATTCACATACTGGTTGTTATTGCAGTAATTGCAATAATTCCAAGAATGATCAGGGAGAAACGGATTTTCTAATAGCTGATCGGGTAAAAAGTTACACCCATCGTTGCAATTTTAGTTTTGTAACGGAATGTAATAAAAGGAACATAGGAGGGGTTTACCCGGCGGCTTTCGTCAGGTTAGCCCCTCTCCTGTTTAGCGCTATGGACCGGCAGGTAAAAAATAAAGTCCAAGTTCCAAATTCCAAGTTCCAAATTCCAGATCCCAAGACCCACGTTTCTGCTTCGATTTCTATGTCGGTATTAGCAACAAATGTCCCTCGTCCCTCGTCCCTCGTCCCTCGTCCCTCGTCCCAAGTCCCAAGTCCCAAGCCCCAAGTCCCAAGTTCCTACTTCGATTTCTATGTCGGTATTAGCAACAAATGTCCCTCGTCCCTCGTCCCTCGTCCCTCGTCCCTCGTCCCAAGCCCCAAGTCCCAAGTTCCTACTTCGATTTCTATGTCGGTATTAGCAACAAACGTCCCTCGTCCCTCGTCCCTCGTCCCATGTCCGTCGTCCCAAGTCCCAAGTCCCAAGCCCCAAGTCCCAA
>JBBRRV010000296.1:0-2766 GCA_038246075.1 Bacteroidales bacterium
CGGACGAGGCGTCGGGTCGCCGTCGCCGAGAGCCAGACCGCGACGAGGGCAGCCACCAGCGTGGCGAGGAGGTAGCCGAGGGCGACCCGCACCTGACCGGCCGCCGCGAGATGGCGCACGTCCACGGCATACGTGGAGAAGGTGGTGAAGCCGCCGAGGACCCCCGTGCCGAAGAAGGGCCGGACGAGGCGGTGGGCGGCCCACACGTCGGTGACGATCACGAGGAAGGCCCCGATCGCGGCACAGCCGACCGCGTTGACCGTCAGCGTGGTCCATGGGAACGTCCCGGGCGTGTTTGGCCACAGCAGCGACGCACCGTGGCGGGCGCAGGCGCCGACCGCTCCGCCCAGGGCGACCATGAGCACCGGCAGCCGCTGCCTCCGCACCACCGCCACGGACCCGCCCCGCGCGCGGACCTCGGCGGGTCCGTGCGGGCCGGAAAGCTGGTGGGGGTCCATGACGTGACCCAGGCTCAGTCGCGGTCGCGAGCGGCGAGAACGGCCGCGCCGATGGCGGCGACGAGGACCACGACGAGGAGCACGCAGAGGAGTGCCTGCCCGGACTGCGCCAGCCCGATGGCGACGGGGACGAGCAGCACGTTCCAGACCACCGTCGGGGTCGTGACCCGCCCTGACCCGTGCCACCACAGGTGCCCGAGCGCCCCGAGTCCCAACGCGAAGAGGAGGATGAGGGCCGCCGAGGTCACGACCCGCGCCTGATCGCTGCCGCCGCCGCCGAGCAGCTCGACGACGTAGAAGACCGCGAAACCCGCCAGGACGACGGCCTGGAGCAGGCACAGGGCAGCCACGACCGAGCGGGCGACGCCGCGTCGGGTGGTCGGTGCCTGGCTGGTCACCACCCGAGACTAACGGTCACGAGCCTTGGTTCGTGCGGCGTGGGATCCACGCGGTGGATCGGGCCCCGGCGGCTCGCGCGGCCGGAGTGGCGCAGCCGCCAGAGCGGGGGCTTGCTCGCCCGTCGGCGAGGGGTGCGCGTTCGGTCCAACGGGTGAGTGAGGCGTTCCCAAGGCGAGTTGCGATGCCCGGGGCTGACGGCTGTGGAGAACCGGGGTGGGGTGTCGGTGGGGTGACCTAGGCTGGACACATGTTCGAACAGGATGGGGTCGACGCCGGTGCTTGTGCTGCTGCCGGTGCTGGCGTTTGGGGCGTGGTGGCGGCGGCGGTGGCCGAGGGCACGGCGGCGCCGTTCGACGCGGCGGCCCGGCTGGCTGGCCTCAGCGATGGTGACCTGCTGGGTTTGGGCCAGGATGAGGCGTTGGCGGTGGTCGAGGTGAGCCAGGCGTTGCTGGCTGCGGCGGCGGCGGTGCAGGCGTTGGCGGTGGAGGCGTTCACCCGCCGCGAGCAGGACGACATCGACCTCCTGCGCGGGTCCTACCGGGCCTCGGGGACGTGTCAGCTGGGGATCAAGGACGCCGACGACATCGTCCCGTCGATGCTGGCGCCGGTGCTGCACCTGGCCCCCCGTACGGTGCACGCCTTGCTGAACGACGTCCGGACTCTGGTCAACACCCTGCCTGCCACGTTGGCGTTGGCGCGGGCCGGTCGCCTGGAGGCGTCCCGGGCGCGGGCGGTGGCCTTCGAGGGCGGGTGTGTGGACCGCGGCTACCGGGGCGACTTCGAGCGGGAGCTGTACGCCAAGGACGTGACGGGGATGGCCCACGCGACGCTGGCCGGCCGGGCGGCTCGGGTCGCGTTGCGGGTCGACCCGGGCGCGGCGACCCACCGCGCGCGCAACGCCCGCCACGAGCGGAACGTCAGGATGCGGGCGAGTACCGAGCCGGGGATGAGCCGCTGGGATGCGGAGCAGCCGGCGGAGACGTCGCTGCAGGCGTGGGCCGCGATCGACGCCCTGGCCTCCCAGTACGCCACCGCCGACCCGAGCCGCACCATCAGCCAGGCCCGCGCCGACGCGATGATGGACCTGATCCTGGCCCGCGCCACCATCAACGCCACCATCGACCTCGTCGTCCCCGCCGCCACCAGCGAACACCCCACCCCCGCCGGTGGCCCGGCCGCCGGCACTGTGGCCGGCGGCGGCCCGACCCCTGCGGGCGATGCGACCGCCGCTGCCGCGGCGGACGACGCCACGTCAGGCAAGGCGAGCGCCGCCGGGGACGTCACCGCTGGCGCTGTGCACGACGGGACCGCGGAGAGCCCGAGCGGCGCCAGCCTCACGTCCGAGCACCCGACCGCCGCCCACGACGCGACAGCCGCCGCCGCGGACGACGCGACGGCAGGCAAGGCGGGCGTCGGCGACCCGACCGCCGCGGACGAGCTGGCTGCGGTCGGCGGCGCTGCGGATGACTTGACTGCTGCGGTCGGCGGGGGCCGGGACGGGGGTTTCCCGGCGTACCTGCGGGTCGCGTTCGGTGACCTCATGCACCGCCTCGTCGACACCGACTGCGTCACCGGCGGCGTCCACCGCCGGGCCGGGATCATCCTCAACGAACACCTCACCGCGCTGCTCGCCGACCCCGACACCACCCTGCGGCTGCACGCCGCCGACCCGGGCACCGGTGAGCTGACCCGCCACGACCCCACCACCTACCGCCCCGGCGCCGCGCTGGCGCGAGCGGTCCGCGCCCGCGACGGAGTCTGCCGCTTCCCCGGCTGCCGCACCCCCGCCGAACGCTGCCACCTCGACCACGTCACCCCCTTCCCGCACGGCCCGACCACCACGGCGAACCTGGCGAGCCTCTGTCCCAGCCACCACGCCTTCAAGCACCACGCCGGCTGGCGCCTGACC
>JBBRRV010000297.1:0-2759 GCA_038246075.1 Bacteroidales bacterium
CCAATTGCCAGGGGGCGAATCGCGTTCTCGACCAGATTGCTGTCGATCTCGAGTATTCCGTTGGTTAAATAATTTTGCAGGCTCGTCCAGCGGTTAGCACAATATTCAAAAGCTTTACCGATCGGGCTTAACGGTGTTACCTGACTTTTTTGTTCGTAAATGTATTGTCCGATCTCGTTGATGATGGGTAACGATTTTTCGAGTCGCAGTGCATGACGGTCCTGGTGTGACATTTCAGCATCCCTGGCGATGGCCTCGATGGCATAAAGCAATTGAATCAGTTTCATTACATGTTCGGCTCTTTCCCTGTCGTTTGAAAGTGCTTTGTCGAAGTAGCGGCGCGCATGCACCCAGCACGAGAGGTGCGTGAGGCCTTGCAACGAAGCCAGATAAGTATAACCTGAATAGCCATCAGTTTGAATGTAACCCTTGAAAGTTGACAAATCATCAATAGGTCCTTTGGACGAACGACTTTTGTAGTATTCGAAAAGTACCGATTTTGACAATGGCCCATACCTTACCCACATGTACCCCTGATGGCAAGCCCCCGGTTTGTCTCTATCGAGTACTTTTATGGGCGATTCGTCAATCATTTGATAAATCTCGCTGAAAACATGCAACCGGTGAACCGTGTAAAGTGGCCGTATCAGATCGGCTCCCAGCTTTACCCAGGATTCTAAGGTTGAGGAAGGCAGTTGAACGCCCATCTGGCAGACCCGGCGTAGTATCCGGTAAAGTGGCAGGTGATAAACGTATTTGTCTGTAAAGATCATCGACAAAAGTGCTCCACTTGCGATGCACTTTGGAATGGGACGGTTTAATTCGGCAATTATCTGTCGTTGATTGCCTTTTTCGTCTTCCGGGGTAATGTATTTGAAGCGGATGATGCGGTTGATATGAAGTTTGGCCGGGGTGTAATCCAATTCGTCTGTAATTTCTCTGCCAATACAAACCATCCCGGTAGTATCTTCTTCGGGTTCGATAATGGTTTCAACAACGGGCAAATGATCGGGTAAGGCCATGCGGCCATGGTGTTCTTTCTTAGGTTTTGAGCGCTCGTATGCTACCCTGATCAGCTCCCGTTCAGCCTTTACTTCGGCTTCAATTTCGGCTGCTTTGGGCTCAAATTCAATGCACAACTGGTTGATATCGGTGACCGTGACAAAACGCTCGCGCTTCGAGCCAAAGATCATGCGACGAAGTTGATCGAGTTGAAATTTGGCTCCCTGAAGATCGGTTGTTAATTTTGAAATTGAAGTTTCACGTTCGGCAATGACGGAAATTTGATTGGTAATGATGGAAATTTGATTGGCAATAACAGCATTTTTCTCAGTAAGGTCGTTCTCCAGAATGGCCATTCTTGCCATCAGGATTTCGATTGAAAAGGGTACTGTTTCTTGTTGATTTATCATGCACGAATATACGCAAAAACACCTTATCATACAAGTATTTAAGCATAAATATTTACACAAAAATCAGTTAATTTTATACCGCTTTTTCTTGCTCATTTCTCCGAACGAAAGACCCTCAAGAAGCATCAAAAGCTCCTCTCTTTTGATCTGTTTTGATACCCCACTGGGAGCTGTAAAGGCATATCTTCCGCGCTCCAGACGCTTATAAAAAAGGGCAAATCCATCACCATCCCAGTACAAAAGTTTGATGTGGGTGCGGGTTTTATTCAGAAAAACAAACACATCGCCCGAAATGGGGTCTTTTTTCAGGTGATTCCGCACGATTCCGGCCAATCCGTCGAAGCCATTGCGCATGTCGATCAGGTCACAACACAAAAAATACCGGAGGTTGGCACTCAGCCCAAGCATGGACTAGTAAATTTTGATATGGATCCCACCCGGAAGCTCGAGTTCCATCCGAAGTTGTTGGGATGGCGGACAAATGGACGGGGCGGAGGTAAGTTCCACAAAACGGAGCGGTCCGGAAGGTGACATGGGAGAAGTCCTGACCAACGACCTGGGTTTGACCACTTCGTTATACTGTTTCTGGCACCAGTAATCGAACGACTGGCTCCCAAGTCCATGCTGATTTACAAATACGCTGCGTGTCAAACCCGATTCCCTCCACTGCTCGACCAATGCGAACATCTGTTCTTTCTTGCTCATACTCTTTTTGAAGCAAAAATAACAGATGAAATCAGCTGCGAAAAGCCGGACTTAATGGGGTGGATACCTTTGACACGATATATTTTCCATCCAAACTCACTTAACTTTTGATCTCTTAACTTATCTTTCACATCATCATGAAAATCTTTTCCATCCAGCTCAAGGCCAATCCGAAGGTAAGGGTTAGCAAAGTCTATGAAATAATTAAACAATGGGAATTGAGGGTATAAAGCAATTCTTCCTAAAGATCGAATTTTATTCCAAGCGATTACCTCTATAGGTGTAAAAATTGGTAACCAGTCCATGAGGTATGGGTCGATCATATTACTAATATCAAATTTTGCCATTTCCATGATATAGGGCATCTTCTCCATGTATACTTGTCTGATATACCCCCATTTGTCTGTTATTTTTTCGAGTTCGCGATAGTCCAACTTCAATTTTCTTGTGTATGAGTGTTCAATATAATCTTTGTAATTAAGATGGCTCATTCTATCTTTGGTTGTTTAATTGGATTTATAAATGTTATTTCGGTTAATTAATCATTTCTTAACTCATTATTTTACAATGTATTTAGTATTGTTTTTGCAGTGTTTTATGGTGTCTGGAAAAATGTGTTAATTGCCAGTTTCAGTTCCGATA
>JBBRRV010000298.1:0-2730 GCA_038246075.1 Bacteroidales bacterium
CGAAGGTGATGGCGCCGCAGGCATTGACTGGGGAACTTATCCGTCTTCCATGACCATCATGTTTGGTATCGACATCACATTTTAATACTATCCGGCTATGAAAATGAATTCTAAAACAATATCAGCTAGTTCCAGGCATCTGCTCATGAAAGCAAAGTCCAGGCGCAATAACAAAGTGAAGCTTCATACGGCAATCCTGCTGCTCATCTTTTCCATTGCCTTCTTAACTTCCTGTAAAAAATATTTAACTGAAGAACTACAGGGAGCCTTTTCCACAGGCACCTTTTACCAGAATGAGGCACAGGCATCCCAGGCCCTCACGGGTGCATACAATGCCATATCATTCAGCAGTTTTAACAATGCGATTTGGGTATTTGGTGATATCGCCTCCGACGATGCAGTAAAAGGCGGCAATGCCGGCGACCAGGCGGAAATTACCTATATTGACGAGTTCAATGTCAATGCCAGTAATGGTATTATCATCAATTACTGGACTTTTTGCTATGAAGCCGTTGCCCGCACCAACAATGTTATTGCCAATGTTCCCGGTATAACAATGGATGAGGCCAAAAAGGCTCATATCATTGGTGAAGCAAAATTTATAAGAGCCTACAGCTACTTCAACCTGGTAAATGTATTCGGCAGGGTTCCCCTTCGGCTTGTGCCCGCCTTAACCCAGGAGACTGTCCAGGTGCCCTTGAGCGAAATATCAGCCATTTATCTGCAGATTGAGAGCGATCTTACCGATGCTGCTGCTGTTTTACCTGTATCTTATAGTCCGGGCGAACGCGGCCATGCTACCAAAGGTGCCGCCCTGGCCATGCTGGGAAAAGTAAATTTGTACCAGCAAAAGTGGGCCGCTGCATCCGGTTACTTTCAGCAGGTTGAAGCATTGGGGATTTATCATCTCCAGAATAAATTTGCTGATAATTTCAGACTGGCGACAGACAACAGCGATGAAGCCATTTTTGCGATTCAACACCTGTCAGTTCAGAATCCGTTCACCGGAAATGGGCTGAACCAGTGGTTCGCGCCAGCCGTTGACGGCGGATATTCTTTCAATGCCCCTACAAAAAGCCTGGTTGAAGCATTTGAGAAAAGCAGCACCGGAGAGGTTGACCCCCGCCTTGATATTTCTATTGGCCGCGATGGTCAGCCCTGGTATAACGGTGAGACCTTCCTTTCCAGCTGGTCAGAGGCCACAGGATACCTCACCAAAAAACACCAGCAACCGCTTTCAGAAGTTTCTTCACCGCTGAAAGTTGATGGCGGTCTGAATTATATCTATCTTCGTTATGCCGATCTTTTGCTCATGAAGGCAGAAGCTTTCAATGAAACCGGCAAGGCTGATTCGGCCAGGGCCAACCTCAACAAGGTGCGGCAACGTGCACGCAAAAACTTTAACGGAACGCCTCCTGCCGACCTGCTGGCTGATGTAACAACGCTGGATAAAAACCTGCTGGCAACAGCCATTCAAAAGGAACGCCGCGTTGAACTGGCCCAGGAGTTTCACCGCTATTTCGACCTGATGCGTTGGGGAAAAACTGTTGCAGAAGCAGCCCTCGGGGAGCATTTCAAATATGAAACCAACCGGTATTTCCCTATCCCACAGGCTGAGCTCGATGCCAACCGTGCGATAACACCTTAATAGCAATTCCTTCGTTTACCCAAATCAATCACCAATAATACCTCAACAATCAATCATTTTAAAAACTAAATCTTAAGAAAATGAAAAACCTGATGAAACTACAAACTTTTCTGCTGGTTCTCCTGGTGAGTTCAGCAATGATCCTCGGATCGTGCAAAAAGGACAGTAACAACGTCGTAGAGGGCGATAAAACCGCGCTCAATGCATTAGTCGTTCAGGCTGATGCACTTTCAGCCGCTTCAGACGCGACCAAGTATCCTCAGTCGGCCATTGATAAATACAAGACCGACCTGGCTACAGTTAAAACTGCTTCCAACACTTCCCTTACCCAGGCTCAGATCAATAACCTGGTTACACAACTCACCGAAGCCATGAAAACTTTTCAAACTAAAGCTTACGGCTTTATTGATGAGTCACTCTATCTGACCGCCGGCTGGCATTTTGACGAAGGAACCGGCACGACTGCTACAGCTTTCTCTACTGTTAAGCATGTTGCAACCTTCAAAGGTGGCAATACCGTTATTTTGGGCACTAATGTAATGTCACCAAGCTGGGTTGCCGGAGTAAGAGGCGGAAACGCTGTTTACCTGAACAAGGGCGCCCACCTCGAGGTTCCTTACACAACCTCTTTCTTGCCTGCCAACCTTACTATCTCAGTCTGGATTAAGCCTATCGAACTGTATGAGAACAACTACATTGTTTCTCAGAATTTCTGGCAGGGGTTCAAACTCCAGACACAGGGTGGCGGAAAACCATTCTTTACTTACAAAAAAGTAGATGGTGGGGTTATTGATGCCGACAATGAAACGGATAACTCTATTAAAGCCAATCAGTGGAACCATATCGTGGTTACTTTGAACGCTACGACTAAGGAATTGATTTTCTATGTGAATGGCGTAAGCACAAAAACCTGGACAGAGACCAATAAATCCATTGGCCCGCTCATCCAAACCCTTACTGCTCCAGGCCCTCAGCCATTCCTCATCGGCTGCGTTGCTACAGATAGCGAACTGGCCACCGATACGGGTATCGGTTGGATGGACTGGACTACAGCTGCTAATTTCGGCTACTTCAAAGGCGCC
>JBBRRV010000299.1:0-2715 GCA_038246075.1 Bacteroidales bacterium
GAACCGCGATAGAAATTAAAATTTGCACCGGCTGCCAGTCCAAAATACCATGAGGGTTTGGTGTATAGTGCATCCGGCGTCGTCTCCTGTGCCAGGAGCGGAGCCTGAATGCCTGTCAGCATCAAAGCGCTTATAAAAAAAGTTTTGATGCTCAGGCTAACAGCGGACCACACCTTGGGTGATCGCTGGTTTAGTTTAATGATTGGTTTCATATCTTTCTTTATGTGTATGCGTTTGAATAGCTATAAGTTGTTTTTAAAAAGTTAAAGGGAATAGCCATGACCAATATGGGCATTCAGGATAAATGATTTTATCAATCATGGCTATTCATATCGGTTACGGTTTATTGATCGTATTTGTACTTGTCATCACAACAGAACCGTTTCTGGCAAGCATTCTGCCTACTGCGGTTGAATATGCTCCCATCGTGATGGATTGTAAGGCCAACACATTGCCCTGGAACGAAGTATAGTCTCCGATGGTGGCTGAACTGCCGGTCTGCCAGAAAACGTTTTTAGCCTGGGCGCCTCCTGCGAGGATAACATCGCCGCCTGCTCCGCCTACTGTTGTAAAGGCTGATGCTACCTGGAAGATCCAGACTGCATTCGCATCACCCTGGGCATCAAGTGTAAGGTCACCATTCTGAATTAACAGTGTGGATGTTGATTTGTAGATGCCGGGGGCAAGTGTTTTTCCACCCTGATCGCCGGATACTGTCTGTGGTGCTGGTGCTGTTGCGCCTTCTGCAGCAAGATAAGCATTGGTGAGGTCCGTTTTGGCCTGTAACAGCATGGCAGGAACTCCGGGAGGTGCAAGGTCATCGGCGGCAAAAATGGCACCATTCACTACGGTGGCAGGAGGGAACCCGGTAACCGAAGAACGTGCGCCAGGGTATATACCAACATCCATATCATTAATAACACTTGCGCCTGCATTATTGCTGATGCCAACGCCTGCGATGATTCCATACTGGTCAGCCGATCCCAGATCAATACCGACAACAGGAGGGATAATAACTGCAGCTGTGCTAAAGTTCCACACATAATTGCCTGCAATGGCAGTTCCTGCCAGGTTCCTGGCTGCGCTTGTAATCGTAGCCGTATAGGTGGTGTTTGTAGCAAGCCCGGCATTTGGGGTAAAGGTTGCCATTGAAGTCAATGCATTGTAGGTAACCACACCCGGAAGGGTTGTTGCACCGGCTTTTATGGTAAAGGTCAATGGGAGCAAGATCGTTGCACCGTCCATTGGCATATTGAATGTTGCCGTAATTATTTTGTTGAGCGCAACGTTTGCGGCATTGTTGACAGGATCGGTGAGTGTCACAGCCGGAGTTAGCAGGTTAATTGTGGTAAATGTCCACACATAATCGCTCACCATTGACATGCCAGCGGCATTCTTAACGCCTGAAGTAATGGTGGCGGTGTAAACAGTATTGAGCGCAAGCGGGCTGGAAGGTATAAAGGAAGCTCTTAACCCGGTGTATGAAACAGTTCCGGCAATTGACGTTGCTCCTTGTTTAAGGGTAAAGGTAGTCGCTGTTATGGTCGTTGGATCCATCGCAACGCTGAAGTTAGCCCTTATAATTTTATTCAGGATTACATTCGCTGCAATATTTGCAGGGTCGGTTGAAGAGACCGTGGGAGGCGTTCCGGTCGTAAATGTCCATGTATAGTTAACTTGCATTGGTGTGCCGTCAGTATTCATGGCTCCGGAAGTAATGGTTCCGGTATAAACAGTATTTGGTAAAAGATTAGCGGCAGGGGCAAAGGTTGCAATTAAACCGTTATAGGCAACTGTACCTGCAACTGCCGTTGCACCGTGCGTTAAGGTAAAGGTGGTTGAATTAATGGTCGCAGCATCCATGGCAATGCTGAAGGTGGCGCTCACTGGTGTATTTAGTAATACATTCGTAGCCAGGTTTGCAGGAATGTTCGCCGTCACTATCGGGACCACGATCGGACCAGTACTGAATGCCCAAACATAATCTACTTGTAAAGCATTACCCTTTAAATCCTTAACGCCTGCTTTAACTGTGCAGGTATAGGTCGTGCCAATCGCAAGTCGTGAGGATGTTGTAAAGCGTATTGAACTATCAGCAACAACATAATCCACTGTTCCTGGTATTGACGCTTTGGTTAATACGCCATCGACGGTAAAAGATGCCTGGGAGAATGTTGCAGGGTCCATCTTTTCATTAAATTTTGCCGTAATCACCTGGGTTGTGAGTGGCACGAGAACAGCATTTTTTGGAGGGTTTGTTGAAACCACTTCAGGGCATAATCCGGGGACTTCCTTATAATCGTCCTTTTTACATCCCCCGATGCATGTTGCCAGAAACAAGGTGGCTAGGATTGTAGTCTGCCATATTCGTTGCTTGTTTGTTTTCATTTTATATGATCTTTATAATTGTGAAAAAAAATCCACGGCATAAAGGCTGATACCTTCATGCAGGAAGGTTATATATAAAAGTGAAATTTGCATACTTAAATTTGCAATATTGCAACACTATTTCTGGATTAATAAAGCATGCAGATTTATCTGTTAGCTGTTACTCAAATAACGATTTCTTTATTTTAGTATGGTTTTAAATAATTTTTTTCGGAAAGTTTGTGCTCAGTAAGAAAAGAAAAGAATGCCCGGAAACTTTCAAATGCCTGTAAAACAAGCGTGGGGTAAACCCCGCAAGTTTTGCCAGGTAAACCCCACACATATTAA
>JBBRRV010000300.1:0-2707 GCA_038246075.1 Bacteroidales bacterium
CTTTGCGATATCAGGAAGGTAACTTTCGCGGCGTTTTCGTGTGATGATGTCGAGAAAAGTGATGGAAAGTTTTGTGAAAGTGGGCCCAAAGACCATTCCCATGATCTTGTGCTTTTTATCTTCATGAATTACCGGGCTGTTCAGCATCAGGGTAAAATCGCGGTTCGATTTACAAACCGAAACCACGGCCAACATATCTGCGCTTACCTTTTCAAGAGAGTCGAACTCAAGGGCAAGGTCGAACAGGGCTTTGGCGTAACGTATACTGATCTTCGAATTGTTCATCTGTTATAATTGCTAATTCAAATGGTGTGGCCCGCCTCTCAGCTTAGTTTAATCTTACTGATAAGTTTCTCAGTAAACTTTTTCTGAATGTCCTTGTCGGAAAGTTCCTGTTCGATAACCTTCTCGGCAATTTCGATGGAGAAGACAGCTATCTGGTTTTTAAGTTCCGTAATGGCTGCCATTTTCTCGAACTGAATGCTTTCGCGGGCACTTTCGATGATACGCTGACCTTGTTCATTTGCTTTAGCACGGGCTTCTTCCAGGATATCCTCCTTTAGCTTTCGGGCATCGCGCAACATGGCGTCGCGTTCTTCGCGGGCTTGCTTAAGCAGTAGCTCGTTGTCGGCTTTGAGCAGCTGCATGTCCTCACGGGCTTTCTCGGCCGCATGAAGCGCAGTTTCAATGCTGTCTTCCCTGTCGTGGATGGATTTCAGGATCGGCTTCCAGGCATATTTCCCCAGCACGAAAAGCAAAAGCCCGAATGACAAGGTCATCCAAAATAAGAGACCGATTCCGGGGGTTACGAGTTCCATATTCTTTGGTATTAATTAAAATCTTAATTCATCACCGTTTAATGAACAGCGCTGCATCCCGGCCAACCGCAGGGATGCAAAGCTGTTTGTAAGGACATTCGACTACAGGAACAGGATAAGCAGACATACTACGATGGCGAAAAATGCTACACCTTCGATAAGCGCTGCTGCTACGATCATGTTCGAGCGGATGTCGCCGAC
Organism: Bacteroidales bacterium; assembly: GCA_038246075.1. Classification (GTDB taxonomy): domain Bacteria; phylum Bacteroidota; class Bacteroidia; order Bacteroidales; family DASVHX01; genus DASVHX01. Next base: position 1,020 of record JBBRRV010000300.1, read on the forward strand.
CGATTCGGGCTGGCGTGCAATAGATTCCAGAGCGCCTTTACCGATCTGGCCTATGCCTATACCTGCACCAATGGCGGCAATACCTGCACCGATACCTGCACCCATTTTTGCAATTGGGGCCAGATCAGTGGAAACTTGGAGTAATAATGCTAAAACTGACATAGTTGTTTGTATTGGTTATGATGAATGATGAATAATGAATGATTTAAGCTATATTTTAATGTGTGTGTTCCTCGGAAGCCATCCCAAAATAAATGGCAGATAATAAAGTAAAAACATAAGCCTGGATTAATGCAACCAGCAATTCCAAAAGGCTCATGAATAATGCGAACCCCACAGAAACAGGTGTTACGCTTAATCCGAGCCCAAGGCTCATCTCACCAAAAATGAAGATCAGGCTCATGAAACCAAGCAGAATAATATGCCCGGCCGTCATGTTGGCAAAGAGCCGAACCATCAATACGAAAGGCTTGGTGAATACACCGACAATTTCCACGATAGGCATAAGCGGAACAGGCAACTTAAGCCACCATGGAACTCCGGGAGCATTAACAATATGTTTCCAGTATGCCTTATTTCCGCTGAAAGAGGTTATGATGAAGGTGAAAAGTGCCAGCACCATGGTTACGGCAATATTTCCCGTGAGATTGGCCCCGCCGGGGAAAAAGGGGAACAGACCCAACAGGTTATTCAAAAAGATGAAAAAGAAAATGGTGAGCAAATAGGGCATGTAACGGCCATAGCGTTTTTCACCAATAGATGGGCGGGCTATGTCATCGCGGATAAACATAATGAGCGGTTCGATGAGTGATTGCATGCCTTTAGGCGCATGCCCCTCCCGCCTGGTATAACTGTTTGCAATAGAGATGAAAATGAAAAGTAGTAAAGCAATGCTGATAAATAACGACAAAACATTCTTGGTAATGGAAAAGTCGATCGGCATCGGGGCCGTGTCATCCGCAGTGAATCCGTCAGCAAGGACTTTAACTATTTTGCCTTTTTTTTTGCCTTCGGTTTCGAGTTTAAAACCCTTGTAAGAAGCTTCGCCATGATGGAAACGCGCCGAGGAAAAGATATGAATGCCGCCATCAGCATAAAGGATTACAGGCAAAGGAATCGCTATGTCGGTGTGTCCGATTTTAGCGATATGCCATTCGTGCGCATCCAGGATATGTTCCAGGATCATCTCCCCGGCATTAAAAGGTTTTTCTGTTGCAGTGGCATGCCCGCCGGTTAAAGCAAGTGAATCTTTTGGAGCTGCGGGGCTGTTTTCACCCCGGGCCGACGCAAAAGGCAGGCAGAACAATAACATCCCATACAGCCAAAGGGCAGGGTAGAAGCCTTTAATCCTGGTAAAGCTAATTATCATGCTGGAAAAATAATTTAAGAGTGCAATGATACGATTTTATGACATATTATCTGTGTGCATTGCATCAAAATCTTTGTACATGTCATTCGCCGATCGATTCATGTCTTTAACCGAAAAGCTTACTTTTGTTGCGACAGTTCCATCCTCCAAAAGTGCAGTATTGGACAAAATAGCTTTGATTTATGAGTCTTACCATTTATTCAGATGAGTCATTTATGCAGGAGGCGCTGAAAGAAGCCCGGACTGCTTTTCTTGCCGGGGAGGTGCCTGTAGGCGCTATCATCGTTTGCCAGAACAGGATCATTGCCCGGGCCCACAA
>JBBRRV010000301.1:0-2707 GCA_038246075.1 Bacteroidales bacterium
ACAGCCCCCCCCCACACGCAATAAAGAGCGCCGCTGGTGCGCCTCTCCCAACGCGTGACTGGTTCCAAACCGTTATCTATTAATAATTAAATGATTTAACAACGGCATATGAAAAAAAAAACGATGCTGGCGCGCGTCTCCCGACGCGTGACTATTCCACAATTATCATCCGTAATGTTTAAAATACTGGCACATTCAACTAAAAACGCTTACATGAAGGCAATTAAAAATTGGATTTTCGGCGCACGCGTCGGGAGACGCACGCGAGCATAGCCGGAATATTGACGCGTGACTGAGTGCCAATCGAAATCAAATAGTAATTAAATTATAGGTCCTCGGCATACGCAATAAAGAGCGCCGCTGGCGTGCGTCTCCCGACGCGTGACTGGATCCAAATCGTTATCTATTAATAATGAAATGATTGAAGCACGGCATATGAAAAAAAAACGATGCTGGCGCGCGTCTCCTGTCACGTGACTGATCCAAATCGTTATCTATTAATAATGAAATGATTGAAGAACGGCATATGAAAAAAAAACGCTGCTGGCGCGCGTCTCCTGACGCGTGACTATTCCACAATCACATATTTCTCCGTGAACCTCCGTGTTCTCTATGTCTCCGTGGTTCTCTTCTTCTCCGTGCGCTCCGTGTCTTCGTGGTTTTCTTTATTTGGCTTAGTGTTCCTTAGTGTCCTGAGTGCCTTAGTGGTTGCCTCATTCAGGACCACAATTTACTTTGAAATCAGCACGACAGCATATGCCGAAACCCCTTCTTCCCTTCCCTCAAAACCCAGTCGTTCGGTGGTGGTAGCCTTAACGGAAATATCATCTGAGGTGAGCCCCATGACCTGGGCCAGTGTAGCGCGCATGGCAGGAATATAAGGGGCTATGACGGGTTTCTGCAAGGCCAGGGTGGCGTCAATGTTTACAGGATGGTACCCTTTGTCAAGGAGCAATTCTATGACCTTCTTCAGCAGGATCTTACTGTCGATCGCTTCAAATTCAGGATCTGTATCGGGAAAATAAATTCCGATGTCGCCAAGGGCGGCAGCACCCAGCAATGCATCGCAAATGGCATGAATCAGCACATCAGCGTCGGAATGGCCCAGCGCCCCTGTGGGATGCTCAAGCTTTATTCCGCCAAGCCACAACTCCCGTCCTTCAACGAGTTTATGCACATCATAACCGAAGCCAACGCGAATGTTCATAGGGATAGCGTATGGAATAATAAGGTCTGTAAGGCCCCGGGCTATAGTCCTGGGTTAGTTATTCTGGTTCTGGAATGCATCCAGATCGAACAAAAGCGAGAAACGCAGCGTATTGGCGAGCGGATTCTGCTGTTCCATCGGGATCAGGTAGGAGAAATCCAGCCCAAATACATTATATTTAAGACCAGCGCCTAAGGAGAAGAACTTGCGGTTGCCCTTGTTCTTGTTTTCGTAAAAGAATCCTCCGCGCAGGGCAAACTGTTTGTCATACCAGTATTCGACACCGGTAGCGATGCTGAATTCGGCCATCTCTTCACTAAATCCACCGGGTGCATCATAAAATGACTGCAACATCCCAAGCGGAACAGAAACATCAGGATTTTTACCCCTCAGAATTTTGAGGTTTCCTGTTGAAGCATCCCTTGCGGTATCATAAATCGGAGGTGTAGGCACAAGCAATTTGTTGAAATCGACCATGAAAGTCATGGTATTGTAATCATCGAAATCAAGGGTAAGCGACGGCCCGAAACGCAGGTTAGTCGGGATGAAATCCTTACGGAGATTGTCGTTGCTGTAAGATATTTTTTGACCGATATTTGATATGTTCACACCCCAGGCAAATTTACCCGACATATTATTAAACGTTACCGGCATTGAAGAGTATACGGCCACATCGGCGGCAATTGAAGTACCCGGTTTGGGTGTGCTACCGCCTACAAACTGACCATTGGTAAGATTGGAATGAATATAACGGGCTGAAACGGCCCCTGAAATGGTCTCGGAGAATTTACGTGAATATGAAGCATCTACAGCCATTTCATTCGGCTGATAGTTGCCGAGAGGATCTCCCAGTTCATTGGTATGCGTTATACTTCCCAGTGAAAAATAAAGCAGCGACACCCCGATAACCTGCCTGTCGTCGAGCCTTTTATATCCTGCAAGGTATGCCAGGCTGATATCAGGAACGATATTCCGCAGCCAGGGACTGTAGGAAAGTGAAAAACCCATTCCCTTGTCAATAAAAGCCAGCTTAGCAGGGTTCCAATGCATTGAATTGGCATCGGGGCTTGAAGATACGCCGGCATCACCCATGGCACCGGCGCGTGCATCCGGAGCAATCATCAGGAACGGAACCGCGGTAGTAATGGTGTTAAATTCCTGTCCCAGTGTATTCGGCTTTTGAGCTGAAACATGAAAAGCAGGGAAAATGATGGCTACTGACAACGATAGAAATGCAATTTTTGTGTTGAAACCGTGCATAGATGTTACTATTATGAGATGAATCTGCAAAGGTATGAATTAAATCTAATGAGAAGCAAACGCAGCTTTTGTGCATTTATTGTTATGCCACTATGGTTTGTAATTCCTTACCACGATAAGCTTTCCTGATTTTTCGGCAACGATGCTGTTATGGTCAGCAGCCCTTATCCGGTAGATATACATTCCGCCCCGCACATCATTCCCCGATACATCCCGGCCATCCCATTGCAGCGGACCGGC
>JBBRRV010000302.1:0-2693 GCA_038246075.1 Bacteroidales bacterium
ATGGCGACTCCGGTACATAACCTTGCAGAAAAAAAGAAAATTATACGAAGTCTTGAATTTTTGGTTCTTTTTGTTCCAGCACAAAGAACATGAACAATAAAAAATAAGTGTATCGGTGCAAACAGTGGAAGACGCTTGCGAGTCAGGCACAAGTCACAGACCTGCGCCAGCCAGGTGCAAAAAGAACATGAAAAATAAAAAATAATTTTATCGGTGCAAGTAGTGGAAGACGCGTGCGAGTCAGGCACAAGTCACAGACTTGCGCCAGCCAGGTGCAAAAAGAACATGAAAAATAAAAAATAAATTTATCGTTGCAAGCAGTGGAAGACGCGTGCGAGTCAGGCACAAGTCACAGACTTGCGCCAGCCAGGTGCAAAAAGAACATGAAAAATAAAAAATAAGCTTATCATCGCAAGCAGTGGAAGACGCGTGTGAGTCAGGCACAAGTCACAGATTGGCGATCGCAATGACCGCAAAGCAAGATTGTAGTCACAAAGAATAAAATTGTCTTTACCTTTGTATAAAGAACAAAAAAAAGGAGACTATTATCTTAAGGGGTGATTCCAGGACAAATTAAAGATCGCTGTTAAAATGGGCAAAACAACTGAACTTTTCGGCAAAAACATTATCTGCTGAAGAAGTTGAAGAATTGGGAATTGCAATCTCCATCGACCGCGGATTAAAGACCGGGCTCCTTAATGAAAACGAGAAACAGGATTTTCTCACATAGAAAAAGACAACCACGGATGTACGGAGCGCAAATAGGTGCACGGAGGTTCACGGAGATTAAAAAAGGTTAAAGGAGAAAGGTTAAAGGAGAGCGTTTCGAGTGTGTCAGTGTGCAAAAGGCGCTGCCCGGAAAGTGCCGGATAAAATTGTCAAATTTCTGTTGTAGCATTTACATATGATTTCTGCCATCTCAAAGAATAACCGGCTCATTCGTTTAACTGATGAACGAATGGATCATATCAAGTCAAATCATCCTGAAACAAAGAATTGTATCTCCTGGATTATCGAAACAATTGAAAATCCGGATTTCATTGTTGCCGGTGATTTTGGTGAATTAATTTCCATTAAATTATATGATAAAACTCCGGTCACAAGTGATAAGTATCTTACAGTTGTTTATAAAGAAACCAGTATGGTTGATGGATTTATATTAACTGCATATTTTAGCAGAAGTATTAACAGTGCAAGACGAGTTGTATGGAAACCTTGAAGATAGCCGAAAAGAAGAACAAAATTAAATGGGATTACGATGCTGAAGCAGATGTTCTGTATATCTCTTTTGGAAATCCGAAGGATGCGGAAGGCGTTGATATCGGTGAAGGCACAATTGTCAGGGTTCATCCTGACTCAAAAGAAATAATTGGTATTACGATCCTCAACCCTTTACATCGTACCTTATCATCACTTATGGCAAAGAAACCGTTGACCCGTAAAAAGAAAACAGCTGCTATTCCAAAATAATTTTCTGAAGAAGAAGGGCACGCAGATTACTCGCTGCGCTCGTAAAAAATGAACCACTGAGGCACGGAGAGAACGGAGGTTCACGGAGATTGATTAAGGATTACTCGCTGCGATCGGGGGATTGCGAGGTCATTTCGAAGAAAAATTTCACGCTGATCTTCGCGTATTATAGATCAAATTGCTCAATGTGATCGTGAAATCGCTTCGCTCAGTTTAGACAGTATATCCAGTCGAGTTTCCGTTGATTAACGCAGATCCGTTAACTGATTCATATCTCGCTTTGTAATCATACTCGCTCCGCTCGTGAGATCGCCGGGTAATTTCAAAGAAGAAGTGCACGCAGATCTTCGCGGATTATAGCTCATATTGCTCAATACAATCGAGGAATCGCTTCGCTCAATTCATGCAGAGTTTCAGAGGGAGTTCCCTGTGATTTTCGCAGATCCGTTGAATGATTCATATTTCGTTTTTTGCGTTCACTCGCAACGCTCTTTAGTATGGTGTTGTTCGTTTCGAAACAAGACAGAAACGGAGACTAAGAGCGCAATGAGGCGCAAGAAGATGTGAAAAGTGAAAAAAGGTCCACACATGATTCATCACTCCCCTGGAACTATCATGTTCCCCGGGGGATCGACATCACGGAATTTTCGTAGTTTTCAAAGGGAGGCTCTTAGGGCTGGGCCTGGTAAGTCTAATATCGGTTCAGCATAAGTAGTTCTATTCTTTAGTCCACACTGGATTCATCACTTCTCTGGAACTATCATGTTCTCCCGGGGGATCGACATTATGGAATTTTCGTAGTTTTTAAGGGGAGGCTCTTAGGGCTGGTCCTGGCAAGTCTAATATCGGTTCAGCATAAGTAGTTCTATTCTTTAGTCCACACTGGATTCATCTCTCCTCTGGAACTATCATGTTCTCCCGGGGATCGACCTCACGGAATTTTCGTAGTTTTCAAAGGGAGGCTCTCAGCGCGGGCCTGTGTAAGCGATACAGAAGCCAGGGCTGGCCTGTGCGTTGGCGCGGCTTGTGTCGCGCGGCAGAGACGACCCGTAAAAAACAAGAAAATTACGTGGAGTCTTGAATTTTTGGTTCTTTTTGTTCAAGCAAAAAGAACGAACAAAATAAATAATAAGTTTATCGGTGCAAGTAGTGGAAGACGCGTGCGAGTCAGGCACAAGTCACAGACTTGCGCCAGCCAGGTTCTTTTTGTTCAAGCAAAAAGA
>JBBRRV010000303.1:0-2654 GCA_038246075.1 Bacteroidales bacterium
TATTAATTCCTGAGCATATTTATTTCTTTGCTCTTCTATTTTAACCCGCATATCTGATTTTGTTTTCTCATCAGCATGCGTAGTTTGTTTTAAAATAAATTCCGAAATAGAATGTTGAAGATAAATACACAGAAACCCGACAAAGAAAATATAAATACTCTTGAAAATATGCGATTGAGGAGATGTAGAAAGATAGTTATTGTAAATTTCCTCATGTTGGAAATATGAATAAAAGTAATTCGCATTGAACATCACCAATGAGAATAAGACTAAAAAAATCAATAATGGACGGTTTAGTCTGAAAGTGTATAATACTAACAATATTGGATATAGGAATATGGTAGCCGCAGCAGTTACTGCAATAGCATCATATTGAACAGAAGAATAATACAAATGAAACGTAATCATAAATACATCCAGTATAGCACTCATATAACCGAGATATACGGGATCATATTTGTGTCGGACAGCCTGCCACATTCCTACATTTATAAGGAAATAAACAACTATTAATTTCAATGAATGAACTGATTCAGTTTTGTAACCTGAAATGATTTGGATCGTTATCGTGATTGACAGAATTAATATTAATGCCCATCTGAAATTAACGCTCAAAGCAGCACCTTTTATGCGCTCCTGTTCGACCAATTCTAAAGGAAGTGATTTTAATATATCTGCCATTATTAACTGTTTAATGCGTTACTATCCGCTAATACCAAAGGTACTTTGGCAATAAAGTGGGTTTCTGTTTTTTCGAAAGAGGGTATTGTATTGTTTAAAAGCCTGTAACGGTTTTGAATATTTTTAAGCCCTACGCCTGTTGAAATAATTTGTGAGGGACGTTCCTGCAGATTATTCACAATATTCAGAAAACCGGCGTTATCGATAAAAATATCAATATGCAGCGGATTTGATTTCGACATCATATTGTGTTTAATGGCATTTTCTATCAGCAACTGCATGGCCAATGGTATGATCTGTTGGCTTCTCTTCTGCTCAGGAATATTGATGTTTACGATCAGCTTATTGACAAACCGGATATTCAGCAGAAAAATATAGGCATCCAGGAAGATCAGCTCAGTATGTAGATCTACAAGCTCATTGTCCTTATTTTCAAGCACATACCGATATACTTTTGAAAGCTGTTCGGAAAATTTCTCCGCCAGATCGGGTTCGATTTTAATGAGTGAAGTTAAAACATTAAGGCTGTTGAAGAGAAAGTGCGGATTTACCTGTTGTTTGAGTACGTCGAACTGCGACTGAAGATTTTCCTTTTGCAGTTTAATAAGTTGTGTGCGCGCCTCGGTAAGGCATTCAGAGCTTTCAATCACCCGTTGTTCAAGTTCTCTGTTTAGGATTTCAAGGTTATGTTGAACCAATTGTAATTCATTTTCAATTTTTACCCGGTCGGAGATATTACGAATAATCAGAAATGCAGCATGTTCACCATTGTAATCGGATGTTCGGACATTTAACTCAACTGTAATTACTACGCCATCCTTACGGATAAAGTGACTCCGGTACAATGATGCAAAATCCTCACCAGCCATCCGCCTTTTGTGAAAGTCGATCATAACTTGCTGATCTTCTTTAATAACATAGTCCAGAAAAGATTTTTCTAAAATTTCCACTTTCTCATACAAGAGCATTTCGCACATGGAAGTATTCAGGAACATGAGTTTCCCCCGTTGGGTAATCACTATTCCATCAGTAGCATTGTCAATAACAGTGCGGTATTTTTTTTCGCTTTCGAGCAATGCATTTTCCATCGCTTTGCGCTCCGAAATATCGATGATGATCCCCCTTGTGCCAACTACTTCTCCCTTATCATAAATAGGCGATCCATAAACCAATATAGGAAACCGTGAACCATCATCGCGCACGCCGGTATATTCATTGCCCGCAGTAAAATTTTGTTCCTTAATACTTCTTTGTATATTTTCTCTCATGCGGGCATGATCTTCGGGTGCAATGAAATCAAATGCCAAACGCCCGATCGGGGCTGATTTATATCTGAATGTTTCATTCCCGGCCCTGTTCAAATAAGTCTGGCAGCCTCTCAGATCCATTTCATAAACAGTCTGAGGGAGCATTTCGGCCAGGTCGCGAAATCGCCTGACGCTTTTCTCAATGGCTTCCTGCATGCGGTTTCGTTCCGTTATGTCGCGGGCCGAAATGAAATAGGCAGCCCCACCTTCATAATCTAAGGTGCTGGCCGTTAATTCGATGTCGATGCCGGAGCCATCTTTGCGCATCATGGTGGCTGTATATACCAACAAACCTTCAGTTCCTGACATTCTCCTGTCATGAAGGTCAATCATTAGTTTCCGCTCCCAGGGCGCCAGTAATTCAGTGAAGTCAATACACGACAGCTCGTCTTCAGTGTAACCCAGCATGGCACAAAAAGCTTTATTGACATATTTCAACTTATCCTGCTGCAATATGACGATGCCATCACGCGAATATTCCACCATCCGCCGATAAAGGTTGCAATCGCCCGGTTGGTTTGGTAGTTGCTTATTGATTAAATGATCTTCTTTCATAGATTTATCAATTAGATAATCCGCAATCCTTTGCTAATCGAGAGTAAAGATACTTTACATGTCCATAATTTAAAACCCAAATTACCTGAATGACGGAAACGAAGCGTTGAA
>JBBRRV010000304.1:0-2653 GCA_038246075.1 Bacteroidales bacterium
AAAGCAATCTTATTGATGTAAAAAACCGTCCGCCGGCTATTTGAAAGATCATTATTCCGAATGGAATGATAACCATATGCCATATAGAAATTATCATACCATGGTGCGACCGTGCTCAGGTAGTCTTTTACCACTTTATCGTTGTAATGGAGCATCCCTATCGTTGTAAAAGCGCTTTGCTCTATGATTTCATTACCCTTAATTGTTTTCAAAGCCAATGAGCCTTCCGCATTATACATCATCACCATATTGTCCCCATCATAGGCGCTTGAAAATTTCCTGTTTAATAAACTGGTGAGGATTCCACGCATCTCCATGCCATTGGACCAGCGCATGGTTCCCAGGCTATCGAATGAGGCGATAAATGCGACAGAATAGCGAAAACCGTCAAATACTGAGTAGGAAGTTGGAATGGGCCTGCCATAATAATCATACATCATATTGGTGACGGAATGATATTCGGGATAATAGGCTTCACCTGCCAGTATGAAGGAACTGTCGCGACGAATCACGGGATGGATGAGCATATGATAATTTAAAGCTGTTTCCCGCTCTTTGTCATCTTTTTTACCTTTCAGGAAACTACGCTTTTTCAAACGAACAGCATCATCCCCATTTATATACCTGAAAAAGTCGCGGAACTCACTGAAATTGTAATAATTAACAAACGTCTGCTGTCCCTTTTCGAACCCGGCAGCAAAATATCCGGCAGCCAAAGGTGTCTGATCCCCGATTTCTGAATTCCACCCACGCTCGCTGGCACTGCCATAAACGCCAAAGACCAGGCCTTTTCCCTTGCCGGTAAGGATCACTTCGGCTGTATTTATTGCTCTTTTACCGCTCATTTTACGGAAATCAACCGCATACATGACATTGCCATCATACCCAAATACAGTCATTCCTATTTGGTTGTCCTCTGTTTTGGTGATCACCGATATGCTGCGGTTTGAATGATTCACTGCCATGTCCAGAATTTCGGATTTATCCTTTTCTGGAATGTTAAACAGCGTGACCTCTGCTGTTTTTAATGACATGCGGCATAAATCGACCTCGCTTTTCTTTATGGTTTGCAGCGAAATGAAAGCATAATTCCCGGCCACATCAAAATGAGTGGCATTCGCCATGCTTTTAAGCTGTCCCTTTATTTCCGTAACAAGTGTACTGCGCAGATTCACCGTGCAGATCACGGTGTTGGTTCCTTCCTTTTTACGGTCATCCCTGAAGAGCAAATAAACAATCGTATCATTGGCTTTATAGGACGATCCAACAAACAGGCAGCTCCGGTCAAGACCTATTCCCTTGGTCCATTTCTCCTGGAGATTTTTATCGAACATATGGAACGACCATACAATACTATCCTTGCCAATATTCTGCGCAGTAGGATAAAATACAAATGCGCCCTGTCCGCCACAATTAACCAGGTTAAAAGGATCGGTATCCTCTTTGGTTGGTATCTCGATGCGCACGGGTTTTTGCGCCACTGCAGGAAGCATATGGACAGCAAGCACACACATCAATAGTATAACAATAGATTTTCGCATATGGGCCCCTTTAGGTCTTGAACAAATTTACAAAAAAAAAGAGCAGTCCTTTACAGAACTGCTCTTTCAAATAAATGAGCCAATAATTAGTTAATGACCAGCCTGCTGCTGCTTACTTTGCCTGTAAGTATATTACTGGCATTCAGAATATACAGCCCTTTAGGCAGGAATGAAAGATCCAGTTTTCCGGAAAGTCCGCTCATTGAAGAGGTGTGTACAAGTTTTCCGGTGAGGGAATAAACCTTCAGATCAAACGTGCCTTTTGACGGTAAGGTGACTGTTACATCGCCATTACCAGGGTTCGGGGAAATGCTTAACTGCATTTTCTCTGAAACAACTTTATCGACGTCGACGGTCATGCCCATATCCGCCCATGAACGGGCCGTTATCTGCATCTGGGTGACACCCCCACTCGTATACTGACCTACTAAAGCAATGGATGAAATTGTGCCTACTGGCACATATTGTCCGCTTCCAATATAATTTGCTTCGGTAAATGCTGTCCTGAAAGCCAAAAGGGTATTGTCGGTGGCATCAATATCATAGTTCTTCGATTTGACAAATAACCCCGTAAGATCATACTGTGTGGGTGTTTTAAATGCAAAATTTTCAATTTTAACGAGTTTACATTGATCAGCAGGTGTCAAACTTGCCAGCGTGCGAACTTCAGGTACAATTGCAGTCCCTGTTGCAGTTTCACCCGTGGGCCTGTCAAGAAGAAATTCGATGAGTCCGCTATAATTAAAAATTTTACCTATAATATTTGTAATACCATCACCAATGGCATAGGTTCCGGTAATAAATCCAGGGGCTGTTGTGGGATCATCAATCAGAATAGCTGCTGTAGCATCCTGGATATATTTCTGGTTGCGTGAAGTCCTTGCATAAGTAACCGTGGCAACACCTGTATATTTTACGATTGCATCTACCGGCTGTGCTCTTAAGGCAAGCAGACTATTTGCAACAGCAATGACAGTAAAAGTACTGCTTTCACTATTGGTTACAGTTGCTTCATCAGTAACCCTTACTGCATAAGCTGCACTGTATGCCAAAGTTGCAGGAAGCACGATGGATGCTGTGCCTGTAGCAGCGGTAACAGCAGTTGCTACACT
>JBBRRV010000305.1:0-2652 GCA_038246075.1 Bacteroidales bacterium
AAAAATTTCAGATGCTCAACAAAAGTGTTAAGATCATCCCTGATATTGAAAACCATGTCGGCTCCCGAATTTTTAAATTGCCTTATATACCTGGGTTCTGCAGTTTCTGTAAGCACAATTATCTGGGGATGCCTTGTCTCGCCTTTCAGAGCAGCAAGCATAGTCAGGTTAGCAAGTGTTGGAAAACCAATGTCGATCACAATCACATCCGGTTTTTCTGCCAATGCCATTTGTTGGACATCAGCAAGCTTTTGCACAAATGCAACCAGGGATATATTGCCAAGGTCCGAAAATAATCCGGTAAGCCTTTTTCTGAGGATCGGCGAGCCTTCCGCGATAAGTAGTCTCATATTTGCAGGGGAAGTTGAAGATTGAAGTTTAAGCACTGTATAAACAGGAATTATCCGTAAAGATAGTCCCGGATGTCTGCACCGTGTATAGCCGAAGTATTATTTAGCTTGTAAAGCATTGTATATTTCAGTTGTCGCTGCAGGAACGACAAGCGCATGCTGTTTTCAGCTACAAAGTCCAAAGTCCCAAGTCCCAAGTCCCAAATTCCAAGTCCCAAGTCCCAAATTCCAAGATCCAAGATCTTCCAGGTCGATAATGGTAACAACCGTCCCTCGACCCACGTCCCTCGACCCACGTCCCTCGTCCCACGTCCCTCGACCCACGTCCCTCGTCCCACGTCCCTCGTCCCTCGTCCCTCGTCCCATTCTTATGTAAAGTTAGTTCCTGTCAGCGACATTGTTAAAGGGTGGTTGTCTTTGATCGTTCATTCAACAAGGCCATTTACTATACCATAATGAATAAGGTCGGAATTGGATTTCATTTTCATTTTTGTGAGCACCCGGGTGCGGTATGTACTTACAGTGCTTTCTCCTATGGATAACAATGCGGCAATATCAACCACCGGCTTACCCGAAGCCAGCAGGCATAAAACCTCGAACTCGCGTTCGGACAACAGTTCATGCGGGGCTTTATTGCTCGGGTGCTGAAGTTCGGTGGCGATGATATTGGCCAATGAAGGTGTGATGTAATTTAATCCCGAGTTTATCTTTCTCACCGCTGTTACAATATCCTCGGGAGCCCTTTCTTTCGTGAGATAACCCGATGCCCCGGCCCTGATGGAGCGCAATGCGAAACGTTCTTCCGGATACATACTCAGGATTAAAATCTGCACTTCCGGCCTGATCATTTTCAAATCCTTAATCACATCGAGTCCGTTTTTTCCTGGCATGGAGATATCAAGTACAATAACATCCACAGTTTTATCCATAAGAAATCTGACAGCTCCCGCTGCATCAACGGAAGTGCCGGAAACATTCAAATCCGGTTCGGACAGGAATATTCTTTTGAGGCCTTCCCGGACGATGGCATGATCATCAACAATCAGGATATTAATCATCTTTCAAATATTTAATATGATGTGCATAAGTGTTCCGACAGTTTCCTGCCGGGAAGGGTCCGACAATATGCACAAAATATAAGCGCTTGTTATCAAAAATCAGTTATGCCTTTTTTTCTTTCCTTTCACCTTCATCCCTATCCGGGGGCAAAGCATCAACGTCAGAGATTTTCTGGTTATCTTGCAGAAAAGTCAGTGGGTAAGGCAACGCTATCCCAAGCTTGGCCGCCAGCAGGTTACAATATTTTTTAATTTCGATCATGCGCATTTCGCGCCCGATAGCCAGGCGGTTAAACCGGGACAGTTCTTCATTTGATATAGCAAGTTCTTCAATCTTTTTCCTGATTTCCGCTTCAGTATGTTTGCGCTCTGTAATATCGTGACCAATTCCAACCAGACCGGCAACAACCCCCTGTTCGTTAAACAATGGAATTTTCGAGGTAAGGAGCCAACGATTAGCTCCATTTCTGTCTATAAAATCATCTTCTTGGTAAATTACCGGCTCACCGGTTTGTAAAACCTTTAAATCGTCGGTATGGCCGTGTTTGCCGGTTTCACCCGGAAAAATCTCCAGATCAGTTTTTCCGATTACTTCTGCTTCGGAGGCGCACCCGATGATCTCCAGATCGGCAGGATTCGCAATTATCTTGCGACATTGGGCATCCTTCACATAAACGGTGTCAGGTATGTTATCAATGATTGCCCGCAACATCATGCGTTCCCTCCTGATTTCTTCAGTAGCGCGGATCCGCTCTGTTATGTCGCTCTGTATTCCGAGAAAGCCGACGATATCTTTATTTTCATCCAGAATCGGTGTGGAGGTGCTTTCAATATAAATCATCGTACCGTCTTTTGTTTTGTTGATCAGATCACCTTTCACTTCTTTCCCGCCCAGTAAAGTTTCCCAAAACAATTTATAATTATTCGCTTCCATTAATCCACTTTCAAGAATCCGGGGGCTGAGTTTGCCCACAACCTCCTCAGGTGTGAATCCGTAAACGGCAGTGAAGGCGGGATTGACAAACGAGAAAATACCCTCTTTATCCGTCATGAAAATAATTTCACCGGAATTGTCCACTGCTTTTTTCAATATCATGAGTGCGTCTTCAGTTTCCCTCTGCAGGCGGATGGATTCCTTCGTTTGCAGTGCTGCCCTGATGGCAGGAACAAGGCGAATAAGGTTTTGCTTAATGATATAATCATCTGCACCGGCCTTCATGCATTCCACGGCAACTTCTTCATTA
>JBBRRV010000306.1:0-2600 GCA_038246075.1 Bacteroidales bacterium
CAACAGTCATCGCAAAAAAAACAGCAAAATAAAAACCAGCAGAAGAACGAGAAGCAACAGCAGAAACAACAGGAACAGCAAAAACAGCAACAGCAGGCTCAAAACAAAAAGATGCCCAAACAGGCTGCCGACCGTATGCTGGAAGCGCTGAAGAATAATGAAAAAAAGACTATCGATAAACTAAAGAAAGATAAAGGGAAAGCTGACCGCGTGCAGATGGAAAAAGATTGGTAATTTGCAAGGCATTAGGGAAGAGGCAATAGGTTAAAGGAGAAAGGTTTGAAAGGTTTGAAAGGTTTGAAAGGAGAAAGGTTAATAGAAGTTAAAAGGCAAAAGGCAAATAGCAAATGGCAAAGTGCGTTAGGTAAGAAGCAACATGTTCGATATTATAAAATACGAACACCATGATAACATAAACGTTATAAGAAAACCAACTCTAGGCACTCTAGGCACTCCCAACTCCAGGCACTTCATATAGGCACTCCCAACTCCAGGCACTTCATATAGGCACTCCCAACTCCAGGCACTCCATATAGGCACTTCTTAAAAACCCATTAAAAATCAAATTAATCACCATAAATGAAGAAATACCTGATTTTCGGAATTCTCATGGTTTCATTTCTTGGCAGACTCGCTGCCCAGGATGTGAAATTTGAAGGCGCAGCCAACAACCCAGTAGAAACCGGAGAACAATTCAGGCTAATCTACACACTGAATGCCGATGGAAGCTTTTTTATCGGTCCGACTATGCAGAACTTTGCAGTGGTTGCCGGACCCAGCGAATCGAGCAGTTCGAGTGTGCAATACATCAACGGGAAAGTGATGCAATCGGCCTCCATGTCCTTTTCGTTCATTTTACAGGCCGTTAAGCCAGGCACGTATACCCTGCCGGCTGCCAGCGTTGTTGTAAACGGTAAAAAACTGCTGTCCAATACGGTTACCATAAAAGTTGTGAAGGGTAGCGGAAGTTCATCCCAGGGAAACAGTAAAAACATGCCGGAAGCCGGCGCCAGCCTTTCAGGGAATGATGTTTTTCTGAAAGCTGTCCCAAGTAATTCGAATCCGTTGCAGGGGGAACAAATCACAATTACCTATAAACTGTATACGCGCCTGCCGGTTTCGATGAGTGGTATCGATAAGATCCCTTCATACCAGGGATTTTGGTCACAGGATCTGCTCAAGGGTAAAGATAAGTTCCGCCAAACCACCGAAGTCATTAATGGTCAAAAATACATGGTGGCCGAAATCAGGAAAGTTGCACTATTCCCGCAAAAAAGTGGCAAACTCGAGATTGATCCGTTGGAAGTCTCCATTGTGGCGCAACTTCAAAAGAAGGCCAAACGCAGTACTTCAAACGATCCGTTCTTCGATAATTTCTTCAATGATGCCTTTTTCGGGTCATCTGTACAAAATGTTCAGAAAACTTTACGCTCTAATGCCATTGCCATAAATGTAAGATCATTACCAACACAGAACAGGCCGGCCGATTTCAACGGAGCTGTCGGCAGTTTTTCATTCTCCCCTGCAATTGATCGCACCTCGCTGAAAGCAAATGAAGCACTCACGTTGCGCTTAACTGTTTCAGGAAGAGGGAACCTCAACCTCATTGAAAATCCGGCGGTTGTTTTCCCTCCTGATTTTGAAGCTTACGATCCGAAAATAATTGATAATATAAGCAATTCAGAATCTGGGGTCAGTGGTTCGCGCACATTTGAATATCTCCTTATACCCAGGAACGCAGGAACATATACCATAAAACCCGTCTCATTCAGCTACTTCGATATTGGGAGAAATAACTTTGTCCGCCTGCAATCACCCTCATACACCATAAACGTACTTCGGGGAGAAAGCACCGATCCGCTGGCTCCCAAAACAGGCAAAGACCAGGAAGACATTAAATACATGGGCAACGACATACGTTATATTAATATCGGACCAGTTCTGTTAAGCAAACAAGGTGATTTCTTTTTCGGCTCCAACCTGTTCTACCTGCTCTTGTTCCTACCGGCCCTGCTTTTTGCTATTATTGCCCTTGTATGGAAGGACCGGGTGAAAAAACGTGCGGATATCGCCTTTATGCGCAATAAAAAGGCCACAGGCATCTCCACAAAACGCCTGCGCAAGGCTAAGTCATATCTGAATGCAGCACAACAGGAATCATTCTACAACGAGATATCACTTGCACTCTGGGGCTATATGAGCGACAAATTCAACCTTCGGCTGTCAGAACTGTCAACTGAATCGGTTCGCAATGCTTTGCAGCAAAAACAAGTAAACGAAGAAATAATAACTCAGTTCACCGAAACCTTGCACCATTGCGAATTTGCCCGTTTTGCTCCCGGCGATAAATCCGCTATTATGGAGCAGATCTATACTGAAGCACTGAATATCATCACTAAAATAGAACACGAACTCAAATAACAGCTGGTTATGATGAAAAAATATTTGATCGTTTGTGCCGTAATCCTGCTGTCGCTGAGGCTGATGGCGGTTGGTGATGTAGAAATGATGCACAGAGGTAACAACGCCTATAAAGCAGGCATGTTCAGCCAGGCTATTACCTGTTATCAGTCCGTGCTGAAATCAGGAATGGCCTCGTC
>JBBRRV010000307.1:0-2598 GCA_038246075.1 Bacteroidales bacterium
AGCACCTTTATGTTCTCGAGCGAATCATCATACACAGCATCATCGAGCATGAGATATTGTATGCAGGTCTCTCCCGAAACCTTTAATCCTGATTCTTTTGCCTTGTGAATGGCGTTTACAGCGCCGGCAGTAGAAGTGTGTACAATATAAACCGGGCAAGATGTGAGGGCTGAAAGTTCAATAACTTTTTCTACGGCTCGGATTTCTGCAACCGGGGGGTGGGAGTGGGCATGGCAGGAAGCATTTTTAAGGCCTTCCCGCAGAAATGATTTCTGCAAACCGCTGACAATATCGCCATCTTCGCAGTGAACCAAAACCATTCCGCCTGCCGGGCCCACGATCTCCATCACCGTTTTCAGTTCGGCATAGCTGATGCCAATGGATTCGCGGTATGCCAGGTAAGTTTTAAAGGAAGTGATGCCTTCTTTTTGAATACAATGAACGATTTCCGCCGGCGCATTTATATTCCATTCGCTTATGCCTGCATGAAGGCTGTAATCCACCCTGCTGGCAGTAGCTTCGGCTTTGCGAAGCCGGACAGCTTCAGTCAATGATTGTCCCCGGCGTGGCGTCACAAAATCAATAAAACTGGTCGTGCCTCCTGCAATGGCTGCTCTGCTTCCGGAGCTGAAATCATCGGAAGAATTACCGGCAGGCGTTGGCAATGCCAGGTGAACATGCGGATCAATTCCTCCGGGGAAAATATATTTGTCCGTCGCATCAATCAGATCATATCCTGCAAAATTTTCGGGATTTAGCTTGCCAATAGCCTCTGTCTTTCCTTTGCTGACAGCGATATCAGCTTTCTGGCTATGCGTTGCATGAATGAGTGTTCCATTTATGATGAGATAATTGGCCATATTGATTGCTTAGCTCATTTTCTTCCAAAGCCGGACAGCCTGCTTCCTCGATTCAGTCAATATCTCAGCTTCATTCACGGTCAGGATATTCCCGTTTTCAACAATCAGTTTCCCGTTTGATATCACATGGGACACATGCCTCGATTCGATGCCGAAAAGAAAATGCCCCAGGAAATTATTGACGGTAAGTGGGGTAGGTGTGTCGTAATCCAGCACGACAAGGTTATTTTCGCCATCGCCTGAAAATGCATTCTTGGCGATATAATGATGCACATTACGGAAGCGACGGTAGGTTTCGGCATAGTCAATCTGGTCGTAATTATGCCCGGCGAAGAAAGCCAGCTTAGCGCTGCGCAGCATGTCGCTGTTCATCCCGTCTGTCCCCATCATGATGTTTTGACCTAGTCCTGCCGAATTAAAATTGCCTACCTGGTTGTTCAGATTACTTTCTGTATTTTGTACGATCCATGCCGGCGAACCGACGACGCAGTTACGCTCATTTTGGGTCAGATGCAGGCAATGCCCGAGTATCGTTTTTGAGAATTCCAATACACCAGCCTCTTCAAAGCGTTCGATTACACGCTTATTGTAATGAGTAAGACAGTGTACCTGGTCGTATTCATCTTCTGCCACATGCACATGAATGCCCGATTGTGTTTGCCTGGCAAGTTTAACGGCTTGTTTGAGTGTTTCGTCGCCCACGGTGAAAGATGCATGCAATCCGACAAGTCCTTGCCTCCTGGATAAGTAAGCGGCAGATTCGGCTAATCCTTTGCGGGAAATCTCCATTCCATCGCGGTCTGAAATTTCATAGCACAGCAGATGCCCTACACCGACTTCGTCAAATGCTTTGGCTATGGTTTCAAGGCTGCCTTCAACGGCAAATGGAGAAGCATGGTGGTCGATGGCAAAGGTCACACCGTTTCTGGCGCATGCCATGGCAGTCGCAAGTGCACTGTAGCGGATCATTTCAAGATCCAGTGCCTTGTCGAGTGTCCACCAGACATATTTAAGAATCTCAAGGAAGTTCTCCGGATTCTTTTTCGGAGCTCCCATGCCCCGCGCCAATGCCGAATAAACATGATGATGCCCGCAGGAAAAGGATTTGGTGATAAATTTCCCCGAGCAGTCGATGATCTTTTCTTGTCCGGTAATAACACTACCTGACACAAACTGCAATTTGCCGTTTGCACCTTCTTCTACCAGCAGGTCGGTTTGTTTGAATTCCAGCGTTTGCCAGTCGATAAAAGTACCGTTTTTGAGTAGGATCATTTATATAGTTGTTCGTTAGCTATTCTTGAAAAATTGAAAATTGAAAATTGAAAATTGGGAATTTGAAATTTGAAATACATTGAAATATTTGGTCCTCGCAACAACATTGATTGGAACCTGTGACTTGGGTCTTGGGCCTTGGAGTTTGGGACCTGGAATTTATTTATAAGATATAATTAGTTGTTTAGCAGTTATATATATTAATTAGATACTAGCAATTAATAAAAATTAGTAATAATGCGTTTCTACCATCGGTTGCCAGAGGTTCCGGTATGCCTTGTCTTTAAAACCCTTGCAGGATTGTTCGAATGCACAAACAGTATGTTCTTTTAGATCAACGATCTGGAAGAAAGTACAGGGGTCCTTTTCGCAATGATGAAACTCACAAAGTGGTTTTTCGTTGCAACAGCTCCTTCCCAGCGACCAGAAAAAGTCGTTGAGTTTGGTAACCGGATGACCCGAGACT
>JBBRRV010000308.1:0-2553 GCA_038246075.1 Bacteroidales bacterium
GAACTGAAAGCGCTGAGGAAAGGCATTTTTGTTTTTTGGAAAAGCAGCAGGAATAACCAGGCATTGAGCAGCAGTTCGGCCATGATGATGACCATTTTCAGCGGAAAGGGATGACCCGAGACCAGAAATGAGAACAAGGGCAGCACAATCGCCAGCGCAAAGGCATTAAACCGCGAAGAATACAGCAATGCCAGTATCAGCATGACGCGCATGGGCTCGATGAAATAAACCGGTACATTTAGCATATGTGATGCGGCCGGCACCAGTCCTACGAAAATTAGAGCCAACACATCCGTGATGGCGGTGCGCCAACGGGATATTCCGGGGTTGTTGAGGGTTATGTCCATGGTAAAACGTTGTTTGTGGATGCTGCAATAGTGGCTGATGTATGGCTGATGAAGGGTTTCCCGTTCTTAAGCCTGCTTGCCGGGGCGTTAGTTTTGTCTTACAAATATATATAAAGTTTAATGAAAATATTCATTGTCATATGAGTTTGGTATAAAGCAATTCACCAGGATCAATTGAAATTAATGCTTATTAAATTCAAAAGGCAAATAGCAAATGGCAAATGGCAAAATGGGGTTTAATTTCCTATTCGGTTTTGATTGACCGGGAACCACTAAGGCACTGAGGTCACAGAGATGCATTAAGATTGAAAAAGGTTAAAGGATGGTAAAAATGGAGAAAGGATGCTAAAAAAGGAGAAAGGATGCTAAAAAAGGAGAAAGGAGAAAGGTTAAAGGAGAAAGTTCGAGCGTGGTGGGGTAAGATCGCGAGGTAATTTCGAAGAAGAAGTGCACGCAGATCTTCGCGGATTATAGATCAAATTGCTCAATGTGATCGTGAAATCGCTTCGCTCAATTCGTCTAAAATTTCAGACTGAGTTCCTTATGATTAGCGCAGATCCGTTAACTGATTCATATTTCGCTTTTATCTTGCACTCGCTCCGCTCGTTAGAATTGTGTTGATATCTTCCGTGAATTGTAAACGGAGCTACTTAAAGAACGAAAGATTCGTAAGAATTAGTTAAGATTGCATAGCCAATGATGAATTCTATGGAAACCCTTTTTCCGGAATTTTATCTCGGCTCTGTATAAATAGCTCTAGGCTTCAGTCCACGCTTGATTCATCACTCCCCTGGAACTATCATGTTCGCCCGGGGGATCGACCTCACGGAATTTTCGTAGTTTTTAAGGGGAGGATCTTAGGGCTGGGCCTGGTAAGTCTAATATCGGTTCAGCATAAGTAGCTCTATTCTTTAGTCCAAACTTGATTCATCTCTCCTCTGGAACTATCATGTTCTCCCGGGGGATCGACATCACGGAATTTTCGTAGTTTTCAAAGGGAGGCTCTCAGCGCGGGCCTGTGTAAGCGATACAGAAGCTAAGGCTGGCCTGTGGGTAAGCGCGGCTTGTGTCGCGTGCAGAGCCGACCTGTAGAAAACAAGAAAAGTACGTGCAGTCTTGAATTTTTGGTTCTTTTTGTTCAAGCAAAAAGAACATGAAAAAAAGCGGCTTGTGTCGCGCGGCAGAGCCGACCCGTAATATCGAGCGAAGCGAGATCACGAACACAAAAAATAAGCAATAAGTGAGTAACACAAGAAAATGCCATGAAGTCTTGAATTTTTGGTTCTTTTTGTTCAAGCAAAAAGAACGTAAAAAAAATAAGATATTGAAGGTTCTATAAAGAGCCCCTCGACTCCGCTCGGGGTGACCATGCATATTATGGCGACTCCGGTACATAACCTTGCAGAAAAAAAGAAAATTATACGAAGTCTTGAATTTTTGGTTCTTTTTGTTCAAGCAAAAAGAACATGAAAAATAAAAAATAAGTTTATCGGTGCAAACAGTGGAAGACGCTTGCGAGTCAGGCACAAGTCACAGACTTGCGCCAGCCAAGTGCAAAAAGAACATGAAAAATAAAAAACAAGCTTATCGTTGCAAGCAGCGGAAGACGCTTGCGAGTCAGGCACAAGTCACAGACTTGCGCCAGCCAGGTGCAAAAAGAACATGAAAAATAAGAATATTGTTGCAAGCAGTGGAAGACGCGTGCGAGTCAGGCACAAGTCACAGACTTGCGCCAGCCAGGTTCTTTTTGTTCAAGCAAAAAGAACGCAAAAAAAAGCGGCTTGTGTCGCGCGGCAGAGACGACCCGTAATACCGAGCGAAGCGAGATCACGAACACAAAAAATAAGTAATAAGTGAGTAACACAAGAAAAGGCCATGAAGCCTTTCTCCGTGGTTATGCTAATCTTTTGCCCTGCGCCGCACTATAAACCAGACAAAACCGCTTAGCAGCAACGTTAAAACAACCTGTGCGATCAGAAAGGTTGGCGCTGCCTCTGCCTGGACAAATGCCCATGAAAACACCACCATGTAAGTTGCATAACAGAATAGCTTGCTGATGAGGATTGAACTGAAAGCGCTGAGGAAAGGCATTTTTGTTTTTTGGAAAAGCAGCAGGAATAACCAGGCATTGAGCAGCAGTTCGGCCATGATGATGACCATTTTCAGCGGAAAGGGATGACCCGAGACCAGAAATGAGAACAAGGGC
>JBBRRV010000309.1:0-2547 GCA_038246075.1 Bacteroidales bacterium
ATCCCCCTGCCGCTGGTGGTGATGAATATCCGTACAACGCTGTTGTTCAACAATGATTTACCGAAATTCATCCCTGCGCTAGGTGGGAATGTCATTGCCATTCTCCTCACAGATCTGCTGCTGGCTGGTTCATTTGCTTTAGCAGTCTTTTTGGTTTAGCATCCCCCGACTGAAGTGAGGGGTTAGTTCCCCCGACTGAAGTCAGGGGGCACTAACCCCCGACTAAAGTCGGGGGTTATTAGCGCTCTGTCCTAATTCCACCAGGACTTGATCTCTTCGATCTTTAAAGCAGGGATATCCAGTTTCATTTTCTTGCGCAGTCCGCCAAGGTCGTTCAGCAATTTGTTGGGATTTGCCTCTCTCAGCTGGGCAATGCTGCGGAAGCCGGCTTTCTGCAATACAGGGATCCATTCCACAGGGACGCCAATGGTGGTAAAGTCATCCACAGCTTCGACAGTCGATTTGATTTCGGGACGCATCTGGGGAAAGAACAACACATCCTGGATGCTTTGCTGGTTGGTCATGATCATGGTGAGGCGGTCGATACCAATGCCGAGTCCGGCTGTAGGAGGCATTCCATATTCCAGTGCCCGCAGAAAATCTTCGTCGAGCACCATGGATTCGTCATCGCCACGCTTGCCAAGTTCCAGTTGCGATTCGAAACGCTCACGCTGATCGATCGGATCATTCAGTTCTGAAAAGGCATTACACAATTCCTTGCTGTTGCACACTGCTTCGAAGCGTTCCACCAGACCCTTTTTGGTGCGGTGTTTCTTGGCCAGCGGCGACATCTCCACCGGATAATCGGTGATAAAAGTTGGCTGGATAATATGAGGCTCCGCTGTTTCGCCAAATATTTCGTCGATAAGCTTTCCTTTGCCCATGCTGGCGTCGACCTCTACACCTAATTTTTTAGCCGTTTCTGCCAGCTGTTCCTCATTCATATCGGAAATATCTATCCCCGTGTAATGCTGAATAACTTCGAACATGGTATAGCGTTTCCACGGACGGGCAAAGTCGATCACGTTGGGACCAACAGTTACCCTGGTTGTACCGTGCAGGTCGATGGCAATCTTTTCCACCATCTCCTCCACAAGGTTCATCATCCAGTTGTAATCCTTATAGGCCACGTATAGTTCCATCTGTGTAAATTCCGGATTGTGGAAGCGGTCCATGCCCTCGTTGCGGAAATCCTTGGAAAACTCATACACACCATCGAAACCGCCTACGATAAGCCTTTTGAGATAAAGCTCATTGGCGATGCGCAGATATAGCGTCATATCAAGGCTGTTGTGATGCGTTTTGAACGGGCGTGCGGTAGCTCCTCCATAAAGGGGCTGCAGAATCGGTGTTTCCACTTCAAGGTAGCCCCTATCATTGAGGAAATTGCGCATGGTATTCACCAGCCTGGTGCGTTTGAGGAAAGTATCGCGGATTTCGGGATTTACGATCAGGTCAACATAACGCTGGCGGTATCGCTGCTCAGGATCGCTGAAAGCATCGAAAACCTGGTCGTCCTTTTCCTTTACCACAGGAAGTACGCGCAGGGATTTTCCCAGTATTTTAAATTCCTTCACGTGTATGGAAGTCTCACCTGTTTGTGTGATGAAAACGAATCCTTTCACACCAATGATATCGCCGATATCGAGCAGGCGCTTGAACACGGTGTTGTACATCGTTTTGTCCTCGCCCGGGCAGATCTCATCACGCTTAAAATAAAGCTGAATGCGACCGGCGGCGTCCTGCAACTCAACGAACGAGGCTGCACCCATGATACGTCGGCCCATGATGCGGCCGGCTATGCTGATATCCTGGTAAAGGGATTGATCCGCGGGAAAGTTTGCTAATATATCGGTAGAGCAACCGTTTACTTCATAAAGCTCGGCGGGGAAGGGATCGATACCCAGACTTACCAGTTCCTGCAGTGAATTACGACGTATCTGCTCCTGTTCGCTTAATTCTAAATTCATGTTGATGTGTTTTTTTTGCAAAGATAACAGATTCGTGGAAAAGGGGACTGCGTGAACCAGGATTAGGATAAGCGTCGCAGCAATCAGGTGACGGGAGCTCAGATAAAAAGGGAGATGCTTGATTTAAGAAAGTGCCGGGAGTGCCTAGAGTTGGGATTCTAATGTCACTTCCTTTATGATAATGTGCACGTTTTTAAAATCGGTCCTAACGCCTATTGCCTATTGGTTATTTCTTAATGCCTTTCTGTTGATTTTTTGATGTTTTCCCTGATTTGTCTGGATTCGTCAGAAAGCAAGAATTCCCTGGTTGATTCAGGCAGGCATCCCAGCATATCGCATAAAGTATCGTTTTTAATGGCCTCCCTTACCACTGAAGCGCTGATACATTTGGGCGAATCCTTTTGTTCTTTTGAAGAGGTGATCCGTTCTATTTCTATGACCTCAACCCCGTATGCCGGCAATATTTCATGCATGGCGACATTATAAGCTGCCGTTGTGTTGCAGTATCTTTCAGTTCCCACATATCGTTTCTTTATATTTAAAACAGGAACGACATACTTTGCAAAAACTTTAACAT
>JBBRRV010000310.1:0-2542 GCA_038246075.1 Bacteroidales bacterium
CCAAACCTGTGCCGTGTAGTCAGTGCCATCGGGATATTTGATGAACATGTTTTGCTTTACGCCTTCATCATGAGCCTCGTAGCCTTTTTCCACTTTAATTCCCGGATCAATAATGACAGCAGTATGAATTCCCATGTTTTTAAGTTCGCTGATCATTGCTTCGGGCTTGCTGAAGCGCTGTGGATGCCATGTAAATACCTTATAAGCATCCATATAATGAATATCAAGGTAAATGACGTCGATGGGTATTTTCTTCGCGCGAAAAGTTTGCGCAACATTCAGTACTTCACTATCCGGGAAATAACTCCAGCGGCTTTGCTGATATCCCAGGCCCCACATAGGCGGCATGGGCATGCGGCCTGTGAGCCAGGTGTAATTCTCAATAATGCGTGCAATGCTCTTTCCACCAACAAAGTAATAATTCATTTCTCCGGCATCGGCGCCAAAGCTTGAATAGCGGTCGTTGGAAGCGCCGAAGTTGAACTGGCTTTTGAATGTGTTATCAAAAAAGATCCCGTAGGCAACATCATGGTGAATGCCGATATAAAACGGAAAGGATGAATATAAAGGGTCTTCATTGACAGTGTAGCCCGGTTTGTCGCTGTTCCAGTTTGTATAGCCTTCGCCGCGCCGGTCGAGATTACCGGTTTTCTCTCCCAGGCCTATGGATTTCTCACCTTCCTGCAGCTTTTTGAACGTGGTAACTTCATCTCCGACCCAGCTGGTTCCGAAAGCAGGTTCATCCTCATTCAGTAATTTGCCATTGATGTCCTTCACCTTAAACCTGACGGGATTTCTACTGATTTCAACCTGGAGTGAATCAGTTTTCAACAGGATCAGCGCTTTAGATTCATTCACCTTTACAGCACAGGATTGCTGTTTTACGACAACCGCATAAGAAAAATCATCGGCCAGTTTGTCCTTAACAATGCGGAGACGCACAATTTCAGGGCTGTATACCATAAGACAGGCCGTGCCGTTGGTTGTTTCAAAGGTGAAGGTATTGCCGGAAGGCGTAAACTTTTTAAGTTTTCCGAGGCTGTTATCGGGGAATTGCTGTGCATTTAATACGGTCGTAACCATAAGGATGGTGAGGGTGGTTAAAAGATTTTGCATCTGGTAAATTTAATGCGAATCCTTTGAATTTCAGCTAAAATCATTCACAACCAGGCACTCTTTTAGAATAAACTATAGGTAAAGGCAGCATTCAGGCTTCCATCCCAAAAACAGCTATTTGTTGAAGTTCGATATCTTTCATAGCGCTAACCATAAAAATTCTTTATTTTAGCCCAAAATTGAATCAAGCAACCATGCAAGAAACATTACTGCAAATCAACAAACTGGCCCAGTCCTATGCGGATTATACTGCCGGAAATTTATCCAAACTCGTGAAAATACGCTCACTCAGCCTGGGCGAAGAAGCGGTTGCCCTCGAACTGAAGCGCCAGATGCTCGAAGCCGGCTTCGACGATGCCCGTATCGATAAACTGGGAAACGTGATCGGACGCATTGGGAATGGTAAGAAAATACTGGCTTTTGATGGTCATATCGATACCGTGGATGTTGGGAATATTGCCAACTGGACCGGCGATCCTTTCTCGGGCGAAATTAGCGGTGGATTTGTGCATGGCAGGGGAACTGTCGATCAGAAAGGTGGTCCGGCAGCTTTTGTCACAGCAGGTCGTATGTTGAAAGAACTTGCTTTCGACCGTGATCTGACCATTTATTTCACCGGAACGGTGATTGAAGAGGATTGTGATGGCCTGTGCTGGAAATATCTTGTAGAGGAAGAAAAGATCAGGCCCGACTTTGTGGTCATTACAGAGCCCACCAACCTGAATATTTACCGCGGTCACCGCGGCAGGATGGAGATTGAAGTTACCTTCCGTGGCGTCTCTGCCCACGGTTCGGCACCCGAGCGCGGCAAAAACGCTATTTACATGGCCTCTCGCGCCTGTCTTGAAATTGAAAAACTGAACGAACGCCTTGGTGGTGATGCGTTCTTAGGAAAAGGCAGTGTAGCGCTCTCCGAATTTGTATCCGGAAGCCCTTCTTTGTGTGCTGTGGCCGATTATGCCAAAATTCACCTCGACCGCCGCCTCACCTGGGGCGAAACCAAAGAATCCGCTCTTGCTGAAATCCGGGAAATCGTAAAGGATATGGCCGCAGAAGTAGTCGTACTCCAGTACGAAGAAACGGCTTATACAGGTTTACGCTATGGTATGGAGAAATATTATCCAACCTGGAAAATTGAGGAGGACCATCCGCTGGTGATAAGTGCCGATAAAGCTTTCACCGGCCTTTTTAATAAAAAACCGCTGATCGATAAATGGACATTTTCAACCAATGGCGTTACCATTAACGGGTATTATAAAATTCCATGCATTGGATTTGGCCCCGGCAATGAAGTGCTTGCACATGCACCCAACGAAAAAGTTCCGGTGAGCGACCTTGTGGCAGCTTCGGCGTTTTATGCTGCGCTGGCTTATTATATAAGTGCCTAAATTGGAGTGCCTAGAGTGCACTAGAGTGCCTAGAGTGC
>JBBRRV010000311.1:0-2533 GCA_038246075.1 Bacteroidales bacterium
CATTAATAAACACATGGATTACTTCAAGCAGGAGCTGCTTCGCACCGGGGTAACACGCAAATTGCTTTGGGAAGAATACATTAGTGCTTACCCCGATGGATATGGTTATACCCAATTTTGCGAACATTTAAACCGACACCTAAAATGTGCCGCAGCAACCATGCATCTTTATCATACCGCAGGCGACTGTCTCCAGGTTGATTTTGCCGGAAAACAACTGCATTATGTTGATATGCAAACGGGAGAAATGATTAAATGCCCTGTTTTGGTTTGCACCTTACCATACAGTAACTATACCTATGTTGAAGCTTTGTCTACAGCCCGACAGGAACATTTGTTTAGTGCCTTAAACCGATGCCTGGAATATATAGGAGGTGTTCCCCGTAATATATTAAGCGACAACATGAAGCAATATATTGGAAAAAACGATCGGTATGAATACAAGTTTCAGGAATTGGCAGATCAATGGGCGGTACATTATAATACCAATCTAAAAGCCACCCGGCCACGTAAACCAAAAGACAAACCAACGGTTGAAAATAATGTTAACCTGTCCTACCTTCGGATCTATGCCAAACTGCGAAACGAAGAGTTCCATAACCTATATGAGTTAAATAAAAGGATTACAGAGCTTCTTGAGGCATATAACAAGGCCATGTTCCAAAAGCTTCCGGGAAGTCGCCAGGATCGTTTCCTGCAGGATGAGAGACCCTTGTTAAAACCACTCCCGCAGGAACCCTTTGTCATCAAGCACACCACAACGGCTAAAGTACAGTTCAACTACCACGTCATTTTAGGAGAGGACAAACATCAATACAGTGTTCTTTATCAATATATCGGGCAGTCTACCAAAATAATTTACGATGATAAACATGTGGAAATCTATATCGGCTTTAAGCGAATTGCTGTCCATAAACGTGATTACAGAAACTACGCATACACAACGCTTGCCGAACATATGCCCAAGGGACACCTCAAATACACGGAAACACTGGGATGGGATGCTGATTACTTTCTATCGCTGGCTACTAAAATTGGTGAAAGCTCAATAGCTGTTTTTAAGAAGATACTTGCCTCCAAGGATTTTGTTGAACAAACTTACAATGCCTGTTTAGGACTGAAACGGCTCTCAGATATCTATGGACCACGCCGCTTTGAATCCGCTTGTGTAAGGGCGCTGAACGGAAGCAAGGTAACCTATGGAATGGTCAAAAACATCCTTGAAAACAATCTGGACAAACAACAACTGGAGAACCAGCTAGACCTGTTTGTTATACCCAAACATGAAAACATACGTGGACCCAAATCTTACAATTAAGTCAAAGTGCATATAAACAACCATTTAAATTAAAAAGATGAACACACAAATCACACTCGATCATTTAGCCCAATTAAAGCTCCATGGAATGTCTCGTGCTTATCAGGCGGTATTATCTATGCCATTGCAGGATCAACCATCGCTTAATCAGTTTATGGCTCGCCTTGCAGAGGCGGAAGTACAAGATCGCACCCATAAAAAAACCGAAATGTTCCTGCTCCAGAGCAAACTACGTTACCATGCGGTACTTGAACAGGTGCATTGCAATGTCAACCGGAACCTGTCAAAAGAAAAACTGATGATGGTTGCCGATTGTTCTTTTATAGAAAGAGCAGAGAACCTGCTAATTACGGGAGCTACCGGATGTGGAAAAAGCTATTTGGCCTGTGCTATCGGAAGGCAGGCTTGTACCTTCGGATATCGCACATTATACTTTGGTATTAACCGCTTTTTCGGAAAGATAACAGATGCTAAGTTAGATGGATCATTTGTGAAACTTTTGAATCAAATCGAAAAAACACATCTTCTTATCCTGGACGATTTTGGGCTATACCCCTTGGATGGGGTAACCCGCCTGGCCTTGTTGCAAATGTTGGAAGACCGATATGGGAAAAAATCAGTGATCATAACCGCTCAGTTGCCAGTTAATAAATGGCATGAATATATTGGTGAATCAACAATCGCTGACGCAATCATGGACAGATTGGCAGTAAATGCTCATCGATTCGAATTAAAAGGAGAGTCGCTCAGAAAGAAAAATTAAATTACTTTTGAATCACAAATTGATCCCCCTTTTTCATTGTACACTTTGCTCCGAATTTCATTGTACAGTTTGACCGAAATAATCAACCACGGCAGCTTCACGTGCATTTTGCAACGGAACGATAAATCCTTCGAACCCCTCTTCCCGTGCGCGGATAGCAATCGGGAGAATTCCCCTGACCGTTTGAAGTCCGCCATCAAGTGAAAGCTCACCCATCATCATAAACTTATTCAGCTGTGGAGCAACAATCTGTTCCGATGCGGCCAGGATGCCGATGGCAATCGGGAGATCGTAGGCAGAGCCTTCCTTCCGGATATCGGCAGGCGCCATATTGATAACTATTTTTTTACCGGGAAGTTTATACCCGTTAAACCGTAAAGCCGAGTCGATGCGTTGCTGGCTCTCTTTCACGGCATTATCGGGTAATCCGACAAGATTAAACTTGATTCCCC
>JBBRRV010000312.1:0-2514 GCA_038246075.1 Bacteroidales bacterium
GACGCATACAACAGAAGCTGTGGAAGATACCAAAGCAGCCGCAGGCATGAATACCTACTTTGTGAGTGCTGCACATACACCTGAACAATGTATGAGTGTAATGGACGATATGAAAGCTAAGGGCGACAAGGGGCTTTCTAAGTTTAAATGGGGCTGCGAATCGGGTGATCATACCACCTATGGTTTTGTTCAGGCTGCTTCTGCAGATGAAGCCCGCAATATGCTTCCTCTGGCTGTTCAAACGAATGCCAAGGTTGTGAAGGTAAATACGTATACCACAAAGCAGATGGAAAATATGCATAAAGAGATGAAGTGACAGGTAGTTTTCATTTCTGATGTATGCACAACCTAAATGAGCCACTCCCGGAGTGGCTCTTTTTTTGCCGGAGCAGAAGTTATGGATCTGCCCGGGGATGATTTACATGCAAATATGTTTAGCCATGCAGGTAAAATTCTTAAGTTTGTGATGGCACTGACTCTCAAATGATACACAGTCAGGTCATGATGCCTAAGTAAATGCAACACAATAAAAGATTAAAGATATGAAGATAGCCATTATTGGAACAGGCGGGGTTGGCGGATACTTTGGCGGTAAAATAGCCAAAGCTGGTTATGATGTAACTTTCCTGGCACGGGGAGAACATTATAAAGCGATTGCAGCGAACGGACTAACCGTAAAAAGTATCCTGGGGGATTTTCATGTTGATGTTGTCAACGTAAAGGACAAGATTCAGGATATTGGGAAGTGCGATGTAATTATTCTGGCAGTAAAGGCCTGGCAGATCAAAGAGATCGCGGCTGAACTGAAATCAATCGTTCATGAAAATTCGATGATTTTGCCCTTGCAGAATGGTGTTTTGGCAGTTGAAGAATTAAGCGCAGTGCTTAACAGGAAAAATATAATCGGTGGATTGTGCAGGATCATTAGTAAAATAGAGTCCCCGGGCGTCATTCATCATTTTGGTGTAACCCCGGCAATCATTTTTGGAGAGATTGATCATGCGAAAAGCATCCGGATTCAAAAGCTGAAAGAACTATTCGACAGGTCGGGAATCGCGGCTGAGCTATCAGACGATATCAATGTGGACCTTTGGAAAAAATTCATTGCCATCTGTGTGGGCGGATTACTGGCAGTCACGAAAACAACTTATGGGGAATTATTGGAATTAAAGGAAACCCGCCAAATGATGGTCGATCTGTTGCGTGAGATCTATCAAATATCACAGCAGGCGGGAATAGGCATTGAACAGGGTTTTGTTGAGAAATCCGTATCTTTTATCGAAACTTTCCCCTATGATGCTGCAGCATCTCTTACCAGGGATGTCTGGGATGGGAAACCATCAGAAATTGAATACCAAAACGGAACTGTTGTAAGGCTTGGACAGCAATATGGGATTGATACACCGATCAACAGGTTTGTTTACCATTGTATTTTACCCATGGAGATGAAGGCAAGAAAAAACAGACAGCATTAACCGGTGCAATTTGTTTAAAAGCCGGTTCATTACTTCACCAGGTGGGAAATGATATTTTTTCGATTTTGCAGCATTTAACCTTTGATGGCATCAGTTGCAGGTCTAAATTCGCGGGTATGAACAAAGTAAACTTAAATCATATGCATAAAGAACATCTTTATTCCTTGACCATCATGTGGACAGGAAACACAGGGAACGGAACGTTAGGTTATCGGTCATACGAGAGAAGTCATACTATTTCAACCGGTGATAAAAAAGAAATTTCAGCTTCTTCTGATCCGGCTTTTCGCGGGGACAAGACAAAGTTTAACCCCGAAGAACTATTTGTTGCATCACTATCAAGTTGCCACATGTTGTGGTTTCTGCATTTATGCGCTGACAGCGGAATAGTTGTGACTGGTTATCTTGACAATCCAATGGGTATTCTGGCAGAGACTGAAAATGGTGGCGGAAGATTTACAGAAGTAACATTAAATCCGATAGTTACGATAAATGACCGGAATTCGCTGGACAAGCTTGACAGTATGCATAAAAAAGCAAATGAATTATGTTTCATTGCGAACTCCGTTAATTTTGAGGTTAAACATCATGCCAAAGGAATTGTAGAAGATATTTCCTGAACGATGCAGAAGTTACGGCATCTGTTGGCGCAGGTAACAGACTTGCCCTGGCAGCATGCAGAAGTGTGAATATCCGGCGGAGTCTAAGCCAAACAGGATGTGTGAATTATGTAATATATTTCAATAATTCTGTAACAGTTTCGGATAAATCGGCGCCTACCTTTGCATCGTTAAATCCATTCACAAACAACATAAAGAAAAAATATTTGCAGGTATTGGCCAGAGCGACTACAATCAATATCTGCACGTTAATAATTTTCAGGCATAATAATTGCATGTAGTGTTTTAAGTAATTCAAAAATGAACCGTATGCTTCATTTAACAAGGATACTCAATTATTCAAACTTAAAATCAGCTAAAATGAAAACCTTAAAATTATTAATACTTGGAATGGTGCTGTGTTTTGCAGGCTCTGTGCA
>JBBRRV010000313.1:0-2507 GCA_038246075.1 Bacteroidales bacterium
GTTGATAAATCACAGGCTTTACTTCAAAGCTTTCACTCACAGGCTGAATGAAAATTATAAGCTTCTACTTTCTTACAAAAAATGAGGATCGCTCTCATGCTCGGGCCTATATCTGAATATTTCACCCGGGACAATGAATGCAATCACTAAGTGTGATCCGGGACTTTGACCTCAAACGACACATGAGACGTTGTGTTACAATGAACGGTTTCATTGCTTTTATTTCTTCGTGTCTCATAGTTCAGTTATGGGCAACAATGTTCAACGTGATTTGGTCCGTGACCAAATACATATCATGACTCCCGCAATGTATCCGCGACATGAATTTTTACACCTTCAACAGATATTTCTCAATGTTCTGAACGGTTTTCAGGAGTTCTGATCTCCGAATCCGTGATAGCTTTGTATATTGCCTACAGTCTCCTTAAGTAGTGACTGTACCAATTGGAGTGTTCACGAACTAGTCGTTCAGAACGTTTCCATTGGCAATCGTGCAAGCCTGCCAGTCTTGATTAAGTATTTCCAATCACAGATCCTTGAGTCACGATGTGACCAATCGAGTAACGTAATAATTCATTATGACGTCATATTTTTCGTCCCATCAAACCGGCTCAGTACACCGCCGTAAAGACCATCACGATAGTTTTTGGTACCGGTTAGCACAGTACCTATAGATGGCTTTAACATTCTACAACTCCCCGTACTGTGTGCAACGGTGCTTCAACTCTCGCGACCAAATACAGGTAAGCGTAGGAGCCTGTAATA
Organism: Bacteroidales bacterium; assembly: GCA_038246075.1. Classification (GTDB taxonomy): domain Bacteria; phylum Bacteroidota; class Bacteroidia; order Bacteroidales; family DASVHX01; genus DASVHX01. Next base: position 766 of record JBBRRV010000313.1, read on the forward strand.
GTCTGCTGGTCCAAGCGGTTTTGTCAACACATCGGCAAAGTTGTTTTCCGACTTGATGTAACCCATCTGAACAATTCCTGCAGCAACGGCTTCTCGGCACTTGTGATAGGCCACAGCATTGTGCTTCTTCTTTAAGTTACTCGAGGGAAACTGTGTATTGATCACCACTGATTGATTATCACATAGGATGATGGACGTCGGCTTGAACTTGACTCCAATCATACGTAGCTTGTATCTCAGTTCCAGCAATGCTTCTAAAGCAATTCTCATGGCCACAAGTTCTGACCCATAGGTAGAACTTTCCACTGTATTCTGCCTCTTGGAATAAGTTTTCACTGGTGTCTTGCCAATCATCAAGACATAGCCGGTGACACTCCTTCGACTATCAACGTCGGAGGCATGACTAGCATCCACAAAACACGTAAGCTCAACAGCTTTTGTTTTGGCTTCAGGTGCATCATCCGGTAGGTCCTCTTGTGCATCGGGATACAAGTCAATCCAGTTGTGATTTTCGAACTCGATCCCATCTAGGTTTGGGTCATCAGTATCAAATTGAATTCGCCCTTTTGTATTGTGTTTCAAATATCCAAACATCCTTAAGGCGCGATCATAATGTCCTTTCCTTGGTCTCGACCCATATCTTGCAAGGGTATTGGTTGCATATTGTATATCAAACCTTCCCAAGCGTACGGCCCATTGTGCTGATCCGATCAACATCTGATATAGCGCAATATCTTTGCCATATAGTAGGTCTGATTCATCAAGCTCTGGGTGATCCCCTGGATCCATCGGTGATCCATAGTTCTTTAGCTGGACATCCAGTAGCTTCTCAATCTTTTCGGTCACATTTTTAATATAGGTCTTGGCTGACATTTTCCAAGTCTTTTTGACTTTGTCGTATTCCATGTCGGCTCCGCTGTAGTACTCGGGCTCCCCAACTCCCTTGAGTTCATACTTATATCGACTCTTCAATGTTTCAATGATCTCATCGGGGTTTTTGCTAAATACTAGCAAGTCGTCCACAATGACAGCTATGTATTCATAGTGATCTTTACATGGACGTATCCATAGATCATAGTCTGCCTTTGACGGTAAAAATCCCATTTCACGTAGATTGTCGGCTAGCTTCATATGCCAACACGCTCCAGCTGATTTGGTTCCATAAAGTGCTTTCACGATAAGCATAACTTTTCCTTTCAAATGGCCAAATTCAGGCCCAGCAATGACATACACTTTCTCAATAGTGAATGCCTGAATGTAAGCACTTCCAACATCTGCTGCCATCACGCCCAATGCCATCAAGGCAGCTGCCACAAAGGCAATGCGGACGGTTTCCAAGTCTACCACGCCTGAGTAGAGATCGTCTTCCAAATCAGGGGTAAGATGCCCGCCTGCGACGCATCTTGCTCGATGACGTCCGTCATATTTCACGGCAAATACCCATATGAGGGTTATACACTGATATCCTTCGGGTATCGGTTCATCAGGTTCCAGGATCTTGAAACATTCATAGGTCTCATAGAGCAATTTGGCTTCGGTTGCAATGCTATCGGCCCAATACGTGTTCCCATTCAATTTGTCCAACTCGTAGGCTTCTTTGAGGTTTCTTGGAACACGTATGCCAAACTGATATCTAATGCCAGTTTTCTTTCGTTTTGCCAATCTCATGTTTCTCACCATCCTGGTCATCTTCTTTTGATTCTTTACGTAACGCCATGCCCATTTCCACTCTGGTTTATGGA
>JBBRRV010000314.1:0-2507 GCA_038246075.1 Bacteroidales bacterium
CCTTCGCCGGGCCGCATGACTTGTTACAAAGAACCATCAGGCCCGGATATTCGCGTGGATTCCGGGATTTCCGGCAGCCCTGTAATTCCGACTTTTTTCGATCCGATGATCAGCAAGCTGATTGTTCATGCGGATGAACGCCAGCAGGCGTTAAAACAAATGGGTTTAGCCCTCGACCATTATATTGTTCAGGGTGTCAAAACGAACATCAGCTATTTATTCGAACTGGTCCGCCATGAGGCATTTATGCAAAACAGGGTCTCGACAAAATTCTGCGATCTCCATGGCGGAGAACTCCTCTTGCGCAGCGGGAATCATAAAAAAGCGATGGGACTACACCTGCCTGCGATCGCCTGCATTATCGGAAGCTATCTCCCTGTCCAGAACGATCCGGCACTGCAGGACCCCTGGAAAGCCATCGGCTATTGGCGTCCGGATCATAAAGCCTGTTTTTCGGTTGATGATCTGCCGCTGGAGGTTATTTTCCGCAGTGCTGATCCTGCAAAGCTGGAGGTAGCATTAGAAAATAATAGCTGGAAAATAACGAACCGAAGCCGCGAAAACAGCAAGGTTAAATTCGATATTGGCAACGAGCGCCATACGGCCTGGCTTAGCCAGGATGACCAGGGGACAATATATATCAATTTCGGAGCATGCCAGTTTAAAATCCAGCGCAGTGACTTGTTAACCGGTAATCCGGATCTTGAGCCGGAAGCCAGCGCTTCGCTGGCCCTTTCGGGTGACATGAAGGCGCCAATGCCAGGTCGGATCGTCAGCATCAAGGTACAAGCCGGCGATGCAGTTAAAAAAGGCGACCTGATGCTTATCCTTGAATCCATGAAAATGGAAAATAACATCCTGAGTCCAATGGACGGAATTGTGGGAAATGTGCTCGTTGTGCAGGGGGAAATGGTAGATCCCAGCACACGGCTCATCCATTTTAGGATTGAAGAAACTCAGCAGTGATCTATGTATATCTGTAATTTTTAAGATTAAGTCACTTGGTCTAAATTTCAAGCCCCAAATTTCAAGCTTCAAATTCCAAAAAAGTGTTGGTTATGAAAAATGAACTTTGTGAAAGACTCCTAAAATTTGCTGTTGATGTAATTTTATACTTGCGAACTGTTAAAAACACGGTCGAAACAATTGATATGAAAAGGCAACTTGTTAAATCATCAACTTCGGGCGGGGCAAATTATGAAGAATCACAGGGTTCTCCTACAAGACCAGATGCCAAGACCAAAATCGGCATTTCGCTCAAAGAAATGCGTGAATCAAACTATTTTCTTCGAATATTTTATCACCTGAAAATTGGAGATGTGCAACAATGTGAATATTTAGTTAAGGAATCATCAGAACTAAAATTAATTCTTGCAACCATTATTAACAAACTATAAAAATCACAAACCTGAAACCTGGAACTTAACCCTTGGATCTTGGTCCTTGGAATTTGGAATTTGGAATTTATGCATATAATATCCCATTCTTAGTATAACACATAATAATAGATAGTCATGGATTTTAACCTGAGTGAAGAACATCAACTTATCCGGCGCACTGTGCGTGATTTTGCCGAACGTGAAATAAAACCTGTGGCCCGCGAACTCGACGAGAAAGCCGTCTTTAGCGCGGACCTTACCCTGCAGATGGGAAAACTCGGGCTCTTTGGCATTTCGCTTCCGCAAAAGTACGGTGGGCAGGGCATGGACACACTTTCTTACATCATTGCCGTGGAAGAACTGGCACGCATCGACGGGTCGCAGGCCGCTACCGTGGCTGCGCACAACTCACTCGGGATTGGTCCGCTTTATTATTACGGCACCGAGGAACAGAAGATGAAATACCTTCCTGCACTCTGTACAGGCAAGGCCCTTTGGGCATTCGGACTTACAGAGCCTGAAGCAGGTTCAGATTCCCGTGGTACAAAAACCCGCGCACGCCTTGAGCATGGTCAATGGCTGATAAGCGGTTCCAAAATATTCATCACCAACGGCTCTGCCGACATCTCATTGGGCGCTACCGTTCAGGCTGTGACAGGAGAAGTTGCCGGAAAGAAGATATTTTCGACCATCATCGTCGAAAAAGGGACTCCCGGATTTGTGCGTAAGACGATGCATGGTAAAATGATGTGGAGGGCATCCGATACAGCAGAGTTGTTTTTTGATGATTGCCGGGTGCCAGAAGCCAACCTGCTGGGTCAGGTCGGCGAAGGCTCAAAAATCATGCTTTCAACGCTCGATAACGGGCGTCTGTCTATAGCAGCCATGGGATTGGGTTGTGCGCAGGGAGCCTTTGAGCTGGCACTCAGCTATGCCAAAGAACGCAAGCAGTTTGGCCAGGCAATCTCCAAGTTTCAGACCATTGCCTTTAAACTTGCCGATATGGCCACCAAAATCGAATTGGCCCGCAACCTGCTTTACAAGGCCTGCTGGCTCAAGGATAACCATCTGCCCTTTGCCATGGAAGCAGCCATGTCCAAACTCTATTGTTCTGAAATAGCCAAAGAA
>JBBRRV010000315.1:0-2502 GCA_038246075.1 Bacteroidales bacterium
GCTTGATTCGGGAGCCCGTGGTTCTAAAGAACAGATCAGGCAGCTTTCCGGTATGCGCGGACTGATGGCTAAACCACAGAAATCCGGTGCCGGTGGAGGAGAAATCATCGAAAACCCAATCCTCTCCAACTTTAAGGAAGGTTTGTCGGTGCTTGAATATTTTATCTCTACGCACGGTGCCCGTAAGGGTCTGGCCGATACTGCCCTCAAGACAGCTGATGCCGGTTACCTTACACGACGCCTTGTTGATGTGGCCCAGGATGTGATCATTTCAGAAGTTGACTGCGGAACACTCCGCGGTCTGATGGTTACTGCCCTTAAGAAAAGCGAAGAAGTTGTTGAAACACTCTATGACCGTATTCTTGGACGTGTGACACTTCATGATATATTCCATCCTCAGACAGGTGAATTGATAGCCCTGGCAGGTGCTGAACTTACAGAAGATCTTTGCCAGCTCATTGAAGATTCCCCAATTGAAGCCGTTGAAATTCGCTCGGTGCTTACCTGCGAATCTAAAAAAGGTGTTTGTACCAGTTGCTACGGACGTAACCTGGCTTCAGGACGACTCATACAGAAAGGTGAAGCAGTAGGTGTAATTGCAGCGCAATCCATCGGAGAGCCTGGAACACAGCTTACACTTCGTACATTCCACGTTGGAGGGGTTGCCGGTGCTAACATTGGTTCTCTTTCCAGGATCAATGCCAAGTATGAAGGCTTAATCGAAATTGATGAACTTCGTTCCGTACCTTATACCAATGAGGATGGCAAATCATATGATATCGTTATTGGCCGTTCGGCCGAAATGCGCATCATGGACAAGAAAACCGGCATCATCTTATCATCAGGAAATATTCCTTATGGTGCCAACTTGTATGTGAATAACGGATCTGAAGTTAAAAAAGGTGAACTCATTACAGACTGGGATCCATACAATGCTGTTATTATGTCGGAAGTAAACGGTAAAGTGGCCTTCGAAAATATTATTGAAGGAACTACTTTTAAAGTTGAATCTGATGAGCAAACCGGATACCGCGACATGGTTGTTATCGAAACAAGGGTAAAAGCTAAAAACCCTGCCATCAAGATCGTAACCGGAAATAACGAAGAGATCAAGAACTACGATATTCCTGTTGGTTCGCATATTGTTGTGGACGAAGGCAAGATGATAAAAGCCGGAGACGTATTGGTGAAGATTCCAAGAGCTGTGGGTAAATCAGGTGATATTACCGGAGGTCTGCCACGTGTTACCGAACTTTTCGAGGCACGTAATCCTTCCGACCCTGCTGTAGTTTCTGAAATTGACGGTGTTGTTTCGTTTGGTAAAAAACTGAAACGCGGCAACCGTGAAGTCATCATCACTTCCAAAACCGGTGAAGAAAAGAGCTACCTTATTCCAACTTCCAAACAGATACTGGCCCAGGAAAACGATTACGTCAAGGCAGGCACTCCGCTTTCCGACGGCGCAATGACACCGGCCGATATCCTTGCCATCAAAGGCCCGATGAAGGTCCAGGAATACATCGTGAATGAAATTCAGGAAGTATACCGTCTTCAGGGGGTTAAGATCAATGATAAGCATTATGAGGTCATTGTGCGCCAGATGATGCGTAAAGTTGAGATCGTTGATCAGGGCGATACACGCTTTCTGGAGGGTGAACTTGTCAATAAATTCGATTTCCATGAGGAAAATGATAGCCTGTTCGGAAAGAAAGTAATCATGAATCCAGGTGACTCCTTAGTGTTGAAACCCGGACAAATGATCAGCGCACGCAAACTGAGGGATGAAAACTCAGTGCTGAAACGTAAGGATAAAAAACTTGCAGAAGCACGCGATGCTCAGCCTTCTACTGCTAAACAGGTGCTTCAGGGTATTACAAGGGCTTCACTTCAGACGAAGAGTTTCCTTTCTGCTGCTTCTTTCCAGGAGACGACCAAAGTGCTTACCGTTGCAGCTATAAATGCTAAAGACGATGGCTTGCTTGGCTTGAAGGAAAATGTTCTCGTAGGGCATTTAATTCCGGCTGGAACAGGTTTACGCGAATACGAAAGCCTGATCGTAGCCTCTAAGGAAGAATATGAAAAACTGATGGCTGCCAAAGCTGATATGTAATTAATATTCAATATGCAATCAATGAACGAAGAGCACAAGGACAATCAGATCAATATTGAACTGACCGAGGAAATGGCAGAAGGCATCTATTCAAATCTTGCCGTTATCACCCATTCTTCCACGGAGTTTGTGGTAGATTTCATTAAGCTGATGCCTGGAACGCCCAAAGCAAAGGTTAAAGCCAGGATCATTCTTACGCCTCAGCATGCCAAACGCTTGTACAGGGCTCTTAAGGAGAATATTACCAAATATGAATCGGTGCATGGTGCCATTAAGGAACCAGAATCCGAATCCATTGGGTTTCCCCTTAGCGGGCCTGTTGCTCAAGCCTAACACGTTGTCAAAATCAATGAAAACAGCAGCCCTTAAGGTTGCTGTTTTTATTTTGAGCA
>JBBRRV010000316.1:0-2487 GCA_038246075.1 Bacteroidales bacterium
CTTGCAGGAAAATCAAAATAGTGCGATTTTGCAATAAAAAATGCATCATGGAAACACTATTTCCTGTTTACCCTACAGATATAAAAATGATCAACTCCAATATTGGAGTAAGTACAATAAAAGGTATAGTAGTTTACTTTAATGGAGGGGGGCCAATATATCAACATGGTGAAGGAGATTATCAGAGCTTTCGTTTTATTACCAGTCAGATGATCGATTTAAAAACTGTTCGCACGGTAGAAATCATTGAATGTTTTGCCGTATCCAAGGAAAGTGTGGTAAGGTGGTCGAAGATCTATCGAACAAAGGGAGCAAAGGGATTTTTTGGAACAAAGAAGTTTGAGAAGCCAGGAAATGTTCTAACGGAAGAAGTTCTTATCCAAGTTCAGGGATATTTGAATGAAGGCCTGTCACTCAAAGCAATCGGAGATACCTTATCCATAAAGACCGACACCCTTCAAAAGGCAATACAACAGGGCCGATTGACACGACATGAAAAACAAACAAAAGTATCCTCACAGGGAATGACACAAAGTGAAAGAAGCCGACAAGATATTGTTGCTCCTATTGGTGTTGGATGTACCAATGAACTGGGACGTATTGTATCGGCAATAAAAAAAAAGTAACCGAACCTGAATTTCAAAATAACACAGATGTACATAAAGGAGGTATTTTATTATCACTGCCAGCCCTGATAAACAATGGACTGCTCTCACACGATGAAGTATTTAGCTTTCAGGAAGGATATTATAATTTTCAGACCTACCTATTAACCCTAGCCTTCTGCTTTCTGTTACGCATTGCAAGCATCCAGAAAATAAGTGATGAGCCACCCGGAGAATTGGGTAAATTGCTTGGATATGATCGCATTCCGGAAATTAAGACACTCCGCCAAGCAATAGCTCGTCTGAGTGAGAATAATCAAGCACAGTTATGGATGGGAAAATTATCCCAGGACTGGATGCATATGAATGAAGAACTTGCCGGAGTTTTGTATGCAGATGCTCATCAGGAAATATATTATGGCAAGAAAAATAAATTGCCCAAGAAATATGTCAGCCGGTTACAATTGGCCATGCGAGCCACCTCCGACTATTGGATATGCGATAAACTAGGACAACCGTTTTTTTCAATCAGCAAATCAATCAGTAGCGGTCTTATAGATACACTCAAAGAAGATATCCTACCAATCCTGGAAAAGGATGTACCCAATCAACCCAGCCAAGAAGCATTGAACGCAGACTCCTTTCTGCACAAATTTATGCTTGTTTACGACAGAGAAGGGTATAGTGTAGACTTCATGACGCAGATGTTTGAAAAACGGGTTTCCTGCTGCACATACAACAAGTATATTCAAGAACCCTGGCCCATTGAAGAGTTTACAGAGCAAGAAGTTGTTAACCAATATGGAGAAAAAGAAAAAATATTTCTAGCAGAACGGGGAGTGTTGATGGAAGGGTCAAAAGTTGACGAATTAGAACCCCAAGATAAAGGTCCTATTGTTTATCGAAATATTACCAAAGAAAACCACCAGAAAACAAGTACAGAACAGAGCATTGCCCCAGAAAAGGAGAATCCAAAGAAAACTACAAGTAAACCTGTCAAAAAAACCAGATGTATATGGGTAAGAGAGGTACGCAAACTAAGGGATGGTGGTAATCAGACATCCATCATTACCACCAATTATAAGTTGACAACCCTCTTGATAGGTCTCTATATGTTTGCACGTTGGAATCAGGAGAACTACTTTAAACATATGCTAAAACAATTTAATTTAGATATGATTATAAGCTATTTTAAGGAGGACATTAGTGACACACAACTTCTGGTTAATCCAGCGTACCGAAATTTGAATAAAAAGATAAATTCCTGTAACGCGAAACTAAAAAATCGTCAGTCATCGTTTGGAAAGCTGCATTATGATCAAGAATTAAATGACAGTGCGTTCAATCGAGTAACTGATAAAAAAGAAAAGATGACGCAGGAAATAACCTATTTACAAAGTCAGTTGGATGATTTAAAGGCTATTCGTAAAACGACACCCATAAAAATAGAATATGCACAGTTGCCGGAAGATGAAAAATTTAAAGCTGTACACAATGGACGAAAGCAATTAGTGGATTGTATTAAAATAGTTGCTGCACGTAGTGAAATTGCAATGTCATCGATTGTTAGGGAGTATATGTCCAATCCCAAGGATGCAAGGGCGTTAATAGGACAGTTTTTAAAAACCAATGCAGATTTAGAGGTAGATAATCATGCAAACATACTATATGTAAAACTACACCATCAAGCAACAGTACACGAGGATTTGATATTGAGAAAATTATGTGAACGATTAAACGAAACAAAAACTGTTTTTCCTCGAACAGAGATGGTACTGCAATATTGTCTTGTCTAATAAAAACATTCTGCCAAAATGTCTTATATATCTGACTGTCAATTTTGTAGGTATCATTGAATCTTCCGACGGGTCATGTTATCTGA
>JBBRRV010000317.1:0-2479 GCA_038246075.1 Bacteroidales bacterium
ATTTATGAGTCTTACCATTTATTCAGATGAGTCATTTATGCAGGAGGCGCTGAAAGAAGCCCGGACTGCTTTTCTTGCCGGGGAGGTGCCTGTAGGCGCTATCATCGTTTGCCAGAACAGGATCATTGCCCGGGCCCACAACCTCACCGAACGCCTGAATGATACGACTGCCCATGCCGAGATGCAGGCTTATACCTCGGCTTCGCATTTTCTTGGCGGTAAATACCTTGCCGAATGCACACTCTATGTCACACTCGAACCCTGTGTTATGTGCGCAGGGGCTGCCTTCTGGACGCAGCTGGGCAGGATCGTTTATGGTGCCGACGACGAAAAAAGGGGGTACCGACTGGTGAACAGCATGATCCTCCACCCCAGGACACAGGTCACCAGCGGTGTGCTGGCCGAAAAATCAACTGCGCTGCTCAGGCAGTTTTTTAAAGACAAACGATAAGCGATTTATTTACTGAATTGTATCGGATTTCTGAACCGGAGGATTTTTTGATTTCAATCCGGCAGAAGTCATGATATAGACATTCCCTTCGTTCATACCATCAATGAAATCATCATTGTTGATGTGCCAGTTCCAGTCCTCTTTAATGAGGACTTCCGTATTCACAGGTATTCCGACAATGAGTTCCGCCTTCTGGTAGTGCATGCCATCACGCAGCGGAAATCTGTAATAAGGATCGATGATGAGCAGGGTATCCTGGAAGCGATAAGAATTTGAGATGTTCCGGGCAAAGTCGGCGGCCCTGTTCTCCAGCAGGGATGATGCCGACCTGATGGTGGTGATAATGATGCTGTCACCCGGGGCCGGGCGCACGCTCAGGCTTATATCGCCCAGAACATCCTGAATCCTGCCCGAATTGGCATTCCCTGACAGGGGCGCCCAATACTGATAGCGATCGTAGGAGCCAGCCGCAATATGGATTTTATTATGCTTCATGGCCATGGTCTGGCGGTGCGACATGGATGCACCCTGATCTGAATTCCGTGCGTACTGGTAAACAACGCTTCCTGCAATGATTAAACCGGCGAGGACCAGCAGAGCCAGCAACGACAGCACCTGCCAGCGGACAGGGGGCCATTTCAGCATAAGCCGCAAGCCGAGAAATATGAGCAGCCCGGCCATCCCGATCAGCAGCAATGCCAGGGCAATATAAGCCTGCCACCTCACGGCAGCACCCGGCAGAAGCCATCCAAAAGCATGGGAAAATGTTGTGGTATCCAGGTGGTAAATGCCAAACTCAAATTGATTTCTCACCAAAAAGGCAATGCTCATGCCCACAAATAGGGTGAGCACCAGGAGCAGTATTGTTGCACCTGTTACCCTGCCCAGCAACTGAAAGAGAAAGCGGAACAGCCTGGAGATGATTTCGGTTCCAAACCGGAGAAAAGTCCCGATGGAATGCATGACGGAACTGCCCGTTGTACGCAGCCCTGTGCCTGTGGAAGCAACTTCATCCCGCAAGGTTTCTATGTTAATGATCTGCCGGTGCATCTCGAGTTTTTCCGAAGTCGTGCCGGCCTCAGGCAGGATGAGCCATAAAACAAGGTATATGATGGCTCCTGTGCCATACATCAGCGTTATCAAAGCAAAAGCAATTCGCACCCAAAGCGGGTCTATGCCAAACCAGGCCGCTATGCCGGCGCATACGCCGCCGATCTGGCGGTTATCCGGATCGCGGTAAAGTTTACCTTTTGTTTTGCCCCTGGAGGGTTCCTGCTGCGATTCCGACAACTGATCCGGCTCGCCCATATCCGCAATGACTTCTTCGACCTGATTCAGGCAGATGATGGAAGGACCATTCGCCCTCTTTTGCTCGAGTAATTCAGCAATGCGCATTTCGATGTCGGTCATGATCTCGTCGCCGCTTTGGTCCGCAGCAAAGAATGCACGCAGCCGGCTCAGGTATGTGCTGAGGCGTTCATACGCATCATCATCAATATGGAAAAGACGGCTACCGATATTTACAGAAAAATTCTTTTTCATAGCTGGTTGTTATTTGGTTGTCCTGATTCGTTGTTTTGTTTGGTAATTGTCCGGTTCACGGCGCCTACGAGCTCACCCCAGCCGGTTTTCAATTCCAGCAGGAAGTCGAGACCAAGGGGTGTAAGGTTAAAATATTTCCGCGGAGGACCAGAGGAAGATTCTTCCCAGCGGTAACTCAGAAATCCTTCATTTTTCAGGCGGGAAAGAATGGGATAAAGTGTTCCCTCCACCACGATAAGGTGCGCCGCTTTAAGCCTTTCCAGGATGTCGGAGGCATAGGCTTCCTGCCCGTCGATAGCCGCCATGACACACATCTCGAGTACGCCTTTGCGCATCTGCGCAATTGTTGAATCTGCTTTCTCCATGATCTGTTCTGTTAATAATCAGTCAGCAAAGATAGTTTATTAAATAGTACTATGCAATACATAGTACTATTTATTCTAGGGAAAGCGCATAAATAATTTATAATCTATTGATATGGCGAAG
>JBBRRV010000318.1:0-2469 GCA_038246075.1 Bacteroidales bacterium
ACCCTTACTTTTTCGTCGTCAAGGCCCAGCAGGGAAGCCACCTGCTGTTGATCCACATAGATGCCTTGTCCCTGGCTGTATAAATGAACTCCGTCGTTAGTAGCAAGTGCAATGGCAGCCTCAGTTTCGAGAAATGCATGTTCGATACGCTGGGTCTCATAAATACCGGATGAAATGAATTTTGAGTTCTGAAATTTAGATTCCACGGACTCACCACGCCGGACAACACATTTTTCGAGTAAATTGGACTGGCCTGGATGCACCAATGCCGAATCAGGCGCGAGGGCCAGGTGCATATCCGAGACAGGTTCTAGAATTTCATATTCAACCCGGATCATTTTTGCTGCCTTGCGTGCCGTTTCCTCATCAATAGCCACAACTCCTGCGATGACATCCCCGATATAACAGGTGGTTTCACCGGGCGCGACCATCAGGGGCCAATCCTTGAAAATCAAACCGGTATTGTGTTGCCCCGGTATGTCCGTTGCTGTAAAGATTCTTATTACCCCTGCTGTTTTGACAGCTTCCCTGGTGTCGATTGAAACGACCACTGCTCTCGGATGATCGCTGAAACGCAGCGCAGCATGCAGCATTCCTTCAAAATGCATGTCATTAACAAACTGGCGCATACCTGTTGCAGTTTCGTAGGCTTCGTATTTGGTTAAAGCATCCCCGATGCCGGAAGCAGTTGTTTTAGGTTCAGTTTTTGTTCCTTCGCGCAGCGTTTTCAAAGCATCTTCGATGGCATCTACAATTTTTACATACCCAGTGCAGCGGCATAAATTCAGGTTGATGGCTTTGTTGATTTGCGACCGGTTAGCAGCAGGATTTTCAGCAAAGAGAATTTTAGTGCGGATGATAAGGCCTGGAGTGCAGAACCCACACTGAACAGCGCCTTTTTCAACATAAGCGTTTGCAATTACGCTCCGCACTTTTTCAGGTATACCTTCCATGGTGATCACCCTGGCATCCGAAAGAAATTTCATCTTCTGTGTACAGGATAACCTTGCTTTTCCATTGATTTCAACCATACAGGCGCCACAGGCAGCCTGCCCCGAACATCCGTCCTTAACGGAAGTAATGCCTTCCGAGAGGCGCAGGTAATTTAAAAGCGTTTGGTCGCCCTCACCCTTGTAATCAATTTTCCGGTCGTTGAGATAAAAAGTAATCATGTCAGGGTTTTTAGGCTTTTACTTTGCGAATATTCTTTCCAGTGATGCAATTTCAGGTTTAACCGGTTCGGGAAGGTGAATAATGGATTGTACCGATTTGAGATCCTTCAGCCCGCTACCGGTAAGCAGTACTATATTCTTAGAACCGGCGGGTATCCTACCCATGTCTTTATATTTCAACATTCCTGCCAGAGCAGCTGCAGCGGCTGGTTCAGCAAAAATACCAGTGGAACGTGATAGCCTTTGGGATGCCTTCATGATTTCTGCGTCATCTATTGTTATCCATTCACCCGCATATTGTTTTAGGTAACCAACCGTCATATGGAAATTCCGCGGAATATCAACCGATATAGAATCTGCAAGCGTGACAGAGGCGGCAGCTTCAAAGCGGGCCTGATCAATATTTCTTGTCAGGTTATTGCTGCCGGCTGCCTGCACAGCCACAATGACCGGCATACGTCCGATGATTCCGAGTTGCAGTAAATCCTCAAATCCTTTATAAACGCCGGAAATGATCACGCCATCGCCAACAGGTACAAAGATGCGATCGGGGATTTGCTGTTTTAAATCTCCGAAGAGTTCAAATGAAACAGTTTTTTTGCCTTCTATCGTAAAAGGATTATATGCAGTATTCCTGTTGTAGAAGCCATATATTTCAGAGGCTTTCACACTCAGGTCGAAAGCCTGGTCGTAGGTGCCGTCTACAGGAATAATCGTGGCGCCGTACATGATGATTTGTGTGAGCTTGGCCAATGGTGCCGTGGCCGGGACAAAAATGACGGATCGTTGTCCTTGTGAAGCGCAGATCCCGGCAAGCGATGATCCTGCGTTCCCGGTAGATGCTGCAATAATGGTATTGATATTATTTTCGACTGCCCATGCCGACACCATCGCGGAAGCACGGTCCTTGAAAGAGAATGTCGGATTCTGAGAATCGTCCTTCAGGTAAAGATCAAAATTCAGGTCTTCTGCATCGAACCGGTTGAAATGATACAAAGGTGTATTCCCGACGCGCAGTTTGGGCCAGCTTTTCATACCGGCGATGGGAAGCAGGGAAAGGAAGTTTTTTTTCTGCAGGTATGCAAAGAGCTTAGTCGCAGGTCCCAGGGTTCTGATTTCCTTATAGTTGTAGTAGATTTTCAGAACACCTTTCGGCGGTTGGTCCGGCTGGTTCATCGGCTGACAGGCAGGGCACAGATACATCACCTTGCCGGTGGTGTATCTGGCTCCGCAGTCGCTACATGCATAATGAAATTTATCAGTCATTGTACTGATGCTCATTTGTATGAAATTAGGT
>JBBRRV010000319.1:0-2468 GCA_038246075.1 Bacteroidales bacterium
CAGGATAAATTCAGATCACGAAAAAAGAAGTAATCCAGGAAACAGACACACGCTTGAACGCATGAATTTTAAAGAAAAGATAGACCTCGAAAGATTGCCCAGCCATATCGCCATTATTATGGATGGTAACGGCCGGTGGGCGCAACAAAGAGGCCATTCAAGGGTGTTCGGACATGAGCACGGCGTGCAAAGCGTGCGCGAAACCGCAGAAGCTGCTGCTGAACTGGGCATTAAAGCGCTTACCCTTTACGCCTTTTCCACGGAAAACTGGAAACGCCCGAAGGCAGAAGTAGATGCGCTCATGCATTTGCTGGTTGTTACCATTAATGGAGAGATTAAAACGCTTAACGATAACCAGATAAGGCTCAGGGCCATTGGTGATCTTCACAGCCTGGAACCACAGTGCTACAAAGAACTGATGGAAGCGATGGATAAAACAGCGGGAAATAACCGCATGGATCTTATTCTTGCATTAAGCTACAGCAGCCATTGGGAAATCATTGAAGCAACTAAAAAAATTGCCGAAAAAATCAAAAACGGTGAATTAGACCCCGGGGATCTGGATAAGGAAAGCTTTGCGGCTCACCTGCAGACCTCAGGATTCCCTGATCCCGAATTATTAATACGCACAAGCGGCGAACACCGCATCAGTAATTTTCTGCTTTGGCAGATTGCATACTCAGAACTTTATTTTACACCAAAACTCTGGCCCGATTTCCGTAAGGATGATCTTTACGAAGCCATCCTGGACTTCCAGAACCGTGAAAGACGATTCGGCAAAACGAGCGAACAACTTAAAAACTGCAGGTAATGACCGTTAAGCGTATACTAATATTACTTCTTCTGGCCTTTGTTTGGGTACCGGTAAAGTCACAAATCAACCCTGGCAGCGACCTGACGGAGATCGATTATGCAGCCCCAAAAACTTATACCCTTGGAGGTATAACCATTTCAGGTGTTCAGTTCCTGGATAATAATGTTTTGATCATGCTTTCGGAACTGAAGGTAGGCCAACAGATCCAGGTGCCGGGTGATCAGATTACGAGAGCCATTCAAAAACTCTGGGATCAGGGTTTGTTCGATAATATCCGTATTACACAAACAAAGATAGACGGTGAGCTTATTTATCTGAATATCAGCCTTGTTGAGCGTCCACGTGTGTCGAAATTCGTGTTTACCGGGATTAAAAAGAGTGAAGCTGATGCCCTGAAGGACAAAGTCAAAATCGTAAAAGGCGATGTATTGACAGATAATATGATCATCCGTACGCGCAATATTATTAAAAAGCATTATACCAGCAAGGGATTTCTAAATGCAACGGTTGATATCAAACAGCAAAAGGATACAGCCACTGCCAACAGTGTTACCCTGAACATCGCCATCGATAAGAATCGTAGGGTACGTATCGAAAAAATTAATTTCATTGGCAATAAAATGGTGAGCTCCAAGGCTTTGGCCGGATCGATGAAAAAGACCAAAGAGATGGGTGTCATCAGGCCATTTGCAGCATTGGATCAAACCATCTGGCTTACCGCAAAATCACTGGTCAGCTTTAAGTTCAAAGATTTGCCTGATAATGTGATGGCGACTTTTAGGGACAATATGAAATTCAGAATTTTCAAATCATCAAAGTTCGTTGAAGATGATTATGCCGCAGATAAACTCCTTGTGATTAAGAAGTTTAATGAACAGGGTTTCAGGGATGCCATTCTGTTGAAAGATTCCGTTTATAAAAGCGATCCTAACAAGATAAGTATTGACCTTAAATTATTTGAAGGACATAAATATTATTTCAGGAATGTTACCTGGGTCGGGAATACAAAGTATACGGCTGACGAGCTGAATTCGGTCCTGAAAATCCGCAAAGGAGATGTATATAACCAGGATGTGCTGAATACCAACCTGGAGTATAATCCGAACAGTATTGACGTCAAGAGCCTTTACCTTGACGATGGCTACCTGTATTTTACCATTTTACCTGTTGAGATTCGCGTGGCAAATGATTCGATCGATCTGGAACTTCGGATTCGTGAAGGGAAGCAGGCAATGATCAATAAAGTACTTTTTAAAGGGAACACCCGCACGAACGACCATGTGGCTTTGCGTGAAATTACCACACGACCCGGCCAGTTATTCAGCCGCACGGATATTATCCGAAGTACACAAAAGCTGGCTCAGCTCAAATATTTCGATCCCCAGAAGATAGAACCTGTGCCTGTTCCAAATCCCAATGATGGCACTGTAGATATTCAATATAAGGTTGAAGAAACTTCTTCCGACCAGCTTGAGCTTTCAGGAGGATGGGGCAACGGGAGAATAATCGGCACTTTAGGCGTCTCGTTTAATAACTTCTCTGCCAGCAACATTTTCCGTAAAGGAGCATGGCGTCCAATCCCATCGGGTGACGGGCAGAAAGTGTCGCTCAGGCTGCAATCATATGGCGCAGGGTACATCAGTTACAGCGCATC
>JBBRRV010000320.1:0-2440 GCA_038246075.1 Bacteroidales bacterium
AAAAAAAACCACGGCAGGCTCGCGACTTCCAATGCTCTCATATTCAAGGGGTGACTTGAAGTCGCCCCTTGAATTTAACACCGGAAAAATAAATATAGTTTGCCTGCATGTATATTGAAATAAAAGTATCAATTTTGCACCCGAAAAATAGCAGGTCCTGATTCGTTTACTATCGGCCGCATTTCTATATTTGTTCTACTTATTTTTGCATAATTTAATACCCGTTTGAAACCAAAGTTTGCTTTTGGAATATTGTTATTAACCTGCGTCGCCGTCGCCGGGAGAGCCTCCTGCCCTATTGCGAAACCTTTATCACCCATCGCTCCGAAGACAACCTGCCTGATCAGTCAGGTAAAGCACCAGAAAATTACCATCCTTCCAAAACAAAGTTGCGATACCGACGATTCTGAACTTCGCACCGAAGAGGAAAAGCCTGGAAGTGCATTCAAAGAAAAGCCCTTCCGCGCTCATTCACCGCAGGAACAAAAAGTTTTGCAGCCTGCCGAATCAGCATCATCGCTTGATTTATCCCTTTCCGATCCGGAAATAGAAAATTGCATCATTATTGATTTCCGACATCCCGAATATGTGTTATTCCCCCACCCCCTGCCCGAAATGTCATTAGCTGCCTTTATCCGAAATGGCATCCTGAGATTTTGATTCTTCTATGATACGTTTTTAAGGCCTGTTTCTTTGGCCTGCCTGATACCGGCATATGCCAACGCATATAAGGAAATACTTTAGCCCGTCAGGCGCTAAATCACAGAATTACTTACCATAAGATCTATTACAAACCATGTTCACAATTATCAAAATTACAGCCTTGCTATATCTGGCTGCGTTCATTATTTCTTTCCTGGTGGCAGGAATAATCAAACTAATGTATATGACGACCCAATCCGATTCGTCAAGACCACTCAGCCGCCAGATGATACAAAAGTACATGAGGGCATACCATATCCGCAGCTGCCGGCGCAACCGTTTTTACAAAGAATTGGACGAGCAAGAACTATACTTCTATGGATGCAAATAAGAT
Source organism: Bacteroidales bacterium (assembly GCA_038246075.1). Classification (GTDB taxonomy): domain Bacteria; phylum Bacteroidota; class Bacteroidia; order Bacteroidales; family DASVHX01; genus DASVHX01. The sequence goes on from JBBRRV010000320.1 coordinate 1,037, forward strand.
ACTGGACCTTTTCCAGGGAATCTCCACCCTCGTAACCTCGGAACCCATCATTGCATTTTCCCGTATCGGGCTGATGCTGCTTGGTATGTTATTGGTTTATTTAGGAAAGAAAGGCATACTGGAGCCTTTACTGATGATACCCATGGGGCTGGGCATGGCGGCTATCAATGCCGGCATCCTTTTTATGCCCGGAGGGAAACAGGGAAATCTGTTCGTAGATCCGATGATTACCAATAACGACCAATTGATGGCGGCGCTTCAGATCGATTTCCTGCAGCCTATCTATACCTTCACCTTCAGCAACGGCCTTATTGCTTGCTTTGTGTTTATGGGAATAGGTGTATTGCTCGATGTGGGGTATATTCTGCAGAAACCCTTTACCAGCATGTTCCTTGCTATCTGCGCCGAATTAGGCACCTTTGCAACAGTTCCTATTGCCATGGCCCTGGGTTTCAATATGCGCGACGCAGCCTCTGTCGCCATGGTCGGTGGAGCTGACGGGCCTATGGTGCTCTTCACTTCTCTCAGCCTCTCCAAGGACCTTTTTGTACCCATAACTGTGGTAGCATACCTTTACCTGGGACTTACCTATGGCGGATACCCATATCTTATCCGGCTGATGATTCCTGCCAGGTTGAGGGGAATAAAAATGGTACGCCCTGCCGGCAGGAAACCAATATCATCAGGCCAGAAGCTTGCTTTTGCAGTCATACTCTGCACATTGCTCTGCCTGCTGTTCCCTGTGGCAGCACCCCTGTTCTTCTCGCTGTTTATCGGCGTGGCCATTCGTGAATCCGGGCTCACTCATGTCATCGATTTCATCGGGGGGCCGCTGCTTTATGGCTCAACGTTTTTCCTCGGGCTTATGCTCGGTATATTATGTGAGGCACACCTGATTCTCGATCCAAAAATTCTGATGTTGCTGGTACTGGGAATTGTTGCACTTTTGCTTTCCGGAATTGGAGGAATATTGGGCGGTTATGCGATGTATTTCATCACCAAAGGAAATTTTAATCCTGTGATAGGTATCGCCGGGGTGAGTTGTGTACCCACTACTGCCAAAGTAGCCCAAAAGGAGGTTAACAAAGTGAATCCTGATGCGCTGATACTCCCCGAAGCTTTGGGTGCCAATATCAGTGGGGTAATTACCACCGCCATCATTGCCGGTATTTATATCACCATCATTCCATTACTATTCAAATAAAAATCATTCGTTACCTGCATAAGCATTCGCACATGAAACCCCGTCAATTTATTATCACCGCATTACTATTTACACTTGCCCTGCTGCTGGCCCCGGTATTCACCTTTGCGGCAGGCGTCGGGCATCCGCCGGAAGTATTTGGCATCAGGGCTGAATTCATCATTTTTACACTTACATTACTTGGAGTGGCCATTTTTCAC
>JBBRRV010000321.1:0-2434 GCA_038246075.1 Bacteroidales bacterium
CCTGGATTTTCCGATATCCATTTTAGTGAATAATTGCTGAAATGATTTGTGCAGCTCCCCGAAAGAATAATTTACATGCAGTGTATCCAGTTGAAGGTGTTTGCCCCTTCTGGTAACCTCCAGGACAGGATTGAATTTTGAACTGCTGCGGTAAACGACCTTTTCACTGAATAACCCTAAGAATGAATTTAACCAGGTCATGGGGATTGCGGATTGGAGATTGCGGATTGCGGATTATTCGCTGCGCTCATAAATAAGAAAACCGCGGAGCCACGCAGAGCACGGAGGTACACTAAGGTTTAATCACTTTGATGCGCCAGAATCCAGTTGTCGACAGCCTGGCTTATTTTTTGAAGGAAAAAAACCACAGCAGACACAATAGCGCACATTAGGAAAACACATAGAAAATAAAATTAAAACCATTTTGCGCATGCATTAGGGCGCAAGTGTTTTCTCCTTTCGCCTTTCTCCTTTTCTCTTTTCTCTTTTACAAATACCGCTGCTCAAATATAGCATTCAAAACGCGTTCACAACCTACCACCCCTGTGCCAGCAGATCAATGATATGAATGGTTTTGATGGGAAGTTTATTTTTATCAATATAGCCTTGCTGGTGCATGAGGCAGGAAAGATCGGTCGAAACAATGTATTCGGCGCCGGTATCGATGGCATGATGCACCTTTTGTTCGGCCATGGCCGTCGAGATCGCTTCATGCTTCACCGAGAAGGTTCCGCCAAATCCGCAACAGGTATGGGTTTCTTCCATTTCACGCAGCTCCAGCCCCTTCACATTCGCAAGCAGCCTGCGGGGGGCATCGTCCAGCTTGTATTCGCGCAGGGCAGCGCAGGAATCGTGGAAGGTAACGATATGCGGAAATGCAGCACCTACATCCTCAACTTTCATATAATTGGCTAGAAAATCGGTAAACTCGTACATGTTTTTCTTCAGCTGGCGGTATTCATTGTGCAAGGCTGTATTGTAAAAGAGTTCGTCGTAATAATTCCTCACAAAACCGGCACATGAAGCCGATGGTCCAACAACAGGGCGGTTGTGCGGGAAATCACGGATAAACTTCTCCCCCATGGCCTTGGCATCATCCCAGAAACCACTGTTGAAAGCCATTTGTCCGCAACAGGTTTGATTGTTGTTGTAATGCACATCTATGCCGATCTTTTCAAGGATCCTGACCATATTAAGGCCAGTCTCGGGATAGAATTGGTCAATGAAACAAGGTATGAAAATATCGACAGTCATGGAAGCTGTTTGTTGTTTGTACAAAAATAGGAAAATTAATGAGCCAGTGGTGGAGTTACGTAATATTCGCTGCGCTCATAATAAGGGAAACCACGGAGCAGCGGAGAGCACGGAGATTTTAAAAAAAAAGGTTAAAGGAGAAAGTGGAAATATAAGTTAAAAGTTAAAAGATAAAAGTTAAAAGATAAAAGATAAAAAACAAAAGATTCGCTGTTCCTAAGTATTTCTATGTATTTCTATGTATTCTCCTGGTGATTGGGATAATAAACGAATTAAAATATTTCTTAATTTAGAAAATGAATTTAATTCTTACAACAGCCCTGCTGGCGCGTTAGCATTTCACAGCTGGCGCAAGTCTGTGACTTGTGCCCAAAATAATATACAATTAGCAAATCCACATACAAACAATGAGTTCCAAATACATCATCAAAGACCAAAATGCAGCCCACTTCCTAACCATTACAATAGTTAGTTGGGTCGATATTTTTACAAAAAAAATATACCGTGATATTATAATTGATTCATTGAAGTATTGTCAGAAAGAAAAGGGACTGGAAATTTATGGCTATGTCATCATGAGTAATCATATACATCTAATTGTAAGAGCCCTGGATTGATATTCCTTGTCAGACATTTTAAGGGATTTTAAGAAATTCACGAGTAAAAAAATGATCATAGCGATTCAAACGCAAGCTGAAAGACGCAAGGAATGGATGTTTAATGTTTTTGGTCAGGCTGGTAAAGCAAACAGTAACTACAAAGACTTCCAGGTTTGGAAACAGGATTATCATGCTGTTCAATTGTATTCAAATAAATTTATCAGTGAAAAGTTGCTTTACATTCACCTGAATCCCGTCCGGGCGGGAATTGTAGAGCAGCCTGAAGATTACATGTTTTCAAGTGCAAGAAATTATGCAGATCTGGAAGGGATGCTGGATATCGTGTTGTTATCGCGGACTTTAAATGAATGAAGTAATTCTTAATGGCACAAGTCGCAGACTTGCGCCCGCGTGGGAAGTGAAATTTTGATGGAGCAAGTTCGAATGCGCCAGCGTTTTATTTGTTGGCACAAGTCACAGACTTGCGCCAGCGCGTATTTCAAAGACTTGCACCAGTGCGGTAGTTTTTGTTGGCACAAGTCACAGACTTGCGCCAGCGCGTATTTCAAAGACTTGCGCCA
>JBBRRV010000322.1:0-2409 GCA_038246075.1 Bacteroidales bacterium
CAGTCGTCCATGGGCTCTATATTAAGGACCAACCTTCATTACACGGAACTTGCCGGGTTTATCCGCTCGGCCCCTGCCGATATGGTCACATACGGCTGTCTGCTGGAAGGCAACAGCATTCACAGTGTCCAACTTAAAACCCCTGCCATTATTGTTATCGGTAACGAATCAAAAGGCATTTCGGAGGCTTTGATGCCGCTCATCACCGAAAAAATAAGTATTCCTTCATACCCGTTTAGTAAAACAGAAAGTGGTCAGGCTGAATCGCTGAACGCTTCCCTTGCCAACGCTATAGTTTGTTATGAATTCCGGCGCTGCATCAAAAACTCTTAACTTTGAATAAAAATAATATTGACAAGTTAGCCTGACAATCCGTACTTTTGTATTCATAAATACATGTCTAACCTAATACGGGATAAAGGTGGCAACAAATATTAAACTCATTAATTATCATATCGAGGAATTACAAAAGATTGATAATTTATCGGAGCGCACCAAGAACGTGTGTTTTGAAGATTCATTGGATACACTCTATAAAATACTCAGCTATTATAAGGAAAACGGTACCTTCCGAAAGATCCGGAATTGTGGTTTAAAGACGGATTTGGAGTTAATCAGCCTCTCAGAAAAATATCTGAAGCTCGCCGAACTCAACAAGGAAGACATCACCATGAGCGAAGAGGATGAACGCTTCGAGAATCTGAAGCTATATTGCTATTCTCATTTCAGGGTTCCTTCAGAAATAACAGCTAAGTATAAAGATTCCTTCACGCAGAAGGAATTCCCATTCTTTAGTTTTTTGCAGACGATCATGCAATATGAGCTAAATGAACGTGAGAAATATATCTTCGCCAACAACTTTGGATTCAAGATAGGTTTGCAGAAACGCACCTTGCAGACCATTGGCGATCAGTATGGCATAACACGGGAGCGCGTGCGACAGATCGCCCAGCGTGTACCTGACAAGATTCAGGATGCCGTTAAATCACTGGCTAAGAAATTTCCATTTCTGCAGTCACATTTTGATTATGGCATCGATCCGAAAAGAGATTTTATTCTCCTGAATCAAGAAAGCATCGGCGAAATAAATCAAATCGAGAGCCTTCAATTTACGCCTAAATTTTTTGGTTTTGTTTTTGCCGAATTGTATCACAAGAACTTTTTCTCATTTCAGGAGATTGATACATATTACAAAGCTTACTACCTCATTAACCTTAAATTACACGACAGTTTCGATTTTAAGGCTTTCCATGAGGATGTTAGCGGTAGGATCGATAAACGCATCGAACAAACCTATTCCCTGGATTTCAATGAATACCTGACTGCCTTTTCAAACGGAGGGATTGCTGTTCCTGAGAAAACAGCCGCTATCTGCAAAAAAATCGTACTTGAAGAGTTTGGCTTTAGCCTGGAGAAAGGCAAAGTGGTATTTCCCCGGAATACAATGGTAAAATTATCGGAATATATCCTTGATATTCTGGAGCACGCCGGCAGGCCCATGAAACTTAAAGAGATCTGTAAGGAGCTGAAGACCCGTACAAAAAAGATTCCGCCCAATATAGAATCATTAAGATCATCGATTCTGAGCATTGAAGAAGTTGTGGCTATCGGAAAAACCAGTACCTACTCCCTGCGCAAATGGGATTCTGTTAAAACAGGAACCATTAAGGAGATTGTCATCGAATACCTGGAGAAACACACCGACCCTAAACATATAGCTGACATTACCGTTTATGTGAATACGTTCAGGGAAACATCCGACAAAAACATCTTATCAAACCTTAAACTGGACCGCACCAATACTTTCCAGTTTTTCAAGAAGAGTTTCATCGGGCTCAAATCGAAAACATACCGCGCAGGTTCCAACAGGGTATCCCAATTGAAATTACTGTAAATATCAGATTCATAATTACACCTGAAAGAGGCCCGGATTTTGGTTCGGGCTTCTGCTATTTAGAAGTCCCAAGTCCCAAGTCCCAAGTCCCAAGTCCCAAGATCCAAGACCCAAGATCCAAGACCCAAGATCCAAGATCCAAAATCCAAAATCCAAAATCCAAAATCCAAGACCCAAAATCCAAGGTTATAGGAGAAAGGTTAAAGGTTAAAGTGTAATTTCACTTTCCATTTTCCATTTTCCATTTTTCACTTTTCACTTTTCACTTTTCACTTTTCACTTTTCACTTTAACACCCGTTTAAATAACTAAATTTATACACTTGTATCTATACAATCTCCTTTCCATGCCTTATCGCCTGATTAGCTTTATCACACTGTTATTCCTCGCTCCGTCAGCGCTTTTTGCAGGTGTCCTTCCGACAACACCTCCCGACTCAACCGATTATTATGCAAAGGATTACCTGCGTAATGAGGATCACATCTATCAGACAAACATAAAAACTGTCATGCTTAA
>JBBRRV010000323.1:0-2394 GCA_038246075.1 Bacteroidales bacterium
GGCTACAGCCATTTTCTGCACGGAAGAGTGGTCGACATGTTCTACTTCCCCATTCTGCAAGGAAACTACCCTTCCTGGGTTCCTTTCCTGAGCGGGCAGGATTATATCTTCTTTCGTCCGGTATTTAATGTTGCCGATTCAGCTATAACAGTTGGCGTAATTCTGCTGCTGTTCTTCCAGGGCATCATATCCAAGAAGTAAGTTCTTCTATTTCTAATTCATACCCTCATTTGCAATTGTTCTCATTGCCTTAAACGGCTTTTGCTGTTGCCGCTGATTATGCCGGCAGTCCGGCACTACCCAACTCAAATCTTCTTCCCTGATACACTTGTAAAGACTTTTTTCTGGTTCGGCAGCATTAATTTCACCTGAACCCATAGAACAGAAAAATTGTTTGTTAAATTTGCCACCTAAAGTATTCTCCATGTCAGAAAAAGTTACAGGAAAAATTTCACAGATTATAGGACCTGTGATCGACGTTGCATTTGAGCAGGATGTTAAACTGCCTAACATATATGATGCCCTCGAGGTAGTTAATGATAACGGTCAGTCGATCGTACTCGAATGCCAGCAGGATATCGGCGAAAGCACCATCCGGACGGTAGCCATGGACACCACTGATGGCCTGCGCCGGGGAATGACCGTCACTGCCCTTGGCGGAACCATTTCAATGCCTACGGGTGAAGTTGTGAAAGGCCGGCTTTTCAATGTCATCGGAGAAGCCATCGACGGCCTGGGTAAAGTTGAAAAAACAACATCTTGCAGTATCCACCGCGATCCGCCAACCTTCGATAACCTCACCACTACCAAAGAAGTTCTTTTTACAGGCATCAAAGTAATTGACCTGATTGAGCCTTATGCCAAGGGTGGAAAAATCGGACTTTTCGGTGGTGCTGGTGTTGGAAAGACGGTTATTATCCAGGAATTAATCAACAATATCGCAAAACAATATAGTGGATTATCCGTATTTGCAGGCGTAGGTGAGCGCACACGTGAAGGAAATGACCTGCTTCGTGAAATGATTGAGGCTGGTTTGATAAAGTATGGTGATGAGTTCAAGAAAAGCATGGAGGAAGGCGGCTGGGATTTGTCGAAAGTAGATATGAAAGAGATGGAAAAATCTCTGTTGACTATGGTTTTCGGACAGATGAATGAACCACCCGGAGCACGTGCCCGTGTAGCGCTTTCAGGACTGGCCATGGCTGAATATTTCCGCGATGGCGACGAAAAAAGCGGCGGACGCGACATCCTGTTTTTCATCGATAATATATTCCGCTTTACACAAGCCGGATCCGAAGTTTCTGCTCTTCTGGGACGTATGCCATCAGCAGTGGGTTACCAGCCTACGCTGGCTACCGAAATGGGAACCATGCAGGAACGCATCACTTCGACGAAACGCGGTTCCATCACATCCGTGCAGGCAATCTACGTACCTGCTGATGACCTTACCGATCCTGCTCCGGCAACAACGTTTGCCCACCTTGACGCCACCACTGTATTAAACCGTAAAATCTCAGAGCTTGGGATTTATCCTGCCGTTGACCCGCTCGATTCTACTTCACGCATTCTTACTGTGGATATTGTTGGCGAGGAGCATTACAACACGGCTCAGCGTGTGAAAGAAATTCTACAACGCTACAAGGAATTACAGGATATCATTGCCATCCTCGGCATGGACGAACTTTCGGAAGAAGACAAACTGGTGGTGCAGCGCGCCCGCCGCGTGCAGCGCTTCCTCTCACAGCCTTTCCATGTAGCCGCGCAGTTTACGGGACTTAAAGGCGTATATGTCTCTATCGAGGATACGATCAAAGGTTTCAAAATGATTATGGATGGCGAAGTGGACGAGTATCCTGAAGCAGCATTTAACATGGTTGGCACCATTGAAGAAGCCATTGAAAAAGGGAAAAAACTCCTGGCAGAATCAAAATAGTCCATGCCTGTTTTGAACAACATCATGCGCTTAAGAATCTATTAAATGCTGCATAGAATATGAAAGAGATGAACATACAGATCATCACACCTGATACAACCATTTATTCAGGCATCGCCAGCCTGGTTCAATTCCCGGGCTCTGACGGTTCCTTTGAAGTGATGCACAACCATGCCCCGATCATTGCCAACCTGCAAAAAGGACGTATTAAGGTTTTAGGAATGGATAAAACACCGCTTTACTTTGAGATCAAAGGAGGCGTGGTGGAGGTTTCGGCAAACAATATTCTGGTGCTTGCAGACTAATTGATGATCCTGCCCGGTAATGCTTCAATTGAACGAATCATCCTGAGTTGTCTGTTCAAAGAAAAACGCTGCCTGACAGCTTAATTTCCATTTGAAATAACAGCAGACAAGGAACAGAGTCCCGGCTTCAGCCAGGACTTTTTTTTTGCAACAAAC
>JBBRRV010000324.1:0-2377 GCA_038246075.1 Bacteroidales bacterium
CGTGACGAAATGCGCAGCAGCATCATGAAAAAGTATGCCGAGGAAGGGTCTGCTTATTACAGCACCGCCCGGCTGTGGGATGATGGAATAATCGACCCCGTTGATACGCGTAAAGTACTTGCCATGGGCATTGCCATGTCGCTGAATAAGAAATTTGCAGAAACTAAATACGGGATTTTCAGGATGTAATTTTAAGGCACTAAAAAAATATTGTATCTCTAAGCAAAAAAAGGAAGCATTTTTTCCTCACCTTAAGGATGGCTATAGTGCAGATTGAAATAGATATAACTATATAAAAACTTTGTGGACCTTAGGGTCTTGGTGTCTTAATGGCATTTCCTTTTTTCTTATTTATAGACTTAGTTTGATTTAAAGTTTAAACATATGAATACCTATACAACAATTAACGTTGGAATAAAGGACACAGTCGCGACTGTTTCCCTCAACCGCCCCGACATCCGCAATGCGTTTAATGAAGTGATGATCGCTGAGCTGATTGCCTGTTTTGAATTGCTTCAGGGAAGGGGAGACGTGCGGGTAATTGTGATTCGCGGAAATGGAAAGTCATTCTGTGCCGGAGCTGATCTCAACTGGATGCGCGATGTGGCAAAGTATACTTACCAGGAAAACTACCATGAAAGCCTGCAACTCTCAAAGTGTTTTTATGCGATCTATTCATCGCCCAAACCCACCATTGCCCTGGTTCACGGTGCTGCTATCGGCGGCGCCAACGGATTGCTGGCTGCCTGCGACATGGCCTTTTGCAATAACGATACCGTTTTTTCACTCAGCGAAGTGAAGATCGGGATTGTTCCTGCCTGCATTTCACCTTACGTGATCAAGCGGGTAGGTGAATATGGCGCCAGGGAACTGATGCTCACCGGCAGGCGGATCAACGGGGTCGAAGCCCAGTCTTTTGGATTGGTGAATAAATCCATTCCTGCGGAAGAACTTGAAGGGCATGTCGATGCAGTCGTCAGGCAATTGCTGAGCAGTGGTCCGAAGGCAGTGGCACAATGCAAGGTGCTGATCGACCAGGTCACCAACCAGATTTCGCTGGACGAAGCCCTAACCTATACTGCGAAAATGATTGCTGATATCCGTGCTTCCGAAGAAGGGCAGGAGGGAATGGCAGCGTTTCTGGGGAAAAGGCAACCTAAATGGGTTGATTAAAGGACAAATTAAAAATACACCAGGAATGATTAAAAAACTCCTCGTCGCCAACCGCGCCGAAATTGCCGTCCGCATCATGCAAACTGCCCACAGAATGGGTATTGAAACTGTTGCGGTATATTCGGAAGTGGACAGCGAATGCAAGCATGTGGCAATTGCCGGAGAGGCAATCTGCCTGGGCCATTCAGCTTTGGCAGATACTTACCTGAATATCGGTAAAATAATCGATACGGCCATCCGTACCGGCTGTGATGCCATTCATCCGGGCTATGGTTTCCTGGCTGAAAATCCCGGTTTCGTTGCGGCCTGTGAACAAGCCGGAATTATTTTTATAGGTCCTTCCCCGCATGCCATGCAGGTGATGGGCCATAAGATTGAAGCCCGCGACTTCGTGAGTGCCATTGGTGTTCCGGTGACCAGGGGGCTTACAGGAGATGCATTGACGATTCTGAAGAATATCGGGCAGCTGGAATTTCCCGTATTGGTGAAAGCAGCATCCGGCGGAGGAGGTAAAGGAATGAGAATTGTTCATTCAGCTGAACTGCTGGTGGAGGCCCTTGAATCTACAAGCCGCGAAGCGCTCTCCTATTTTGGTGACGGAACTGTTTATGTGGAAAAGTACATCGAGGAGCCGCGTCATATAGAGTTTCAGATCCTTGGCGATCATTACGGAAATGTTGTTCACTTATTTGAAAGGGAATGTTCCATCCAGCGTCGTTACCAGAAGATGATTGAAGAAGCCCCTTCCCCGACGCTTACACCTGAACTGCGGGAACGCATGGGTAAGGCCGCTGTTAATATAGGCCAGGCCATAGGTTATAATAATGCCGGGACCATAGAGTTCCTGGTAGATGCTGCGCTTAATTTTTATTTTCTGGAAATGAACACCCGCATCCAGGTGGAACATCCGGTGACTGAAATGATTACAGGTGTCGACCTGGTAGAAGAACAAATCAGGATTGCTTCGGGCGAGAAGCTGAGGTTAAAACAGGAAGACCTTCGGATCAGCGGCCATGCGATAGAATGCCGCATCTATGCCGAAGATCCTGAGGCTGGTTTTGCACCTTCGCCGGGCCGCATGACTTGTTACAAAGAACCATCAGGCCCGGATATTCGCGTGGATTCCGGGATTTCCGGCAGCCCTGTAATTCCGACTTTTTTCGATCCGATGATCAGCAAGCTGATTGTTCATGCGGATGAACGC
>JBBRRV010000325.1:0-2354 GCA_038246075.1 Bacteroidales bacterium
ATCATCATCATCTTCCTCATCCTGCGTCCCGACTCCCACGGCCCTCACCACCGCCTTGCGTCCGTAGCGCAGCCGCATGCGGTCAACGGCCTGGTAGAGGCTGATCATTTCGGGCGTATCTTCGAACATATCGATCTGCTGCACCCCGGTCACCAGGTGGCTCAGGCGTACGCCGATCAGGCGGATGAGCATACGGCGCTGGTAAAGCTTGCGGAACAGCTCCCTGGTGACGGGGATCAGCACATGGTCGAAGGAGGTGTAAGGGATGCGCAGCTGCATGGTATAGGTGTCGAAGTTGGCGTAGCGGATCTTCACCGTCACGCAGGAAGTAAGTTTTTGTTTTTTGCGCAGCGAAAAGGCGATCTTTTCCACCATACGTACCAGCAGGTCGTTGATCATCGCAATGTCGGTAGTATCCTGGTCGAAGGTAGTTTCGGTACTGATGCTTTTGCGTTCCGAGTAAGGGATCACGGGTGAGGAGTCGATGCCGTTGGCTTTTTTCCAGATGGAGAGGCCGTTTGCCCCAAGCACTTTCTGGACCATATCGGGTGGTACATGGCGCAGCGTATCGATGGTAGCGATGCCCATGGAGCGTAACAGGCGGAAGGTTTTGTCGCCGATGCCGGGGATTTTGCTGATGGAAAGCGGCGCCAGGAAAGGCAGTACGCGTTCGCGCGGTATCTGGAGCTCACCGTTGGGCTTGGCTTCGCCGGTGGCGATCTTGCATACGGTTTTGTTGACCGACAGCCCGAAGGAGATGGGCAGCCCTGTTTCGAGGATGATGGCTTGCCGCAGTTCATGTGTCCACTGGAAGGAACCGAAAAAGCGGTCCATGCCCGAGATGTCAAGATAATGTTCATCGATGCTGGCCTTTTCATATACCGGTGCGCGTTCGGCAATGATATCGGTAACCATGTTTGAATACCTGCTGTACTGTTCCATATCGCCGCGCACGATAATGGCGTCGGGGCAGAGGATGCGGGCCATTTTTACGGGCATGGCCGAATGCACGCCAAAGCGCCGCGCTTCATAGCTGCAGCTGGCTACCACGCTGCGGTCGGAAAAACCACCCACGATCACCGGCTTTCCAATCAGTTTTGAATTCGTGAGCCGCTCCACGGCCACAAAAAAGGTGTCCAGGTCGAAGTGAGCAATGGTGCGGCCCCCGCTTACCAGGCCCCTGTCGTCGGGAAGCAGGGGCACTGTTGCTTCGTCTTCACGGGGAGAAGCAGGAGAAATTATTTTTATGTCAAGCGCACACATCTGCTGATTATGTATTATCTTTGATTAAAAATTAATCAAAATGTTGATTACAATATAATCAAAAAATTGGTTCAAAAAGCAGATGGCCATGAATATTTTCAGTTCAAATATCAAATTATTACGCAAACGCCGCGGGCGTACCCAGGATGATATGGCTACCACCCTGGAGATGAAACGTTCCACGCTGAGTGGTTATGAAAATGAGGTTGCGCAGCCCGGAATCGAATCCCTGCTGGCTATTTCAGCTTATTTTAATGTTGCGGTGGACACGCTTTTAAAAGTCGACCTGTCCAAGTTAAAGGAAAGCGAACTCAGGCAGCTTGATCGCGGTTACGATGTATTCCTGTCGGGGAGCACCCTGCGTGTGCTTGCCACCACGGTGGACAGTCATAACAACGAAAACATCGAGCTGGTAAACCATAAGGCGAGTGCAGGATACCGCACGGGTTATGCCGACCCGGAATATATCTCTGTATTACCGACCTTCCAGATGCCATTCCTTTCACGCGAGCGCAAATACCGCACGTTTCAGATCACGGGCAATTCTATGCTCCCTATTCCCGACGGCTCATGGGTCACGGGTGAGTTTGTGCAAAACTGGAACCTCATCCGTGAAGGGCAGGCCCATATTATTCTTACCCTCGATGATGGCATCGTTTTCAAAGTGATCGGTAATCAAATGCAGCCTGGCGGAGTCTTCAGGCTCTTATCGCTCAACCCGGCTTACGAGCCATACGATATTAATGTGAAGGATGTGCGGGAAATATGGAAATTCGTGCACTACATCAGTGCCGAACTGCCCGCACCCAATGTGCAAAAAAATGAGATCGTAACTTCCATTGAAACACTTTCCCGTGAAGTAGCCCAGCTGAAATCGCAGCTGATCTGGCAACAGGGGAAGCTGCCGTTTGATGAAGTGTAAAGAAAAGTGCCTAAAGTGCCTGGAGTGCCTGGAGTGCCTAGAGTGCCTGGAGTTACTTTGCTAATATCGCTTCTAATCTGTTGATGTGTCAAAAAAAAAGCCTCACATATGAGGCTTCTTTTTAAGCATAAGATCAGCAAAGAAAATTATCTCGACTTAGCATATTTGA
>JBBRRV010000326.1:0-2337 GCA_038246075.1 Bacteroidales bacterium
AGCCATTCATATGGGTTGATTTTATGCAGGCGACAGGTATTGAAAAATGAGTAGATCATGGCGGCACGTTGCGCAGCTTCATGACTACCGGCAAACAAATAATTTTTTCTTCCAATTGCAATTGGCCTGATCGCATTTTCTACGGGGTTGTTATCAATACCTAAGCGGGCATCGGTAGTGTATACGCATAACTTTTCCCATCGTGGCAGACTGTATGCAATGGCTTTAGCGATAGTGCTGGAAGGTGCCAATTTGGGGTACTCTTCGGTCATCCATTGTTTCATGGATTTCAGTATAGGTACCGCTTCCTGCTGACGTAATTTTATTACCTCCTCTCCGGTTAATCCTGCGTGTTTTATACGGGCTTCTATATCGTAGAGTTGCTGAAACATTTTTAACGCATGTTCTGCTAACAACCGGTTATTATTCAATGCATCTACAAAATACCTTCGGGCATGTGCCATGCATAGCAAATGCGTGATACCTTTTCTGGTGCCAAAGTTATTATATAGTTCCAGGCCATCTGTTTGCAAAAAGCCCTGGTATTTTTCTAACACATCGTCAGGCCCATTGCGGCCACGGCCGGGACGATAATCGAACAAAGTGGCTTTTAATTCCTGGCTGTGATAAACCCAGTAAAATCCCCGGTGGGTAGTGCCTTTTTTATCATCATCCATCACCCGGATACCTGTTTCATCCGCATTTAAATAACCACTGTTTAATATTAACTGTTTGTGCAGGTCATACAAGCCCACTAACAGGTCCAGCGTGTTTTTTGTCCAGCCATTAATGGTGCTTTGGGCAATAGTCAACCCTACTCTTGCAAAGCGTTGTAATTGCCTGTGCAATGGAAGGTGATCCATATATTTATCAACCAGTATTTGTGCCAGCAGGCCTTCACCAGCCATACACTTTTCCATCATGCGGCCTGGAAGGGATGCAGTAATAACGGTATCGTTGGTTTGGCTTAAAGGCTTTACAAATTTGGGACGTATGTATTGCTTTACATACAACTCACCTGGTACCAGGTCAAGTATTTCAGTTATTTCTTCTCCTATTTTTTTAAGCCCTGTTGTATCAAAATCAGGAAGCAATACCACTGTTTCCCTGCGAAGGTTTTCGGGAAGCTTCATCCGGCCAGGATGTGGTTTGGGTTTGTTGAAAGTTACCTCCGTTTTGGTTCGGGTGTATGCTATTTTTGTAGCAGCTGTAATTTTACAGGCAGCAATTGTTGCTGCATCCAGATCAAGTGTTAACTGGCTGCTGGCATTATTATCATCAGTAGGTACGAAGCGTTCGTTGCGGCTGCCAAAAATAATTTTCTTCATTTGTGCAAGCTCATGGCGCAAGGTGGCAACCGTTATTTGCAACTCATTATTTTGTACAAGCAATTGATCACTTAAAGCTTTATGGTCCGTTATGTTTTCTGCTGCCTGCATATTGCAAAGCTATGGTGGATAAGCCTTTCAGCAACAGCATGACACAAGTTGGGGATAAATGACATGCAAAAAATGATTTTAAAAAACAAGGCTTCAGACGTGGCGTATTTGAATTTTAGTTTACCACAGGTAGCATATATTCAACGTACAGCGCCTTCTGTTTTTTGCGGTGTGGATAAACCGGCGGTTTTTTTATATCGCTTGCGGTATTGTATTTTTTGTAGTGCCACCCCCTGTAAAATAAACTGCAATTGCCGGGCAGTCATCCGGCAATCAGTCTTGCCATCTTCCAATAGCGGTCTTTCGTAAGTGCCCTTTTCCAATCGTTTGTAATAAATGGATAACCCATCGCCTTCCCACAGCAGCAGTTTTACCTGGTTGCGTTTTTTATTGAAGAAGATAAAAATGGCACCGCCCATAATATCCAGTTGCATTTGTGAAGATACAATTCCACAAAGGCTATCGAACCCTTTACGCATATCAGTATTGTCATTGTATAAATAATACTGACAGGATGCTCCAAGATGTAACATGGTTAATTGATTAACGCTTTTAGAAAATCAACACTAACACCCTGGTGAAATAATAATCGTTTGCCATCAGGATAAACCAGCTCCATATTCGTTGACACATTACCGGGAGTTACCTGGAGTTTAATGAATTTGTGTGATCTAATATTTTCTTTTTCACGAAAACGCTTGTAGTAATAATGAAACACATGATAAGCTATACCTTGCTGCTCACAGTAAGCTTTTTGGGTCAGGCCGCTTTGCTGCCATTGTAATATCTTATCAAACATTGCAGGGGTTACATCTAATTTTAATGACATAGCATGTTTTGATAGCAAAACTATTTCATACATTCACGATACACAAGACGGCGTTGGACGTTCCTTTAC
>JBBRRV010000327.1:0-2333 GCA_038246075.1 Bacteroidales bacterium
AAATCTGCACTTCGAACGAATGCAGGTAATTCATGCCTGTAGTCTGTGCATTCACAAATCCGGTTATCCCCGCTGACAAAAAGCATGGTATAATGCAGCGCAATATGGTCTTCATGACTGGTTTTATCTGGGTTATGAAAATCTAGAGTTTAGTGATCACTTTAGTTATCGTTGTTGTACCGTCTTTAAGATGAAAGATAAAGGTACCCGACGGGTAAGTTGAAAGATCGTATTTCATTACTGTACTGTTAACAGCTAATTTGTCCACGATCACTTCTCCGGCCTGACTGGTAATGGTTGCCGACCGGATACTTTTGCCTTTATTGCAAACGAAAGTAACCATGTGTTTTGTCGGATTGGGAAAAGCGGCAATGCTATCTTCATCCTGTTTAAAGGAGAGGAAGAAATTGCTGTATGCAGCACCACAATGATTGGCAGCCAATAAGGTAAGCTGCACCCTTCCTTTGCTGATATCTGCATAAGAAGGTGAATAGCTGGTGCATAAAACACCCGGTGAAGCAAAAGATCCGCTTCCATCAGAGGTCCAATTGACTTCAGTTGCATTCTCTGCCGTTGCACGATCAAGCCGCAGAGTTCCGCCAGAAGCAATGACAGTATCATTGCCTGCAACAACCAGCGGAAGCTGTCTCATTTTGACCTGCAGGCTATCGGAAGCCATGCACCCATGTTGATCAGTTATCAGCAATTTATAGGTAGCTGCCTTTTTTACTTCCAGATCCTGATTGGGTAGGCCTTTAGGCATCCATTGAAAGTAAGGATATGATTCAGGCGGTATAAGATAAACAGATTGTCCGGGGCAGAATGCAGTGTCAGCACCGGCATCGATTATAACATCCTGACAGATATCCTTAAACCGCAACAGAAATATATCGCGTTCCCCGGCTGACATAAGTTCATTGACCTGGCCATCCGGGCCTTTTAACTGCATCCTGTTGTAAAAATTTCCGGCTGCTGTTATCGAGCCATTGTGGTCGGCAATAAGGCTTTTACAATAATCTTCAGAAGTAGCGGGCAGGTTAAAGGATACCTTGAGCTCCCCGTTCATATTATATTTGGCAATAAAGGCGTTCCCAAAAGGACTCTTTGCATCCATTTCGATGATAAGGCCATGCTCATCTGGCATTTGAATATGATGAACAAAATTGCCTGAAACAAAAATGTCGTTTTTGTCATTTACTGTTATGAAGTGACCGTAGTCATCGCCTGGTCCTCCGATGCTTCTGAGCCATTTCAGGCGGCCCGATTGCTGAATGACTGCAACAAAAATATCCTTTCCGCCTTTGGATTTCAGTATCTGGTTATCTGCCAAAAAAGCGTATTCGAAGCAACCTGTAAAGCAGAGTTCTCCCGAATTGGAAAAGGTAATGGAGCTTACCTGATCAATGCCCGTTCCTCCTGCTGAAATCAAATGTTTCAGTGCCCCTTCAGATGAAAATATCATCAGGAACACATCTTCCTTGCCTGCCGAGACCAACATGGTATCATTAACAAACAGTGTGTCGCTGAAAGAGCCTCCCATGCAGACCAGGCTATCATTGCCGGAAATACCGCCCAGAGAAAATTTACCTTTGCATTTTATCACAACCGGGTTGACTTCGCTGCCATCCGGGAGCAAGATTGCCAGGAAAAATCCCTTTTCTCCATTTATGGCCTGTTCTTTCCCGGCAAGCTGTAGTGAATCGGCAAAGGTTCCGGCCATAAAAACCTTACCCTTTGTATTGGAGCATAAAAGAATATCAGAAATGGTTGCCAGCCCGCCTGTATTTTTAAGCCAGACCGGCTTGCCCTGTTCATCCGCCAGGGCCAGATATCCTCCGGTATAGGACTTTGCCGTAGCAAAAAGGCTGTCGAACCGGATACTATCCTGAAAAATTCCGGAAATCATAATTCCCTGCGGAATGCTTACCAAAGAGGTTATATTGCTGAACCGTTTCCCTCCGAATATCTTCTGCCAAAGAATATTGCCCCTGGGGTCGCAGGCGGCCAGAAAAGCATTGTTGTTGATTGACAGTTCCGGGAACCGTTTATCCTGGTTTAATGTACCTTTTAGACTGCCTCCCAGCATCAGTCTGCCAGAAGGCGTTGGTATAACGCTGTTAACATAATCCCAGCCACTTCGTCCGAATTTTTGCGCCCACTCTAGCGAAAACTGCTGAGCTCTTATGTTAAAAGAAAGCCCGGACAATAAAATTATGATTGTGTATATCCTTGATTTCATGTGGTATTAATTTGTTTTTTAGCGGACACATGGAATAGCCCTCATATCATTTTCTTTTCAGTTTACGCATTCGAAACCACACAATCGCTTATGG
>JBBRRV010000328.1:0-2332 GCA_038246075.1 Bacteroidales bacterium
CTGGCAGCAATGGCTTAATATTGCTCCTTTTCGTTGGGGAAGTCGAGTGATTTAACATCGGTGATGTATGCTTTCACCGATCCGATGATTTCTTCGCTTAAATTATGATAACGTCGCAGGAAACGCGGCGAAAATTCCTGGGTAATTCCGAGCATGTCATGTAATACCAGAACCTGTCCGTCCACATGATTTCCTGCACCGATGCCAATGATCGGGATTTTAATGCCACTGGTCACCTGGGCGGCGAGTTTGGAAGGGATTTTTTCGAGTACGATTCCAAAACATCCGGCTTTTTCGAGCAGATGGGCATCTTCGATCAATTTGCGCGCTTCATTTTCTTCTGTAGCGCGGACTACATAAGTTCCGAATTTGTGAATAGATTGAGGTGTGAGCCCCAGGTGCCCCATCACAGGTATTCCTGCCGACAGGATGCGATCGACAGATTCCAGAACCTCGCGTCCTCCTTCGAGTTTCACGGCATCGGCCCCCGATTCCTTCATGATACGGATGGCAGAATGCAGGGCTTCTTTCCAGTTGCCCTGGTAGGTGCCAAAGGGCATGTCGACGATGACAAGTGCCCGCGAAACGCCTCTTACCACTGACGAAGCATGATAAATCATTTCGTTCAGGGTAATGGGTAAGGTACTGGTGTGGCCGGCCATTACGTTGGAAGCGGAATCGCCAACCAGGATAACGTCTATCTGTGCGCTGTCCAGCAATCGCGCATATGAATAATCATATGCGGTAAGCATGGCTATTTTTTCGCCCTTTAGCTTCATCTCCTGAAGCACATGCGTGGTAACTTTTGTGATTACACCTGATTTTGCCATGGCAGTGTGGGTTTAAGTGATGTGCGATTCAACATGCAAAGCTACGCATAATCGAATTGTGGATTTCGGAATTCGGAGTTTCGATTTTCGATTTTCAGTTTAGGGATTATTCCTTGCGCTGCCATTGACATAATTTTGCATGTTGCTGTTTATCTTCGACATACCCTTCGGCTCCGCTTAGGGTGACCCTGCTATATAAGGTGAACCATTTTTTAATCGCCTCTCTCCCCATCGCCCCATCACCCCTTCGCAATTGTGCAGTCGCGCAGTCATGCAGTCGTGCTGTCGTTTCCAACTGCCTTTTTGTCACAAATTTCCGGTTGGCACAAAGATTGACAAAGCGAGTAATATATTTGAAGAGCTACGTTTAAATCAAAACAAAAATAATTCATACAATGGGAAAAATAATAGGCATCGACCTCGGAACAACCAATTCATGTGTTGCCGTGATGGAAGGCAGCGAACCGGTAGTCATACCAAATAGCGAAGGCAGACGTACAACTCCATCCATCGTTGCATTTACCGAAAACGGAGAACGCAAGGTCGGGGATCCGGCCAAACGCCAGGCCATCACCAATCCGACAAAGACCATCTCTTCCATCAAGCGGTTTATGGGTGAACCATACGAGCGCATGACCAAGGAAATCAAAAGGGTGACATTTACGGTGGTAAAAGGTGAAAACAGTTCACCGCGTGTTAAAATCGACGACCGCATGTATTCACCTCAGGAGATATCAGCCATGGTACTTCAGAAAATGAAAAAAACGGCTGAAGATTACCTGGGCACAACAGTAACCGATGCGGTAATTACCGTGCCGGCTTATTTCAGCGATTCACAGCGTCAGGCCACAAAAGAAGCCGGTGAGATCGCAGGACTTAACGTCAAACGTATCATCAACGAACCTACGGCAGCTGCACTTGCATACGGCCTGGACAAGAAACACCAGGATATCAAAGTAGCCGTGTATGACCTCGGTGGCGGAACATTCGATATTTCTATCCTTGAACTTGGAGAAGGTGTATTCGAAGTTAAATCAACCAACGGCGATACACATCTTGGCGGCGACGATTTTGATCAGCGCGTCATCGACTGGCTGGCCGAAGAATTTCTGAAAGACGAAAATATTGATCTGCGTAAGGATCCAATGGCATTACAGCGCCTGAAGGAAGCAGCAGAAAAAGCTAAGATTGAACTCTCGAGTTCGGCATCTACCGAGATCAACCTGCCGTATATCATGCCGGTTGATGGTATTCCAAAGCACCTTGTGCGTACACTTTCACGTGCCAAATTCGAACAACTTATCGATGACCTGGTAAAGGCGACCATCGAACCTTGCCGTCAGGCACTTAAAGATGCAGGCATCACTGCCAGCGGCGTCAACGAAGTTATCCTTGTTGGTGGTTCAACACGTGTTCCCATCATCCAGAAGGTGGTTGAGGAATTCTTTGGCAGAACACCTTCCAAGGGTGTAAATCCTGATGAAGTTGTTGCTATCGGCGCA
>JBBRRV010000329.1:0-2320 GCA_038246075.1 Bacteroidales bacterium
AGTTCCCCAGCCAGCAACTGACGCTCAAATTCGGAATTTTCACCTACGTAAGATGAGATCATTTTGTGTATCTGCTTGTTCCGGAGCAATATGCCGAGCCCGAAATCATCGATGCCGGCGTTGTTCGAAATGCAGGTAAGTCCTTTAATGCCAGCATCAAACAGGGCTTTTATGGAATTCTCTGGGATGCCGCATAAGCCGAATCCACCTACCATCAGTGTCATTCCATCGCCTATGCCTTTGATGGCTTCGGCTGCATTTTTAACTACTTTATTCATACGTTGTTAATTTGTTTTTAGCAGTCGTATGGAATTTGCATGGAGATTATTATCATACCAGTTGGTGATTTTGGAACCATGCTCATTTCATATGTTATTATTTATTTTTTAAGGGCCATATGAAACACGCCATGATAAAAAATATTATCATATCGATTGGTGTTTTTGCAATCATGGCTATTTCATATGCCGAATCTTGCATTTGAAAGTACAACATTTAATGATGCAGACCCTAATTCTGTAGAATTTTAAGATCAAAAGTCCTTTAAGACGTATTTATTGCGTCAACCTATTGCCGAAAAAACTCCCGACCTCTTCATTAAATTTATCTTTGTGATCGATGAGTGTTGCATGGCTCGAATTGGGCAAAATCCATAAATAGGCTTTTGGGATCGATTGCGCAATGATGAGTGTATGTTCGGTAAGAATGACATCGTGATCGCCGCCAATGACAAGCGTAGGACATTTGATTTGCTGCAATTGTCCCCGCGTAATATGCGGTTCGAAGGCATCCAGTTTTACGAGTTTACGGGTATTGATCGTTTGCGGTGTTTGCGGCATTTTCCCCAGCGTGTCATAATAACTCATGCCCCACTGATATTCAACACCACCAATAGCGGTGCTGTCGGGCCACAGGTTGGCTCCGGTTATGGCAAGTTTTTTAACTTTTCCAGGATGACGGATAGCCATCAGTAATCCGGTTATGCCGCCATCGCTCCATCCCAGCACATTACACGAATCAATATGCAGTTCATCCAATAAAGAACTGAAGTCATCAGCCATCATCTCAAAACTCAGAGAATCATTCAAATCTGCCGAATTCCCCTGGGCCCTGCTGTCGACAGCAATTACCTTGTAATTTTTTGAAAAATAAGGTATCTGATACATGAAGCTTTTGATAGATCCTCCATTGCCGTGGAGCATCAGCAAAGGTTCTCCCGCACCATAAACCTCGTAATATAGTTTAACACCACGCGTGTCAAGGTATTTCCCGGCTTCCGCATTCCGCCCGTATGTTGTCGTATCAAATGGTGAAGGCGTTAATGATTGCGCAAAAAGAATCTGATGCATGATCAGCATCATAACAAGAAATGATACTGTTACTGAACGTTTCATGGCTGTATTCCTTTTTATTGTTTTCCCAAAGGTCATTAATGTGGCTTGCTAATTTATAATACAGAATCCCGGATTAAATCTCCGGCAATCCTTATAATCCTTTGATTCAGGCACAAACCGTTTAAACAAATACTTCTAAGGCTATTGCCTGTGCTGCTTTCAACGCATCTTCATCCAGGCCCGACGAAATGTGCATCCGCTGGCACCAGCTATACAGATCAAGCGTATTGATATTGGCGCACAATTCAACCCCCGTCATAGGACAACCGCCGTAACCTCCCAGGGCACTTTCGAACCTGCGGATACCCGCGCCCCATGCTGCATCCAGCTTGCCCTCCCAATCGTCTGGTTTGGTATGCAGGTGGATGCCCATTTGTTCTGCGGGAAAAGCCCGCGTTAAAGTAGTGCAAAGCCGTCCGATTGATTCCGGGGTTCCTTTGCCTGTGGTATCGGAGAGTACAAGGCCATATATACCAGCCTTATATAATTTTTCAACTTCCCTGGACACCTGCTCATCGCTCCAGGGCTCATTGTAGGGATTTCCAAAGGCCATCGTTAGGTATACCCTCAGTTCCTTACCCGAAAGGCCGCAGATATTCTGCAGCTCCAGCATTGTTCTCCAGGCATCATCAGGTGTGGTATTCAGGTTCCGCTGCAGGAAAGTGCCGGAAACTGAATACGGGTAGGCAATGGTATGCACTTTGCTTTCAGCCGATGCCAATTGTCCGCCCCGACTGTTGCCCGCTATGACCATCAGATTTGAACTGCCGATATTTAAATCCAGTAGTTTCAACAATTCGCCTGTATCGGCCATCTGGGGAACTGCCTTTGCAGATACAAAACTGCCACAGTCAACCGTTTCAAATCCAACCTTCAATATTGCATTGATAAATTTCGCCTTCATCTCCACCGGCACATGCCTCGGC
>JBBRRV010000330.1:0-2294 GCA_038246075.1 Bacteroidales bacterium
TGATGATTTAATACCATCACTGCGTATATGAATACCTAAGCCGGGAAGTAAACCGGCTTCAATATGTATTGCCATATCCTGACTGACTATAGAATCCATTCTTTGCTGAAAAGGAGTTAACCGCAGGCTCATTGTTCCCGGTGGGTCAGGTAATGCCATATGTGTCAGAAACGGGTGTACGAACATATCACCCATTTTCCCTGTATCATTTTCCTGTGCTGCTAACGGTTTTACGGTTCCAATTAAAAGGACTGCACCTAGTAAAAAAATAATTGTTTTCATTGGATTACATTTTAAAAGTTAAAATGACAATTACCGATATTTAAGCCACTAAACCAGCGACTTTAAATAATTCATTAAATCTTTCAGATCAGCATCACTCATTTTCCAACGTGGCATATCCTTCTTTACCTCATCTCCATCAGGATGTTTTCCATTCACAACCGAATTTCGAAAATCATCAAAATTATACCCTCCCAGGTGTTCCTGCCTGGCCGCCATTTCTTCATTTTCATGATGGCCACTTGACAAGGCAGACCAACGTATATCCGGGGCATCCATTGTTTCCATGTGCATAGTGTGTTTGCCTCCTCTTGCATCAGTTCCATGACAGGATACACAAGCAAAATTGCCACCCATCATCATCATTCCCGTTTTTGGGCCTCCTTGATACGTGATTGGTGTACCCCGCTTACTTGTAGCTGTGAAATAAATTTGCTTGCCATTGGAATCAAATGAACCTGATGCCCACGCTGTTCCATTACTTGTCCCTTTATTTCCTGGCTGACCGCAGCCAAATAAAACAACAGGAAGAATACTGATTGTAAGAAAAATTCTAAGTTTCATGATCATGGTTTTTAGTTATAGACATTAATTAAAGATTTGTGAATGATAAATTACACTCATTTTAATTTGACAACTTAATTCCAAAATGTTTCACGAATTAATTATAAAATACCCTTCATTTTTTCTTCGTATTCTCCTTTACTGATTTTCCCACTGGCATACCGGGCTTTTAAAATATCCTGCGGAGATTTGTAATCTGGCAAATTAGAATTGCTGTTTTGATTCACAACTTTAACTATAAGCCAAATAATTACAACAAGAAAGATAAGGCCGATTATCCAGCCCCATCCCATTCCCATTCCAAGACCCCATCCGTGTCCTCCAAATCCGTTCATCATAATTTACCTCCTTTAGTTATAAAAATTGATTGATTATTGGATCAAGTTTTAATTAAATGCCACTAATACCAGATTGGGTATTTCTATTAGCAACATTTAGCCTGGGCTTCACCAGCCAAAACCAGTTTCATATTGCAAACAGGGCAATTCCCCGGCTGATCATATGCTTTGTCGCCTTCGCATTTCATCGGGCAATAATATTTGCCTTCTTTTTGAACCTCATTTTTAGGCTGTTCATTTTCACTGCCACAACAGCATGAATCCATTTTATGTTCTTCGGTTTTGGTATCCTGTTCGTTCATTTTATTCTCTTCTTTATTCATTTTTTTTGTTTTTAAAAGTTTATTTTTACTATTGATTTTAACAACGCCGGACTTTTCTGGTCCGAATCAGAGCGAAGCAATTGCCCGCTCAAGTTTCTCTTTTATTTCCCGGGCGATTTCGGCAAGTTTCGGGTTTTCAATAGCCATCATCGATGCCAGTGGATCAACTGCGGCAACTTCAATTTCATTGTTCCCCAATTCCTGGATGATTACACTGCATGGCAGCATTGTCCCAACCTTATCTTCATGCTGCAATGCCTTGTAAGCAGATGCCGGGTTACAGGCTCCAAGTATCTTGTATTTCCTGAAATCGACATCCAGTTTTTCTTTCAGTTTTTCCTGAATATTAATTTCTGTAAGCACACCGAATCCTTCTTTTTTTAGCGATTCGGTCACAAGTACAACAGCCTGGTCGAAACCTGTGTTTATTGTTTTATTGATGTAATACTTCATGATTATAAATTTTATTGATTAAGTAAATTATTTAACCAAAGCCAGATGCATGTTGCAGACCGGGCAGTTGCCGGGAGCATTGTATGTTTTATCGCCTTCGCATTTCATAGGGCATTGATAAACATTTTTTAATTCAGAATGCGTATGTTGCTGGTGCGAATGCCCACCTCCGCCACAGCATGAATTTGTTTCCATATTTTTATTCGTTGAGCCGGATCCTGCAAACATTTCTCTTAGATTTTTCATGGCTATTAATTTAGTGATTTAGAATAGTACAAAGTTACAGCCCCAACCCTGGCAATACACTATATAATTCATTGATTATTTTACATAA
>JBBRRV010000331.1:0-2244 GCA_038246075.1 Bacteroidales bacterium
GACAAATGCAGTTGCAAAACTTAATTATTAAGCGATCCCTGAGCAATCCAGGCTTTGATGATTGCAATCTGACAAGCATCTGTATTCATCTTTGAGTACATTCCCGGATTATCCAGTCTGGCGCCGATGGCTTTAACCTGTGCATAATTTGTAAGGCTTATGCCGGCACTGCCACCAGAAGCACCGTGACAAGGGGCACATTTAGCCTGTACAATAGGTAAAACAATTGTCGCAAATGACTGTGTTCCGCTTCCGCATACAACAGTAACAGCCACAGTTGTGAAACTCCATGTTTTGGAAGCAGCAACTGCATTGCCTGCAATGTCTTTAGCGCCTGTTGTAATCGTAGCAGTATATACTGTACTACCTGCAAGTGCAGCAGAAGGGGTGAAGGTTGCGGTGGTTCCTGAATAAGCCACAGTACCGGCTACAGCTGTTGTTCCCTGTTTGAGGGTAAATGTTGAAGCGGTAATTGTAGTTGCATTCATGGCCTCGCTGAAGGAAGCAGTAACATTACTGTTGACAGCAACTGCGGTGGCACTGCTGGCAGGAACCAATGTACCAACCGTAGGTGCGGTAACATCAACGATGACAGCGGCAGCCGTCGTAAAGTTGAAGAGATAATTACTTTTAAGCAGATTACCTGCAACGTCACTGGCTCCTGTGGTAATGGTAACAGTATAAATTTTATCGGCTACCAGACTTGCAGCAGGTGTAAATGTAGCCTTTGTGCCTGCATAGGTAACTATACCGGCAACGACTGTTGTACCTTGTGTTAGGGTAAATGTAGACGAATTGATCGTTAAAGGGTTCATTGCTTCACTAAAAGTTACGGCAACAGCCTTTGTAACTGCAACGGCAGTAGCATTGTTGAGCGGATCAGTTAAGCTAACAGTGGGCGCGGTAAGATCAACCACGGTACCACCGGTGGTGGTAAAGTTAAAGAGGTATTTACTGGTCATTGCATTACCAGCGATATCTTTAGCTCCTGTTGTAATCGTAGCGGTATAAATTTTACCGGCTACAAGACTGGCAGCAGGCGTAAATGTTGCCTTTGTGCCTGTGTAGGTTACTGTACCTGCAACAACTGTAACACCTTGTGTTAAGGTAAATGTTGAAGTGCTCATCGTTAAGGGATCCATTGCACCATTGAAGGTCACAGAAACTGCCTTGTTAAGCGCAACTCCTGTGGCATTATTAAGCGGATCCGTTGAGGTCACAGAAGGTGCTGTTACACTTGTGCCTGCGCCCGTGGTAAAGAACCAGGCATAACCCTTTTTAGCATGGTATATGTGATGCTCATCTCTGCTTTTCGAAACAACAGTAACCTTATACCTGGTGTTTGGGGCCAGGGGCGCTGTTGGTGTAAATGATGCAGTCGCAGCTGTATACGAAACTGTTCCAGCCACTGCAGTCATATGTGAATCATGATCTTCTGATTCCTCCTGATCCCCGTCATGTCCTGAATCTGAATTTGCAACGTTCAGCACAATAGTTGTCTTGGCGATGAGTTCAGCTGAAATATTGCTGTTGAAGTTTGCTGTAATTACCTGGTTTAGAGGTACACCGATAGCATTTTTCGCAGGGATTGTTAAACTGTTTTTACTGTTAGAATTGTTGGAGTTATAAGAGCTACTGGAGCTGCTGCCTTCTGAACCTGATTTTGCGACGAGCAGGTCGGACGAAGTTGTCGTAGAATCTACTGTGGCGGTTTCAGTATCCTTTTTACATCCGCCCATTAATACAACCGATAGCACCGCTATGATTGGTAACATTTTTTTTAGCGTCATGAGTTTTTATTTAGTTTGTGACAGAATTATCACGGAACAAAGATCGACATAAATACATATGCACGAATGTGGTTTTAACAAAAATAAATTCACATTCATCCCACAATAAAATATTTACTAATCTGAAAGCAAGGCTATTACTCCTGTTGGTATTTTGTTTATATTCATTATTTATTATTGTTTTAATTGAATACAATAAAAAATATTCATTTACGTTGAGGCATAATTTCAGCTGTTGGGTCTATCATTGAAGCACATTGAAATACATTGAAGTAGATTGATGGGATTGATGAGATTGATGAGATTGATGGGATTGATGGGATTGATGGGATTGATGGGATTGATGGGATTGATGGGATTGATGGGATTGATGGGATTGATGGGATTGATGGGATTGATGGGATTGATGGGATTGATGGGATTGATGGGATTGATGGGATTGAAATACATTGAA
>JBBRRV010000332.1:0-2227 GCA_038246075.1 Bacteroidales bacterium
CTTATCTTTTTTTCTGCTTTTCGGTTGCAGCATGATACTTTTTTCGGATGTCGGCGATATCTCCGGGTTTAGCATTGTCTTTAACCGGATCAAAAATTCGATAAGCCATAAGTTTCACCCTGTCATTTATGAGGAACCAAACCAATGCATAGCCCCAAACAAACAAAGCCCACCCCCAGCCTAATGGTGTCATAAAGAGTCCATAAACTGCTATTAAAGTTGCAATGATTTGTGTACCAATCACGGCTATCCATAATATCCTGGCTGGCCGAATTGACCAGAACGGACCGCGTGTTCGTGTAAGGAATATGGTAAGATGGCCTGCAACTGACAGTTTCAAATACATCAGTGTCTGGATGTGTTCACGATCAATATGAAAGACACGCTCACCAAGGAAAAACAGGCCGAAGGCGGACACGACACCAATGACGCCCAACACTGTGGATATCCCCAGCACCATGCGCATATTCCATGCTTCGGGCTGACTTTTATAATGAACATTGTCATAAGCAATGGACAGGATGGCCCCGTCATTGAGCAATGCCAGCATCACAATCATCACTGCTGTAACCGGGTAAAAATTAAATACAAGAATTGATACGGTCATGAACAACAACACCCTTAAAGTTTCTGCTATACGGTAGATGGCATAGCTATTCATCCGCTGGAAAATACGACGACTCTCCTTAATCGCCTCAATAATGACTGACAAGCCGGGCGACATCAGCACTATGGCTGCTGCTGCACGGGCAGCATCAGTAGCGTCTGAAACCGCGATGCCGCAATCGGCTTTCTTTAGGGCAGGAGCATCATTTACGCCATCACCTGTCATCCCAAGGATGTGACCACGTTTTTGGAGGACATCCACAATATGGAACTTATGTTCAGGAAACACCTGCGCAAAACCGTCGGCTTTCTCAATAGACTCAGTCGTCTGCTTATTCTCTTTATGTTTTGAATCTCCTAAACCTGAGGCATCGAGAATGTTTGCACCCATATCCAGTTTTTGGGCAGTTTCGATAGCAATGGCTAAGGCATCGCCGGTAACCATTTTTATTTTCACGCCCATAGCAAGGGCAATAGCAATCGTTTCTTTTGCATCTTTCCTGGGCGGATCAAACAGCGGTAAGACACCTACAAACTGCCATTTCCCATTGCCTTCATCCCGCGCAACGCCCAGCGAACGAAACCCGCGTGCTGCGAATTCATTGACTGCCTTTTCGACAAGCTGTTTTACCTTACCTGCATTGGCTGATAATTCCAAAATTACCTGAGGCGCGCCCTTTGTCACTTTAAACGCTTTTCCATCTTTTCCATTGACGGTTGCTTCAGTGCGCTTATGCACCGGGTCGAAAGGCTGGAAATGTACCACTTTGTAATCATTCAGGACTTTCTTGTCTTTCATTCCACCCAGAACGGCCAGATCAATGGTATCATTATTTTCTGCCCGCGAAGCAAGTGCACCGTTTAAGATCACCTGGTCAGCAGAATAATCGTTCACGCAAAAGGGATCTCCCAGGGTAAGCTTATTCTGGGTAAGGGTACCTGTCTTGTCAGCACAAAGTATGTCAACTCCGGCCAATTCTTCAATAGCCACCAACTTGCTGACGATCGCTTTCTTTTTAGCCAGCAGCCGTGCACCAACTGCCATAGTTACCGAAAGCACTGTCGGCATTGCTACAGGAATAGCGGCTACTGTGAGTACCAGGGCGAATTGTAACGTTGTGAGTATGGGGTCACCACGGTAAATGGCAACGGAAATAATCACCGCCACCAGAACTACGGCAAGGATAATAAGGTAGTTGCCAATTTTTAAAACAGCCTTTTGAAAGCGGCTTACGGTATGAGCCTCTTGTACGAGTTGAGCTGTTTTTCCAAAATAGGTTTTGTCACCGGTTGCATAAACCAGTGCACCGATTTCACCCTGACGAATGATAGAACCTGAAAACACAGCTTCACCGGGTTTGCGTGTTGCTGGTAAGGACTCTCCTGTGAGCGCAGATTGGTCAACCTCTACAGGATCACCATCCAGTAACCGCGCATCCGCAGGAACGATGTCTCCGAGACGCAAGCGGATTACGTCGCCCGGAACCAGGTCACGCGCCTCAGGTGTGATCCACTTTCCATCACGCAATACCCGGGCTTTGACAGCCAACTTGGCCTTGAGGGCTTCGATGGCATTTCCAGCCTCGTGTTCCTCAAAAAAACCTACCATGGCGTTAGCCAA
>JBBRRV010000333.1:0-2224 GCA_038246075.1 Bacteroidales bacterium
ATTCTAGTTAAATAAAAGGTTAAGTTGATATGCCTGCTTAAGCCAGAATCTGATCCGAACAGGGAATTGTAAAGCAGATTGTAGTGCCTTCTTTTTCAATGCTTTCTACACGTATCTTACCACTGTGTTTTTCAACGAATTCCTTGCACAGGATGAGCCCCAGACCTGTGCTGGGTTCGCCTTCGGTGCCGGGACGGCTGATATGCGCGTCAATATGGAAAAGTTTATCAAGTCTGTCACTATTCATTCCTATACCGTTATCGCGGATGGAAATTTCAACAAAATTATTTTCCGCCGGTATGGCTGCAAGCATAATTTTTCCTCCCTGGGAAGTAAACTTCACAGCATTTCCGGCTAAGTTCCGGATTGTTGATTTGAGCATGTTTTCATCTGCAAAAACCTCCATATCATCCGGGATATTCAGGGTGATATCAATTCTCTTTTTAGTTGCAGCTTCCATAACCGTTTGCAAGCTTTCTGCTATTTTTGGACTCAGCAGACATAAGTTAGGTTTATACCTGATGATACCTCTTTCAATTTGCGACCATTCAAGCAGGTTTTCCAACAGGTTGTGCAGGTTGATCGCTGATTTTTTCAGTCCTTCCGCCAGAGCCTGTATCTCATTCAGCGTCATATCGCCCAGTTCTTCAACCATCATTTCGATAGATCCAAGGAATGCGTTAAAAGGGCTGCGCAAGTCGTGGGCAATCAGAGAGAAATATTTATCCTTCTCTGCATTGACTTTCTGAAGTTCCTTGTTCTTAAGTATTAGTTCGTCTTCATCCTGTTTGCGCTTGGTAATGTCCTGGATCATGCAGAGATGGCGGGGCTGTTTTTTATCTTTTACATTGAGTGCTGAAACTGTCATACTAACCCACACCATCGTGTTATCCTTGTGAAAATACCTTTTTTCGATGTGGTAGCCGGGTATTTTCCGGGCATTCAGCAAGTTCATGTTTTCCAAATCTGGCTGAATATCATCCGGGTGGGTGATGTCCTTCCCATCGGTATGTACCATTTCTTGCGTTGTTTTGCCTGCGATGCTGGCAAACATAGGATTAACTTCACAGATATTTCCCGTTAGAGAGTCAATGAGCGCAATGCCCAGGGGCGCTTCTTCAAAAAGCTTTTTGAACCGTTCCTCACTTTCGCGCAATGCTTCCTCTGCAATTTTGCGTTCGGTTATGTCACGCATAATTCCCTCATGAAAAAGGATGTTCCCGTTTTCATCCATGTTATACCATCCGTGATCCTCGACCCAAATGGCTGTTCCGTCCTTCTTTTTCAGCTGATAAACGCCCATTTCTTCGGCTTTTTCCTGCAATACCAAACTTTCGCGGTCGGATGCCTCAAGATATAACTGCGTCTTAATATCAATCGCCAAAAGCTCTTCTTTACCTGCATACCCGAGCATCTTGACAATGGCAGGATTGACATTAACAAATTTTCCATCGTGGGTGCTTTTATACACGCCATCGGGCATTCTTTCAACCAAATTGCGGAACATGGCCTCACTTTCCTGCAGCGCCTCCCTGGATTTTTTTCGATGCGTGATATCAATTGCTGTTACAATGCATTGCGTATTATTTTTAGCAATGATGGCGGTAAGCATTACAAATATGGTTAAGTCGTCGTTAACGGACAAGGCCACCTCGCATGATTTCTGGGTTTCACGGGTAAATATTTTTTCCAGAAACTGATCAAAAAATAGTCTTGTATCTTCGGAAACATAGGCACCAAACATGCTGTTCAGGATATGCGAACGTTTCTTGCCGAGCATGTTAGCTCCGCATTTATTTAGCTCAATGATTTCACCTGTATTGGTTAATGTAAAATAACCCACTGGAGCAAAATCATATAATTCATTATATTTTTCAGCAACATCCTCTGCAGCAGATCTTGAGCGCATAAGTTCCTTATTCTGCAATTCGAGTTCAATATTGTGCATTTCCAATTCGTGCAAAAGTCTGAGCGTTTCGGCTTCAGAAAGTAATGAAACTGGTTTTGCCGGTTTGCTTTTCAGCAGTTCTTCTGCCTTTTGACGCAGGATCAGATCTTCCGGTTTATTGTCTTTATTTTTCATGATAGAATTATATGCGGATATACCACTTTTTCGATTGTTTGAATCGTATAAATTCGAGGTGTTGTATTGGAGAATCGCATAAACATTCGCTTGCCAGAGCCCGATAGTGCCTGTTATACAAAAAATGACTCCTGAGATTCA
>JBBRRV010000334.1:0-2211 GCA_038246075.1 Bacteroidales bacterium
ACTTATCGACGGTTTTATGGATCAGGATTGCTAAAAGTAGAGGTAAGAAATAGGGGTTTCAGTTATAAAGTTTGGTTCATTCTTCATTTTTTAAGCAAAGGGTTTGCAATAAAAGCATATTTTTCAAAGTTTAAGGCGATAAAAGCGTAGTTTTTGCACAAGAAAGACAATACAATACCATCCCCATAAAGATGGGGTTATATAGCGTTAATTATCAGTTACTGGTATTATTCAACAGGGCATAAAAGGTTGCAGGGGAACGCACCTTTGGCAACTCCTCTAACCTGTGCATTTGTCCCTTTTTGCAAAAAGGGCAAAGGTACACATCGAATCGCGTGAGTCTTTGCAACCGTTCCTGCACTGTTTCATTATGGTGGGTTTTGATAATCAATTTGGGGTTTTCCTTGAGCTGCAAGGCCCTGTACCTGGAACTGTAAATTCCATACCTACGGATTTTAACAAACCTCAAAGGGAGTATATGCAAACAAAACCGGCGTAAAAACTCAACACCATCCAAATAAATTGGTTTCTGTTTGGCATTGTGGGCGTAATCTTTGTGCATGAATGTTACCCCCTGTTGGTCTATATCCAGTATGCGGTTGTTGCTAATGGCCACCCTGTGGGTATATTGTCCCAGATATTTTATAACATGTTCGGGCTTTCCAAAGGAAGGTTCGCAGAATACAACCCAAGGTTTACCCCATGCCATATCTATTAACGATTGGTACTGCGTTAACACACCTTGTTTTTTTAGATGTAACTTTAGATTTGCCATAAACTTACCACGAAATACGGCACTTAACTGTGGCACAGGATAGAGGTACTTTCCTTGGTGGCCAATGGTTTTCATGTTTCCGGCCAGGGTAAGCCCGGCAGCTGGGACAATACAGTGTACGTGAGGATGCAGGCTAAGGTTTTGCCCCCAGGTATGCAACACGCACACAGCGCCGCTTTCAACCCCAAAATGAGTATACCCAAAGGTACGCAATGTGTCCCAAACGGCTGAAAACAGTTGTCCATAGAATATTCCGCTATCCATCAAGCATATCTGGTTAAGCTCGTGCGGTACGGTAAACACCATATGGTAGTGCTTTACCTCAAGAGTTGTTTCCAGTAATTTCTCCACCCAAAAGGCCTGTTTAGATGACTGGCATTTGGGGCAATGCCGGTTACCACAGCTATTATAGCTTCGGCGTATTTGACCGCAAGAGTCGCATGCATCGTTGTGTCCTCCAAGTTCGGATGTGCGGCATTGTGTAATGGCATTGAGTATGCGCATCTGGAATGCGTTTGGATTGTACTTTGCCACAAATTGTTTTCCGAAGCTGGTTATCATATCGGCAACCTCGTATTGGGGACGGCTCATCGGGCTTTCTTATACAAAGTGTCCAGAGGGCTGTGGGCTTTTATCAACGGACATTGGGCTACGTGCAGGTAAATCATGGTGGTGGCAATTTGGGCATGTCCCAGAAGCTCCTTCAGGGTAACAATGTTTAATCCTTCTTCCAGCAGGTGGGTCGCGTAGGTGTGGCGCAGGGAATGAAGACTCACCTCTTTTTTGATGTTTGTTTTCTTTAACGTTTCACGCATTACCCAGCTCAATCCCTTAACACTGTAACGGGCATCGGGCTCCTTGCCATTAAATAGCCATACGTTTGGGTGTTCGGCGACAAGGTATTTACGCAAACCATCGGCCATAACGTCGGCAAGAGGCACCATACGGTCTTTTTTGTACTTGCTCTGTCGGATATGGATGGTTTTGCGCTCGAAATCGACATCCGCAATTTTAAGGTTAATTACTTCCTGCCCACGTAAACCGGCAGAATAAATCAGGGTGAGTACGATACGGTGTTTTAATAGCGAAGGGGCTTTAAAAAGCTCGCGGAGTTCGGATCTGTTAAGAATGATCGGTAACCTGGTATCCTTCTTTAACGAGGGTAAGGTGATGGCACGTTTGTTATTACCCATGAGCCGAAAATAATAGCGCAACCCATACACGGCATGTTTAAAATTACTACGGGATGGTGATTTGGGGTTCAGGGCCAGAGTGGTAAGGTATTCGTTAATTTCTTCATCGGCAATAAGTTCGGGTAGCCTTGAGAAATGGATCGAAATAGTTGCAATTCGCTGGATGTAATTGTTCAGGGTGCTTTGGCTTTGGCCACGCAACACCACCTGTTGTTCCATTTTTTTAAATACCACATCAAAGCC
>JBBRRV010000335.1:0-2205 GCA_038246075.1 Bacteroidales bacterium
AAAAAGTATTCGATGCAAAAGAAAACAGACAAGCATAATCAGGATTACCGGTTATAAGGTTAAGATGTCCGCCGGCTATGCTACTGATGATCAGTAGTAATTTCTTCCTTTTCGTCTGCAAAACCACCGGATTGAAAACACATTGGATAACTTTGTATCTTTAGCTTTCTGTATTACTTACAGATACTTCCTGATGGCAAAATCAGTTTATGACTTTTCTCATGGCCCGAAAAACTATTTTCCGTATAATCTTTTATCTTGTCTTAACAATTGTCATTGTCATTGCAGGCATTCAGTTAAACTTTACGTATTATCTTAATAAAAAAATAAAAAATGATTTGCAACAGGAAGCCGTGAATCAATCTAAGGGTGAATACGAAGTGAAAATCGGAAAACTCAGTACGAACATTTTCAACCAATCGATTTATATTACGGATTTTGTTTTAAGACCTGTTAATCGCATTGATTCAACTTCTCCGAAATATTTTGTATCGGCCAGTCGGATAAATCTGGTGGATTTTAACTTGTTTTCATTCATTTTCAGAAAAGATTTAACGCTAACAAGAATAGTATTGGTAAATCCAACCGGAAAGATTTTCAGAAACAGTTCAACCAACAAGAAGTTTCCGGGAAATGCCCGCAGCAAGTTCTCTATCTACAGCCTTATTCGCAGACACATTCATTCACTAAGGGTGTCCAATATCGAAATCCGTAATGCGGATGTTATGGTTTATGATGATTATCGCGATACCATTCCTTCCATTGCAAGTAAGGAGAATGAATTGAATATTTCAAATCTGCGTATTAATAAATCAGTAGAGACAGCCGGAAAGCTTTTTATCGCAGATACCGTTAACCTTATCATTAATAATTTCTCATACACAACCAAAGACGGACTATACGCTATGCGGGTGAACCAGTTGACAGCTTCGTATACTGACTCAACTTTGCTGCTGAATGCATGCCAGCTTATTCCGAACTATACCAAAAAGAAATTCGGGGGTAAAGCTGGTAAACAATCAGACCGTTTTCAACTTTCCGCTGCAAGGGTTAACTTCAGCAAAATGGATGTGAAATTATTTTTTGAGCGGAACTGGTTTATTGCACATCAGTTAAACATTGACGGCCTTCACATTTCCGCTTACCGGGATAAAAATGATATAAGGAAGCCAAAGACAGCTAAGTCGGTGCAGCAACTTTTAAAAAGAATTCCTTTTTACACAGCCATTGATGCTGTAAAAGTCAAAGAAGCAACGCTGATGTATGAAGAAGTGGCCAAAGGTTCAACCAGCCCTGGAAGAATTTCCTTCAACAATGTGAATGCAACGATTACCGGCTTTACCAGCGACTCTACCCTGTTTTCAAAATATAATACCTTGAAGCTAAATGCAACCTGTAAGTTAATGAATAGCGGCAGATTGCAGGTTCATTATAGCTTCCCGCTAAATACTGACAAAATGGTATTTGATTGTTCGGGTAAACTGGTGAATATACCTATGCCGGCCTTCAACGCCTTGTTGGAACCGAATGCTAATGTCTCTGTAAAGGATGGAATCATAGAATCCATGATTTTTTCCTTTCATGCCAATGATATTGCTTCAAAAGGCAAAATGGAATTACGTTATCATCATTTAAAAATAGCGTTGCTTAATGAGAAAAGTAAGAAACCAGGGGTAGTTGAAAAATTGCTCTCTTTTCTTGCGCATCAATTCATTATTAAAGAGGAAAATCCTTCGGCGAATAAGCCTGTACGAATCACCGACATAAGTTATCCACGCGACCCCACCCAGTTTATCTTTAATTACTCATGGAGGTCGCTGTTAAGTGGAATAAAACCGGCCATCGGATTACCTGAAAATTCGAAAAAGAAATCCGGAAAATAGTTTAACCGGAACTTCTGCCTTGATTTTTTGTTTCGAAACATACATAATTAA
The DNA here is from genome assembly GCA_038246075.1 of Bacteroidales bacterium. Classification (GTDB taxonomy): domain Bacteria; phylum Bacteroidota; class Bacteroidia; order Bacteroidales; family DASVHX01; genus DASVHX01. Next base: position 1,935 of record JBBRRV010000335.1, read on the forward strand.
TATGAAGGCATCTATTAGTACTGTAATGATCATTATAATCTTATTGACAACAATCCTGACTGGATTTTTTTATTGGCACGAAACATTTCCAAAACCAATAAGAGCCATGACAGCTTTGTTAGGGACACCAACAGCAATTGCTTCGGGTCTTTCCTATTATTTAAACATGGGGATTCCGGTATACGACACGCCAATTGCAGTAATATTTTCAAACTTAATAGCTTCTATTATAATTATTTTTATTGGTGCTAAATTCTTAAAGTGGTGTATC
>JBBRRV010000336.1:0-2201 GCA_038246075.1 Bacteroidales bacterium
GGTATAAGGATTGATGTTGTGGAGACGACAGGTAGCCAGGAGTGAATAAATCATGGCAGCTCTTTGAGCAGCCTCATGGCTGCCGGCAAATAGATAATTTTTTCTGCCAATGGCTACCGGGCGTACGGCATTTTCTACCGGGTTATTGTCTATACACAGGCGGCCATCTGTGGCATACACACAAAGTTTTTCCCAACGTTTAAGGCTATACGCAATTGCATTGCCGATAGCACTGGAGGATAATACCTTTGGATATTCGGCTATCATCCACTCCTTTAATTCTTTGAGAACAGGCATAGATTTCTCCTGCCGTAATGCAAGGATGGCACCGGCAGATAAATCTTCCTGCTTTGCTTTTCGCTCTATCGCATACAGTTCCTGAAAAAGGGTTAAAGCATGCTCACACCTATCCTTGTCGTTTTGTAATGCATCCACAAATTTACGCCTGGCATGGGCTATACAATTGAGCACGGTGATGCCCTCTCTGTTTTCAAAACTTTCATACGCAACATATCCATCGGTTTGTAAAAAACCTTTAAAATCTTTTAAAATATCATCAGGCCCTTCTCTGCTCCGTCCTTTGCGGTAATCGAAGAGTACTATTTTGTCTTTACTGTTGTGATACAACCAATAGTAACCCTGGTGAGTAGCACCGGGTTTATCTCTGTCAAGTACTTTTATAGTTGTTTCATCTGCATGAAGATAGTAGCTGGCTAAAACCTCCTTTTTGTGAAGTTCATACAAGGTAAGAAATTGCTCAAGGGTTGATGTCATCCAGCCATTGATTGTAGATTGAGCAATGGTTACTCCCGCTCTTTCAAAGCGTTGCAACTGGCGATGAAGCGGCAGATGATCAACATATTTATCCACGATTATCTGTGCCAGCAATCCTTCGCCTGCCATACTTTTTTCTACAATGCGATTGGGAAGCGAAGCGGTAATGACAGTAGTATTTGTTTCACTTACCGGCACCACATACTTAGGCCGGATATATTGTTTTACATAAAGTTCCCCGGGCACCCACTCTAAGATTTCTGTTACTTCTTCGCCTATTTTTTTGAGATGGGTTACATCAGTATCGGGTTGCAAAATAAGGGTTTCCCTTCGAAGATGTTCCGGCAGTTTCATACGCCCGGGGTGTGATTTTTTATTTTCCATCACCTGGGTTTTGGTACGGATGTACTCCACTTTGGTAGCATCGGTAATCTTGCATGCTTCAATGGTTTCGGCTTCAAGATTCAATTTCAACTGAAGGTTGCCGGTATTATCTGAAGAAACAAATCGTTCGTGTTTACTACCAAAAATCATTTTTGTTAACTGAGCCAATTGTTGTTTTAAAGCATTTATCTCAAACTGTGATTGTTCGTATAAAACTTTATAATCGGTATGTTGTGCGGCTGTTTGCATTAAAGAGATACAAAGATAAACGATACCATCAGAATATTCGTCTATTCGTTACCGTTATACACAATTTCCGGCCAGATGTTGATATCTTTTGCGCTTGCGTACACTTTCTAGTGAGATACCTGAAAGAATATATTGAAGCGCTTCATTACTTATAGACAAGTCACTACTATCCCCGCTGATGGAAGGAACTTCATAAGTGCCTTTTTCCAATCGCTTGTAATAAACAGCCAGGCCATCGCCTTCCCACAAAAGCAGTTTTACCTAGTTGCGTTTTTTATTAATGAAGATAAATACCGCGCCGTTTAATACATTCATTTTTAGTTCCGATGTAACAATGCCGCTCAGGCTATCAAACCCTTTTCGCATATCGGTGACGCCGCGATATAGATAATACCGGCAAGATGGTGATAGATGTAACATACCTAACTGATCAGGGATTTTACATAACTACTGCTTACCGGCTCATGGAAAACAAGGCGTATGCCACCCGGAAAATGAATCTCCACCGAAGAGGCTGCCATCAGCTTTGCGATTTGAAGCTTCAAAAAGGCGGACTGACTGTTATCATTATTGTTTTCCTGCTTGTGACGTTTATACCAATAATAAAATGTATGAACCTTTAAGAATTGCTGTTCGCAGAATGCTCTTTGGGAAAGGCCACTTTGTTTCCACAACTCTATGGTCTCAAACATTTGCTGACGTGTCTCCAGATTATTACGCATGATATTTATTCTATCCGGCAAATTTATTAACTCTTAAATTTGTGGGCAATAGGGAGTTAGACGGTTGCTTAC
>JBBRRV010000337.1:0-2198 GCA_038246075.1 Bacteroidales bacterium
ACAAATTGAATCCGACATCCGTTTGGGAAAGTACTTTCCACAACCCATCCGAGGGGTAGAGATACCCAAAAGCAACGGAAAGAAACGCCTTTTAGGCGTTCCCACCGTCATCGACCGATTATTGCAACAAGCCGTTGGTCAGGTTTTGGCCATCAAATTCGAGATGGAGTTTGAAGATTACAGCTACGGGTTTAGGCCCAATCGCAACGCACAGCAGGCAGTACAGAAAGCACAGCAGTACATCAACGCAGGTTACCACCATATTGTGGATATTGACCTGAAAAGCTTCTTCGATGAAGTAGATCATCGACTGTTGCTGCAACTACTGTACCGCAAAGTGAAATGTCCCCTCACGCTACGCCTGATCCGAAAATGGATCAGAGTGCCTATTGAAATCAATGGCAAACTAGCTAAGCGACGAAAAGGCGTGCCACAGGGAAGTCCCCTGAGTCCATTACTGTCTAATATCATGCTTAATGAGTTGGATAAAGAACTGGAAAAACAGGGATTACGATACGTTCGCTATGCCGATGATTTTAGTATTTATACCAAAAGCGAGCATACCGCCCCAAAGATTGGAAACAACGTTTACCTGTTCCTAAAGAACAAGTTAAAGTTACCTATCAACCGGGAGAAAAGCGGCATCCGAAAACCTGTGAACTTTATCATACTGGGATACGGTTTCGTACCCACTTATGTAAAAGGGGAGAAAGGCAAATACCAACTGGTAGTGAGCGAAAAGAGCTGGAAATCGATCAAAGAGAAACTGAAAACCATTACGCGGAAAACCACCCCGATGACGTTCAACGAGCGCATCCAAAAACTCAAACAGATCACGCGAGGATGGCTAGGATACTTCCGTATGGCAAGTATCCAAAGCAAACTCAAGGAACTCGACGGATGGGTGCGAAACCGTTTAAGGTATTGTATATGGCATAACTGGTACCGAGCCATAGCGAGCTCATAAACACCATTAAAATAAATAATCGGTGAATAACAAACCGGAAAGGAAAAGGAAAAACCTGATCCGACTGGGAGTAGAACAAGAAATGGCATATCAGTGGAGTAGAAGCCGAATGGGAGGCTGGGCAATTGCCCAAAGCCCTATCCTTGGCACCACCTTAACCGTGAATCGTTTGTGCAAGAGAGGTTATGAAGCTTTATTGACGTATTACGAAAAAGTTGCCCCACATCTTAATGAACCGCTGTATACGAGACCCCCACGTACAGTGGTGGGAGAGGCTCTCCCCGTCAGTTACTGACGGGGCAGTCTACTCGATTGTGTGCTGTACTTATTTTTTATCTAAATATTGTTTTGTTGTCTCTACTGTTGTATAAAAATAATTTAATGCTGCTAAAAAACTATTTTGAACATCATCAGCTTTCACTATCTGTCCATTTATTTCTTGGTCTTTGGTTGCACAAGCATCTCCAATTAATACAATATTAAATCCAAAATCTTTTGCCGCTCTTGAAGTTGCATCCACACACATGTGAGTCATCATACCACAGATTACCAAATCAGTTATGTTTTTACTTTTCAAATAATCCAGTAATTCAGTTTCTCTAAAACTATTTGGGTAATGCTTGATAATTACTTTTTCTTGCCCTATTGGTTTTACAATGTCATTTATTTCTGCTCCCTTTGTATTTGGTAGAAAAAATATTGCTGTTGGTCTTGTTGCGATATGTTGTATATGAATTATTGGTAAGCTATCAGCTCTAAAACTTTCAAGTATCAATCTTGCATTATTACCTGCTTTCTCAGAACCAACTAAAGTCATAGTTCCGTTATCGAAATAATCATTCTGAATGTCTATAATTATCAATGCTGTTTTCATATTTTGTCCTATTTGATTATGTTGCGAAAATCCTAAAGTTAGTGTCAAACAATAAATCGTTAAAGTTAAAATTATATGCTTCATGTTGGTAGGTGTTTTTTAGTATAGCACACAACGGTGGCGGTATGAAATGTTGGGGATTACGTGCGTACTTCCCTATCACCCGACAGAAACCTTGCCAGCGGGCGATGCGCTTGACTTACCGCTTAAACCCCAATATTTTATACCGCATGTGTGCGCCCTGCATGAGCAGTGCGCACACTTAGTGTAAGCTCTGGAAAAATTCCAAAAATACTAATTTTTCCGTAAGAGCCAAACATTAAGTGTGCATTTTTCCAGAGGGTGAAAATCCCTTAC
>JBBRRV010000338.1:0-2172 GCA_038246075.1 Bacteroidales bacterium
TAAGGTTCGTCAGGATGGAAAGGTCATTGATAAAGCAGTTCAGATAGCTGTGGGGCTGAATAACCAGGGCTTTAAAGAGATGCTGGGTATGTGGATTTGCCAGAATGAGAGTGCTTCTTTCTGGATGAGTGTATTGACCAACCTGAAGAGCCGTGGAGTGGAAAATGTCCTGATTACCAGCACCGACAACCTAACCGGATTTACCGATGCGATTAAGGCTGTTTTTCCATCTGCTAAAACGCAGATTTGCATCGTACACCAGCTACGCAACTCTTTGAGGTTCGTTGTATGGAAAGATAAAAGGGCTGTGGCTCAGGCACTCAAGCAAGTTTATGATGCTCCGGATGAGCAGATTGCTTCCGGCAAACTGGCTGCTTTTGAAGATGTTTGGGCGAAAAAATATCCTTACATCGGTCAATCCTGGCGGAACAACTGGGATAACCTTACCACATTCTTTGAGTTCCCAATGGAAATTCGAAAGATCATCTACACTACCAATCTTATTGAAAATATCAACCGGAATATCCGCAAGTACACTAAATCAAAGGCTTCATTACCCAGCGATACTGCGGTTGAAAAAGTTGTATACCTGGCATTGTTGCAATCGTCCAAGAAATGGACCATGCCTCAAAAAAATTGGCCAATAATGCTGGTTCAATTTATCAATATCTTTGGAATAGAAAAATGCAGTATAAAAATCTAACTTTATGCAGCTAATTAAACACGGGGTTTACACAGTTAAGTTAACACTCTCCAACCAGCATGAAAAGATGGCTCAAACGGAAACTAACTGGTGTATGTATTGTTTGGCAGACTCAATATTCACAGTCACCCCGAGAAGCCTGCCCTGAGCGCAGACGAAGGGGAGTCGAGGGGCTTAATGTTCACGCTATTCTTTCTCTGGCTAAATGAGTCGCTTTATAGATAAGTGATTTGCTAAACAAAGTGCTGCGATTACCCTTCGGCTATCCTCAGAACAGGATCCTGCCAATGACAAGTTATATATGTTGTTGTTATTCAACATTCTACCCCCAAACTTCCTTTCGACTAAGTTCATGGCAGGCTTCTCGGGGTGACCGTATGGGATGAGGAATAAGGAAAATGCCTAATTTAGCAAAGCGTTTAGGGGTGGCTAGGCATACTAAAGTATTGCATTTACCGTTGTATTCAATCTAAAATCCCATATCTTTCATGAAAACTATTTCCGCTTCAGCCGCATTTTTGATGGGATTATTTCTGGCCTTCAACTGCTGTTCCTCATTGCAGGCCCAGGAATACAAACCGGAACTGCCTTCAAAGTTTTCTGACAGGATATTCTTTGGCGGTAACATGGGTTTGCAATTTGGCGACATCACACTAGTTGATGTTTCCCCGATGGTTGGTTACCGTATTACATCCAACGTGGCAGCTGGAGTATCCTTAACCTATAAGTATTACCACATTAAGAAATACTTCTATAATCAATATACCTATTCGTTTGAGGATATGACCAGCAATATATACGGGGGCAGCATTTTTGCCAGGTATTACTTTGTTGAAAACCTCTTTGCCCATGCTGAATATGAGTACCTGCTTTATTCGTACGACGACTATAGGCCAAATGCTACAGGGAGCAACTTTGAGAAATATGCCAGGACGGTTGACGTGCCAGGTTTATTCCTGGGAGGCGGCTACCGGCAACCGGTTGGTGGCAGGGTCTATTTTTCGATCATGATCCTCTATAATATCATGGAATCGGAATATTCACCATACTCAAATCCGATTATAAGGGCGGGGGTTAGTGTCGGGTTGTAAATTTTTCTACCACTAAGAACACGCAGGGCACTGAGGAGCACTAAGGAGCAAACGGAGCAAAGCAATGAAAAGTGAAAAGTGAAAAGTGATCCCGATAGCTATCGGGAGTGAAAAATGAATAATGAAAAATGAATAATTCAAAATTCAGATAGCAAATAGCAAAATTCAAAGTTTCAATACCTGCTGGCAAGTCTGAGACTTGTGCCTGGAATATTGAACGGGTTTTGAATTGTCATGAACTAAATCTTCAGCTCACGCGCAGCTTTAAAGACGAGCAATTTATGTTTTTCTGTAGCATGAAATAATGGACAGTGCTCCGGCACGCGTCGGGAGACGCGCGCCAGCCTTGTCCTATTTCATATTCCGTGTTCACAAAGA
>JBBRRV010000339.1:0-2171 GCA_038246075.1 Bacteroidales bacterium
GCCTCGTCCGGGGAATCTGTGGGTGAAAACGGCCTCAGCGGTTGAGGTTGAGAGAGCCGCGATTCTTTGGGTCCTCGCTATCACTGGGGGTTGTCTTTGCTTGGCCGGGATACAGCAACTACTGTCCTTCCTTGCGCCGCAGGCTTTCGGGGCTGTGGGAAAGTGGGAATCCTGCTTTTGGATTTCCACTTTTCCACAGCCCCAGTTAAGAGTTCTGGTTCTTTCGGGTTTTCGTCGTATACATAGAAAATCGCCGGGGCTGTGGAAATGTGAAAATCTCGCCGCTTTTGCGAGATTTTCAAGGAGCTGTGGACCGAGTGGGAAACCTGCTTTTGGTTTTCCTCTCGGTCCATAGCTCCGTCATTTCCACAGCTCTCCTGATCTTCTTGGGCTGCTGGTGTGCCGGTCCGTTAAACTCGGCTGGCTCCAGGATTCCGTTTCCCGAACCAGTTGCAGTCCGGTTGGAAGAGCTCAGGGCCAGTTGGGAGGTCAGTCATAGTTGCAGGAATCGGCAGAACTTCCGGCAGGTCGATTCGAACGAGCGTTGCTCCTCCTCACCATCACTGTGATACAGCAGAGGGCCACCCTCTTGAATCGCATCGAAAACCAGTTGCTCCACAGCGGCCTTTCTCAGAGTGGGCGTTTGGTTCAGATCGCGAATCATCTCGCCACCCAGAACCCATAGATTAAGGATGTGCTTGCGCACCGTCCTCCGGGAGAGATCCGACTGCGCCAAGTGCTCCAAAAACGGGCCGAAGTACGCCACGATCTTCTCGCCGGCAGCGAGATCTTTGTCCACCCCCATCCAGGAGCCTGGCCACTGTCCCACGTCCACGCCATAGCCGGACAGATCGGGATGCGCTGTGGGCTGGTGGCGGGTTATCGTAGAAGTCTTCCCGCTTCGATCCCGCTTGGCTATGTTACTGAAAACGATTCTAAACCACTGCCACCATTTCCGTGGATTCGTGTATGGTGAGGTCAGCTTCAACACCGACCAGACCGCCATCGAAGTCGCCGTCCGGCCCCGAACCGGCTCGGCGATCACTTGCTCTGGCTGCCATAAGCCCGCTCCCGGTTATGATCATCTGACCCAGCGGCGGTTTGAGTTTATCCCGGTGTGGGGGTTCCTGGTGTTTCTGCTCTATACCATGCGTCGAGTGAACTGCCCCGGCTGCGGCGTCGTCGTCGAAGAGGTTCCCTGGGGCGACGGTAAGCACCAGTTGACCAAAGTCTACATGCAGTTCCTGGCTCACTGGGCTCGCAAGCTGTCCTGGCAGGAGACCGCCGAGGCCTTCCATACCTCTTGGGAGAAGGTCTGCCACTCGGTGGAATATGCCGTCAGCTGGGGCTTGGAGCATCGCATTCTGGCGCCCATCCGCGCCATTGGTGTCGACGAAATCCAATACGCCAAAGGGCAGAACTATTTGACCCTGGTCTACCAGATCGATCTCGACTGCGTTCGCCTGCTCTGGATCGGCCGCGAACGTACCATGGAAACTTTCCTCGGCTTTTTCAACCTGATTGGTGACCAACTCGCCTCCCGGATCGAGTTCGTCTGCTCGGATATGTGGCAGCCCTACTTGACCGTCATTCGTGAAAAATGCTCGCAAGCCCTCCACATCCTGGACCGCTTCCACATTGTCGCCAAGATGAACGAGGCCCTCGACGAGGTTCGCGCCGCCGAATCGCGCCGCATGGCCGAAGCTGGTTACGCGCCAGTGTTAAAAACATCCCGCTGGTGCCTGCTCAAGCGCGTTGAGAACCTCACCAGTCAGCAATGGCTCCGCCTCCGCGAACTGGTGCAGTACAACTTGAAAACCGTCCGCGCCTACCTGCTCAAGGAACAATTTCAACAATTCTGGGATTACAACTCGCCCACTTGGGCCGGTAAGTTCTTGGATGAGTGGTGTCGCCAAACCATGCGATCCCGTATCGATCCGATGAAGAAGATCGCCCGCATGCTCCGCAAACACCGCCCCCTCATCCTCAATTATTTCAAGGCTAAAAAGCAGTTCTCCAGTGGCATTGTCGAAGGCTTAAACAACAAAGCCAAAGTCACTATGAGAAAATCCTACGGCTTCCGCACTTACCGTGTGCTCGAACTCGCCCTCTATCATTCACTTGGCAAGCTACCCGAACCTGAACTCACCCATAGATTCTACTGACGAACC
>JBBRRV010000340.1:0-2169 GCA_038246075.1 Bacteroidales bacterium
AGATGCCTGGAACTAGCTGATATTGTTTTAGAATTCATTTTCATAGCCGGATAGTATTAAAATGTGATGTCGATACCAAACATGATGGTCATGGAAGACGGATAAGTTCCCCAGTCAATGCCTGCGGCGCCATCACCTTCGCCCTTGGAGTTATCGCTGACGGTCATTTCCGGGTCGAGACCGGAATATTTCGTAAAGGTGAGCAGGTTGGTGCCCGATGCATATACCCTTGCCTTCGTTAAGCCGGTAACCTTGATCAGTTTCTCGGGGATGGAATAACCAAGCTGAAGGTTTTTCAGCCTTAGGTAAGAGCCATCCTCCAGGAAACGTGAAGAAGGCATGGCATTATTTGATTTGGCGGTCCATGAAGCCCTCGGCTGTGTATTGGATGTTCCGTCGCCGGTCCACCGCTGATCAAAATAACGTTGTGTGACAGGAAAGCCGCGGTAAAAACCTTCAATATCCTGGTTTACCTGAGAATAGATCTTGTTCCCATAAGTACCCTGGAAGAACAGGCTTAAATCGAAATTTTTATAATTGGTCGCCAGGTTAAGACCAAGCGTCAGTTTCGGGATGGCACTGCCAAGGTATTTCCTGTCCAGGTTGTCGATGCGACCATCACCATTCTGATCTTTGAATTTTACATCGCCGGGGTGAATGTTGTTACCCTGGAATGCCGAAAGTAAAACATCCGTTTCATTCTGGAAGATGCCTTCCATTTCGAGCAAATAATATGATCCGATGGGCTGTCCTACTGCAACTCTTGTAGCAGAAATACCTGTCTCAACCGTTGCCCTGGGAATAGGCGCATCCAGCTTTACCACTTCATTGTGAAGATAGGCGATGTTACCGCTGACAGAGAATCCCCACTCTTTTTTTAATTTGCGGTAGGTAGCTTCAAATTCAAGCCCCTTGTTCAAGATCGATCCGCTGTTGATCACAGGAGGGGATGCATATCCGACCGACGGGGGATTTGAAGCAGTGACAAGCTGATTTTCGGTAAGTTTATAAAAGTAATCAACCGAAAAGGCCAAAGCACCCTTCCAGACCTCAACATCCACGCCGCCATTATACTGGTAGCTGGTTTCCCACTTCAGGTTTTCATTTCCAAGGGCGCTTTGGACATAACCGATGGCGGACACACCGCCGAAAGGATAGTTCCTGTCGGGGGAAATCCTGTCCTTGTCGGCATAGAGTCCGATATCCTGGTTTCCGATAGCGCCATACCCTACACGCAGTTTCAGGTTATCGAGCCAGGAAACATCCTTCAGGAAGTTTTCCTGTTTAAGGATCCATCCTCCCGAAACCGAATAGAATGTTCCCCATTTGTTGTCTTTAATAAACCGGGAAGAACCATCACGACGAAGTGTACCGGAGATGTAGTATTTTCCGTTAAAATCGTAATTGACCCTGCCGAAAAAGGATGCCAGGCTTGAAGCCCAGGCATTGGAACTGGTTCTTTTGATGCCGGTTCCATTTCCGATAAAGAGAAGTTCCTTCTGCTCTGTAGGGAAAGTCTGATCGCTGGAATAAAGTGCTTTTCCGCTTTCCTTAATAGCCTCAAAACCAGCCAATGCCGAAAAAGTATTCTTTTCTCCGATCTTGGTTTCGTAATTCAGCAGGTTGTTGATGGTCCAGTTGGATATGCGTTCAATGCCCACAGCCAGGCCGTTTGGTGAATTGATGCGATCCAGGGTTCCCCAGGTTCCATTAAACTGTCGTGAGTCGGAATTACGGTAGTCCATGCCCACATTGGTCGTAAATTTCAGCTTTGGGGTAATTTTTGCTGCCAAAAACACCTTACCAAGATAACTGTCGTCCTTGCGGGTATTATCATTATGGGCAGTCATGCCGATGGGATTGTAGCCATCGCCAAGGAAAGAATCAAACCGTTGTGCCTCCGGCAGCGTAATATTATAAAGTTTGGCGAAATATTCGGCTGGCCTGTCGACATAATTAATTCCATCATCAAATTTTACAGGAATGGCAGGATTGCGGAAGAAAGCATACCGGATCACGCTTCCGCCATTACCGCCGGCACCGTCGCCTGAACTGCCGATGAGATCAGTTTTCGACAGACCCACCAACATACTCATTCCGCCGCTGAGCCATTTATTTACTTCGGTATTGACATCCAGTCTGGCCGTTCCACGGGTGTAGCCTGAACTC
>JBBRRV010000341.1:0-2156 GCA_038246075.1 Bacteroidales bacterium
AGCCCTGTGATCAGGGCTTTTTCTTCGCTCTCCCTCATCGGAAATCACGTAAGATGTGGTAGGGTGTGGGGGTGAGTCAGGCCGAGCTGGACGGGATGCCGGAACCGGCTGCTCTGCGTCTGGTCGCTCACGACGGGCAGGTCCTAGTCACCCTCGGCCGGTCCCTGCTGTACCGCTACGACGCCGCCGACACCGGGATGCGGAACCTGGCGATGGTGGCGCTGACCGACGCCGGGCGACGCGTTGACGAGGTGGCCACGGTGTTCGGGCTGAGCGCCACGTACCTCTCGATCCTGCGGGGGCAGGCCCGCCGGGACGGCTCGGCCGGGCTGGTGCGCCGCCGGGGCCGGCCTCCCAAGCTGTCGGGCCGCCAGGTGGGCCAGGCCCGGACCTGGGCGGGTCAGGGGTGGACCCAGCAGGCCATCGCCGACCGGCTCGGGGTGTCCCAGTCGGTGATCAGCGAGCTGCTCGCCCGGGTGGGTCCCGCCTCGGTGCAGGAGGTGCTCCCCGAGCCCGAGGACACCGACGCAAGCGAGACCGAGCTCGAGGACACAGAGCTCGAGGACGCCGAGGCGAGCGAGACCGAGGCGGGACAGGGGAGCGACACCGGGCCGGCGGGCTCGACCGGGCCGGTGGACCCGGCGGTGTTCGGTGGTTCGGCCCGGATCGGCGCCGGTTCCTACCGCTGCCGGTATGCCGGGGCGATGCTGCTGTTCCCCTACCTGGACCGGGTCGGCGCCGAGGCCACCTTCGCGACGCTGACCGGTGGCCCGGCCCGCCGCTACGGCGACCTGGGTGTGCTGTCCACCGCGACCCTGGGCTTCGCGCTGGGCTCGGGCACCGTGGAGGGGACCAAGCACCTGCGCCGGGCCGAGGCCGGGCCGGTGGTCGGGCTGGCCGTGATCCCGGAGCTGGCCACGCTACGGGCCCGGCTGTCCGCGCTGGCCGACGCCTCGGACCCGCTGGCGCTGCAGCGGGCGTTCGCTGCCGGGATGCTGGCCGTCGACCCGGCCCGGGACCCGGTGTACTTCGTCGATGACCACTTCGTGGCCTACGCCGGCGCCCGGCCGGTGGCCAAGGGGTGGAACACCAAACGCCGCCACGCCCAGCCCGGCCGCGACGACACGCTGCTGGTCGACGCCCGCGGCCGGGCCGTGGTCTTCGGCTCCGGTGAGCCGGCCGGGCTCAGCTGCACCCTGCCCGGGGTGCTGGCCCAGCTGCGGGCGGTCATCGGCCCGCACGCCCCGGTGCTGCTCGGGTTCGACCGCGGCGGCGCCTACCCGGCCACCTTCACCGCCTGCCGGCAGGCGGGCGCGCACTGGGTCACCTACCGGCGGGCCCCGCTGGTGGCAGCGACCGCGACGCCGACGCCGTCGGTGACGGTCCGAGACGGCACCCAGATCGCCATGGTCCTCGCCGATGAGGCTGTCGAACTGCCGGGTTACGGCCAAGCCCGGCAGCTGACCCTGTACGAGCACGACCAGCCGGTGCTGCAGGTCCTGACCTCCGAGACCACCGCGACCGGCGCGGACCTGGTGTGCTGGCTGCGGGCCCGGTGGCGGATCGAGAACATGTTCAAGTACGCGTCCGAGCACAACGGCATCGACGCCCTGGCCGACTACCGGATGGACATCGGCCCCGACACCCGGATGGTGGCCAACCCCGCCCGCGCCGCGGCCCGCAAACACGTCAACGCCGCCGAGGCCGAGCTGGCCGCGGCCGAACGCGCGCTGCCGCAGCTGCTGAACAGCGAGGCGACCCCGAAGCAGAAGAACACCGCCCTACCCGGCGCGCACGCCCGGATCCGGCACGCCCAGAGAACGCTCGACGACGCGAAAGCCGTACTCAAGCCGATCCCGGCCAAAGTGCTCGCCACCGAGCTGGACCCGGACGCGAAACGCGCCCGCCCCCACCTGGCCCGCCGCGGCCTGCAGATGGTGCTACGGCTACTCGCGTACAACGCCGAAGCGTGGCTCGCCGAACACCTCAACGCCTACCTGACCGACCCCAACGAATACCGCGCCATCACCCGCCACCTCCTCCACCAAGGCGGACACATCGACTACACCACCACCGCCATCACCGTCACCCTCGAGCGACCCGACAGCCCACGCATCGCCCGCGCCCTCCACCTGCTCACCGACGAACTCAACGCC
>JBBRRV010000342.1:0-2145 GCA_038246075.1 Bacteroidales bacterium
AGGGTTAAAGGAAATATCATTGAAACACAATTGGTGGAAACCATCACCCTTAACGTGCTTAATTTTCAATCACTTATTGCAACAAAGGCCAACCGGCTCCGACATTCGGCAGGCAATAGCTTATTGATGGAATTTGGAATGAGGCGGGCACAGGGCTGGGCAGCTATCCAGGCCAGTAGGGCTGCCGTTGTAGGAGGGGTGGACAGCACCTCAAATATTTACAGCGCATTTCTGTATAACCTTATCTCTTCGGGAACAATGGCTCATTCGTGGGTTCAGAGTTTTGAAAATGAACTCACTGCTTTCAGAAAATACGCATCGGCTCATCCCGAAAATTGTATTTTGCTGGTTGATACCTACAATACTTTGAAAACCGGAGTACCCAACGCCATTACAGTGGCAAAAGAGATGGAGCTGGCAGGGCATCAGCTTTCGGCTATACGGCTCGACAGCGGCGACCTTGCATACCTGTCAATAATGGCCAGGCAGCAACTGGATAAGGCCGGTTTAACCAATGTTAAAATCGTAGCATCCAATCAGTTGGACGAATACATTATTAAAAGTCTTATCGGACAGGGTGCGCCCATTGATTGGTTTGGGGTTGGCACCAGCCTGGTTACCGGTAAAAGCGATGCTGCGCTCGATGGTGTTTATAAATTAAGCCTCATCAACCAGCGACCAACTATTAAGCTATCAGAAGACCTGATTAAAATTACTTTGCCCGGCGAGAAGAAAGTAGTGCGCTATTTTAATGGTAATAATAAATTCTATGCTGACGCTATTGCCCTTGCCGATGAAAATGAGCAGAAAATACATACTATTTTTCATCCACAGAATCCTGATCGCAATACGCCGGTAGAGGGGTTGAAAAGTGAAACCATTGTCGGGAAAGTAATTGAAAATGGAAAGCTAATCGTTGGCGAAAAAAGTATCAGCGAGATATCTGACTACCGGAAATTCAGAATATCGCAACTGCCCGATGAACACAAACGATTTGAATATCCGCACTTGTATAAGGTGGGCTTAAGCAAGAGCCTTATGAAATTGAGAGATAAATTAATCACGGACTTCAGCAAAGGAAAATAAAATGAAAGCATTGCTTATTGTCGATTTGCAAAATGATTTTTGTCCAAACGGTGCCTTGCCAGCCCCTGACGGGGATCGTATTGTTCCTGTAATCAACAGGCTGATGGATAAATTTGATTATGTGCTGGCTTCAAAGGATTGGCATCCAGCCAACACTATACATTTCGAAACCTGGCCTGTACATTGTGTGCGCGATACTCCGGGCGCTGAATTTCATCCGGATTTAGATGCCAGCAAACTCGATTTCGTTTTTTTAAAAGGCACAGATAATAAAGATGACGGCTACCCGGCTTTTGAAGCCACCAATGAAAATCTTACCACATATCTCAGAAAAAAAAAGATAAGTGAATTGTATGTTGCCGGTCTCGTAACCGAATATTGTGTTAAGCAAACGATGCTGGATGCTTTAAAAAACGGTTTTAAAACGTTCCTGATCGAAGATGCAGTGCAGGGGATTTGTAAGGACAAAAATGATGTGTCTGAGGCCATTGCTGATATGAAAAAAGCCGGTGCATTGATGGCAAATTCGGGTACAATTATGGATTCTCTTTGAATCGGTTGTTTGCTGTTTATCCGGGTAAAGCCAGTTGAAAAACAATGTTATTAAATGCCAATGTAATGGGTGGAAATATTAATACTCAATTCCATGGAAATAGATAATAAAATTGCAATAGTAAGCGGTGCCAGCAGTGGATTGGGCGCTGCATTAGCAATCGCATTGGTGGCAAAAGGGGCAAAAGTATACGGACTCGCCCGCAATATGGAAAAGCTCAATGTTATTCAAAAAAAAGCAGGAAATAGTTTTATCCCTGTGGGCATCGACATTACCGACCAGCTAGCCACCATTTCCTGGGTAAATAATACCTTTTCTGATTCACACGTTCCTGATATCCTGATCAACAATGCCGGAGTCGGATTTTTCAGCAAAATAGATCAGCTCCCTCTGGAACGTTGGCATGCGATGATCAACACGAATTTAGACGGGATGTTTTATCTTACCTCATCTATAGTTCCGCTGATGAAACAAAGTGAAAAAGCCCGCCACATCATTAATATCGG
>JBBRRV010000343.1:0-2129 GCA_038246075.1 Bacteroidales bacterium
ATCCTGATAGGATATTGTGATCGCGAGGGATTCACCACTTGCGACTTTGACTCTGCATACCAGGTCAACTATGGTCCATATGCTCCTGACACTGCCGTATTGCGCATGCTTTCTCCAGATTTAGCCGATATCACTGTCACCCTCATTATGGGAACCTGGTGTGACGACAGTAAGGAACAAGCCCCTCGATTTTACAAAATACTTGATCAGTTGCAATTCGATTACAGCAAGCTATCGCTCATCTGTGTCGACCGCAAAAAGTCAGCACCGGATATTGATCTGGCAGGCATGAATATCAAGCTGGTTCCAACTTTTATCTTCTACCGTAATTATAAAGAGATTGGCCGCATCACAGAAACACCTGCCCTATCACTCGAAAAGGATATGCTCGGTATCCTGAATAAACCAATTGAAGACTAACAGGTTAAATTGCCCTGGCATAGATCTGCTTTGCATCTTGAATGCTATGAATTCAATACATTCTTCACTGCAGTTTATGACTGTTTCAAACACTTTATTATGATATTACTTCAGACTGTTGCCGAAACCCAGACATATATCGGGGACCTCAGGCAAAAAGGATCCAGTGTAGGTTTTGTTCCCACAATGGGTGCGCTTCACCAGGGACATTTATCGCTGGTGAACAGGGCCCGCCAGGAAAACGATATTGTAATCTGCAGCATTTTCGTAAATCCTATTCAATTTAACAATCCTGACGATCTTGTAAAATATCCGCGCACGCCGGAATCCGACATGGCCATGCTTGCCAGTGGAGGTTGTGAGGCCGTTTTCGCTCCCTCTGTCGCGGAAATGTATCCACATCCAGATACAACTGTATATAATTTCGGCATGCTTGACAAGGTAATGGAAGGCCGGTTTCGTCCCGGGCATTTTAATGGCGTGGCTATTGTAGTGCGCCGGCTGCTGGAAATTACATTGCCCGACGTTGCCTATTTCGGCGAAAAAGATTTCCAACAACTTGTCATCATCCGAAAAATGGTGGAAATGCTGTCGATGAAAACACATATTGTCTCCTGCCCTATTGTACGTGAAACTGACGGATTGGCCATGAGTTCGCGCAACATGCGCCTACTCCCTGACCAGCGCTCTGTTGCTCCTCAGTTATATGCTATACTGCAAAAAGCCGCTGCGGTTTACACAAGTCAAACGCCAGCCGGACTTCAACAGATGATCATAGCCGATATTGAACAAAATCCTTTCTTCAGGGTTGAATACGTAGAAATTGTTGATATGGATACGCTGATGCCAGTCACCGCCTGGATTGACACCAGACACATTATCGTATGCATAGCTGTTTACCTTGGACAGGTTCGCCTTATTGATAATATCGTGCTGCAGCGGTAATAAATTCAGTTAACCATACATGCATTTCAACACAATAGCGGAATATCATAAGTTATTTTATGTTATTTCACGATTATAACATACTACCTATCAGCTATTTGACCATTTATTTAATAAATTGAATTTTTACGTAACTTTGCGCTATGTACATCGAAGTTCTTAAATCGAAAATACACCGGGCTACTGTCACTCAGGCGGATATTCATTACATCGGCAGTATCACTATTGACGAAGATTTGATGGAAGCTGCCAACTTTATCGAATATGAAAAAGTTCATGTGCTCAACATCAATAATGGCGAGCGCCTGGAAACATATGTGATTAAAGGTGAACGCGGATCCGGTAACATTTCGCTTAATGGTGCAGCGGCCCGCAAAGCCGTCCCTGGCGACCTCGTTATTATTGTCTCTTATGCCAGTATGGAATTTGACCTCGCAAGGACATTTAAGCCTACAATTGTTTTCCCCGACAGTAATAATAAACTCAGGTAGTTTTTTGAAAAACAAGGTCAGCACGATTGCCCGTTTCGTCTTTTTCATGGGCATAGGAATATTCTTTATCTGGTTGTTTATGCGCAATTTAACGCACAGTCAGAAGACAGAAATCATGATATCATTCCGGCATGCCAATTATGCCTGGATTGTAATGGCCGCATTGCTAGGTATTCTGAGCCACTTTCTCAGGTCGTTGCGGTGGAAAATGTTGATGGAACCCATGGGATATTCCCCACGCAATTCCAATGTTTTTTTTGCTGTTATGATCGG
>JBBRRV010000344.1:0-2085 GCA_038246075.1 Bacteroidales bacterium
TAAGGAGCTGTCAATACATAATATACTCAACATGTACATAAAACAGTTACCTTTATTGAAAAAACAATGGAAACTAATGATGTTATTAAAACACGAATTGAAACTGTTCTACCCATATTGGATGAACGTCAACGCAGAATTTATTTATCGGCAGAAGCTCGTAGCATTGGATGGGGTGGAATGTCAAAAATTGCATTATTGGCCTCAGTAACGAGACGAACAATTGCAAAAGGTGAAACGGATTTATTTGTCACAAGAGATGATTCAACAAAAAACCGCATTAGAAAAGAAGGTGGTGGTAGAAAGAAAGCCACTGAACTTCAACCAGAAATGCTGCAAGCTATAGAGAATATAGTATCTCCTCATACACTGGGAGATCCGATGAATCCGTTGATATGGACAAGTAAAAGTACAAGAAAGATAGCAGCCGAGTTACTAGTTTTAGGATATAAAATTTGCCATGAAGCAGTTCGTCAATGCCTTATAGAATTAGGATATAGCCTTCAGGCAAACAAAAAGACTAAGGAAGGTGGGGATTCACCTGATAGAGATGCGCAGTTTGAACATATCAATAAAACAGCAAAAGAGTTTGCAGAATGTAACGACCCTGTAATTTCTGTCGATTGCAAGAAAAAGGAGCTTGTAGGAGAATATAAAAACAACGGACAAGAATGGACGCAGGTAAATAATCCGAGAGAGGTTAATGTTTATGATTTTATTGATAAAACCAATGGCAAAGCAAGTCCGTATGGAGTTTATGACATTCAGAATAACCGCGGTTGGGTTAATGTAGGAATAAGCAGTGACACAGCTACTTTTGCAGTATCAACCATACGCGATTGGTGGGAAAAGGAAGGTAAAATACTATACCATTCCTCAAATCGCCTGTATATCAATGCTGATGGTGGTGGAAGCAATGGTTCAAGAAATCATTTATGGAAAGCTGAGTTACAAAAATTTAGTAATGAATGTGCATTGTTTATTTATGTGAGTCATTTTCCTCCAGGAACTAGCAAGTGGAATAAAATTGAACATCGTCTATTTTCCTATATATCAAAAAATTGGAGAGCAATGCCTTTGACGTCTTTATTGGTAATCATAAACCTTATTGGAGCGACTACTACAATAGCAGGACTTACTATAAAAGCAAATCTCGATGAAAATATATACTTAACAGGAATAAAAGTGACGGAGCAGGAAAAGCAAAAACTAAATATAGCAAGGAATGATTTTCACGGTGAATGGAATTATATAATTTCGCCAAATATATGAACATTATTTATTGACAGTCCCTAAGGTAATGTTATCGGGTTGATCCTCCTTTTTTTGGGGTTTAGGCATAAATTCAGCGATGGCTTCATTCACGATAGCCCTAAGTTCTTTAGGTATGGTTATTATGATCGTTGACATTTTGTAAGCTATTAAAGTGAAACATAGACTATCGTCATAGTCGGTTCAATGTTGATTTGAATACAAATATATATGCCATTTGTATATATTATAGATATATAGGACTTTACACTACCTGTAAAATAGACTAAAATGGTGTCAAATGATGGAAATATAAAGGAATAAAGTAACGATAGTGTTTACAAAAAATACAAGTCTATGCGGAATGCACCCTGATGGCATGCGACGTAACGTCGGTACTTTTTTTTATAAAAAGAAAACTAAAGAAACGCAATATGAATTCAAGCCATTACCAATAACCATTTCACGCCTGAATAAAAGAGATTATTTATTGTCCTTTAGCTTCATAAGTTGATTTAGGACAATCTCGGGTTCAAAAAGCTCACTGCCGCCCCAAAATTTATTTGTTGATTCAGTTGAAATAAAACCAGATTCACACCATTTGTCCAAGGTAGGTCGCGATATTCCCATGGCTTTGTATAGCCCTTTCTTAATCATTATCTTATCTTTTCCATTGAAGGCAATCTGGCGTTCCAGGTTCCTGATGGCTTTATCCAAATTTTCAGCCATAATCCGGGGTACTGACTTTTTCGAAAGGGCGATTATCTCCAATGTGCTGAAATCACAATCACTGAACTTTGGATTTTTCTGAAGTTCGGACACAAGCGTATTGTA